>JBBDRV010000123.1:0-6732 GCA_040905285.1 Balneolaceae bacterium | reverse complement strand
ATTATTTTCCCTATCTACGAAAAAATCTGTCATAAAATGATTTTTCATTGTTCTTCATCTTTCAGATTAATGAGTACCTGGTCAAGCTGATTGAAGCGGTCTTCCCAAAGCTGTCTGAATTGCTCAAGCCATTTATCCACTTCCTTTATTTTTTGAAAACGAATTTGGCAGAACCGGTGCCTTCCTTTTTTGCGGATGACTACCAGTCCACTTTCATCCAGCACCTTAATGTGCTGTGAAATAGCAGGGCGACTCATTTCAAAATTTTCGGCTATTGAATTCAGGTTTAACGGCTCTTCGGCAATGAGACACAGTATATCTCGTCTGGTTGGGTCCGATATGGCCTGAAATACATCTCTTCGCTTTACCATGTTGATTTTATGCTTAAACATTTACATACACGAATGTAAATGTAAGGATATACTTACGCAAATATTTTTATTTAAAATAGCCTGTTATGAAGCGGCTTAGCAAAGAGAGCATACATAGGAAAGAAGAACCCTTCTTATAGGCAAGCAATTTAATTAAAACCCGTAAATTTTTTATTAGCCAACGAATTTGAAAGTGCAAACAGCGGAATTGGAAGAAGTTACTTTGACAGGAAAAGCAATTATTGAGTTTCTATTCTGCCAGAATCGTTCATGATGCGGAAGTTCAAGGTGGATCCGGCCGTTCGGGAGGGGTCACCGGCTCCGGTCGTTCAGGTGGGCTACCCGGATCGGGGCGTTCAGGTGGTGAAATGGGTTCGGGACGTTCAGGCGGTGGTTGAGGTTGGGGTCGGTCAGGGGGAGTTACGGGCTCAGGACGCTCCGGCGGAGCCTGTGGATCGGGCCGTTCCTGTAACTCCTGCATGGAAGGTTTCATCACGTGACCTGTTAATTCTATAACCGGATTATTTATTTGCTTATACATATAGAAAGACATCTCCCGTCAACTGAATGAAGTCGAATCTGTCCCCCAGAAACAGAACCTCTGCATTTTCCTTTTCTCCCTTCTACAATGAAAGACAGCAGGCAGAATATTCGTTCCGACCTTTTCCATTTCAGTTCAGTTCATCATCGCAGGAGGAAGTTTGTTCAAACCCTCCGACACTTTTGTAATATTTTATATTACAGGGAACAAATCTGACTTATGACTTCTATATTACAGTTATCCCTGCAGCTGGCGACAACCATACCTGCAGGCGTTATCCAATGGCAGCGGGAACAGGAAATAAAAGGGCATAGGTTCTATGGAGGCTTCAAGAAACAGTACTTTACTTACGGCTATCCTGGTTATACTGGTGATGACGGGATGCAGCAACAACTATGAAGCTGATGAACGGAAAATCGAGGTTCATTTGATCGAGTCAAATACAGAACCGCCATCAAAAGTGCGACTCTTCTTCAAAATAGATACAGATATTGAAGATACGTCCTATCCTATCGAAGAGCCTGATTTTGAAATTTTCGAGAACGGATCACAGATTTCGAATCTGGAGTCTCAGGCCCGGATCAGAAAGGAACCGGGAGAATTTCTCTATTCGTCTCTCCTGTTGCTCGACTTAAGCGGGAGCATTCTGAACAATTCCGATCTTCCCAGAGTAAAGGAAGCGGCCGCTACTTTCATCGAACGAACCATGCCGGAAGAGGGCGAGGGCCTCTATGGTACCCGGGAAATGGCCGTTTACTGGTTTGACGGGGAAGAGGATATTCACTCGCTGGTTGATTTTACACCGGCCCGGGACGACTTGCTGGCGGGAATCGATTCGATCCATAACCAGATCAGCGACGATGTCTCCACCAACCTCAATGGTGCAGTGACTCAGGGACTTTCGCTAATGAACAGCCGGTTGCAACAAACCGGTTCCGACTCCGGCATCGCCATCGCCGGCTCCATGGTCCTGTTCACGGACGGAACGGATCAGGCCGGACGAGTTAGTAGAGCCGAAGCCCTCGACTCGATCAACCATGCCGGCAGAGAGCATTCTCTTTTCTCGATCGGACTCGGTGGAGAAATCGATCCGAATACTCTCGAGCTGTTCGGAAGGGACGGCTTTGAACTGGCCGCAGATTCATTGGCCCTCAGGGATTCATTCCTCGCAGTTGCTGAACGCCTGGAAAGAATGTCCAATTCATACTATGTCCTGGAGTATTGCTCCCCAAAACGGGCAGGTCAGCATGTACTGCAATTAAGAGCCCTCTACGAAAATCAGTTCGGAAGTTTTAACATGCCGTTTTCGGCCGAGGGCTTCACCGGCGGATGCTCCATCAATTAACAGTTGTCCTTGCTGCTCTTATCAGATCACCGGATCACAAACAAACAAAATGAACAACAAGCTTTTTTACATTTCAACAGCGGCTTTAATCGCGGCTAGTACTGTTTTTTGGATTTATATGTTTCAAAACACGCCGAAACAGGTACAACCGGATTATTCTGATGAAGTTATCACACTAACCATGTATCACTCGGAAGGATGCAACTGCTGTGTGAAATGGGCGGATTATCTGGTTAAACATAATTTTAAAGTAGTCAGGCAGAAGGTGTCGAATCTGCAAGCATTCAAAGATGAGCAGGCCGTTCCACATCAGCTAAGCTCCTGCCACACCGCTATTGTCCATGAATATGTAATTGAGGGTCATGTCCCTGCAGAAGATATTCGTCGCCTGCTGTCTGAAAAGCCAGATGCCATCGGACTGGCCGTACCGGGAATGCCGCCAAATTCACCGGGAATGGATATACCTTCATCACAAACCTGGCACTCCGTTCTCTTTGATGCAGAGACGAAAACGATCTATAATACCCATCCATAGTTCAGCCGAAAGTTTCCATAAACCTCCTCATATGTCCTGCCGGTCTGCCCGGCCGTTGCATTTAAATCGTGGAGAGCAGATAAAATATGTGTCTGAACTTGCATGGGTAAAGAATCCTTAAAGAAAGTCTCCACAATTGCTTCTGCAAAACGGGATTCTATACTCTGAGTAGTTCTTCTCGCTGTTCTGGTGACAACCCTTTTTCCTTACTGTGATGCCATCTCCTGTAGCTTAAGAACGGTATTCCAGTTTCTGGCCGTCACGGAGACTCCCATGCTTTTCTCGACATTTCCCGCCAGTTTAGAACGCCCGATCCCGTCCGGAGCATGCAAATAGAAGACGCTTCGGTGGAGCTCGAACTCTTCGGAGTCGGTTTTCAGTCCTTCCAGCTTTTCCACGTCAGGATATTCCGGTTCTGACTCCAGAAAAAAGAAATGCAGCGCCTTCCCGTTATTCGTGTCGAAAGGATTGTTTTCAATGGCTGTCTTAAAATCTTTGACATCCAGCATCAGGAGTTTCGGTTCAAAACCGTGCTGTTCCAGGATCCGCGCGCCGATCTCTCCGGCTGCGCGAGAGCGTTCATCGGTATCCAGAACGACATTTCCACTTTGGATATACGTTCTGATGTTCACGCACCCTGTATCCTCAAGAATCCCGGCGAGATCTTTCATTGAAAGGGAATTTCTTCCGCCGACATTGATCCCTCTGAAAAGTGCAATATATCTGTTCATATGCAGGCCAGGTACATGAGCATTTCAGAGAATATAGCAACTGTATGATAAAAAACTTAACCCCGCGCTCCGGGACTGACAGCCATCTATAACAAGTATGATTATGAAGTAGAAAAACGGATAGCTTTGAACAAATGGAACCGTGAACTGACCAGCATTCTTTCCGGTGGTACAAAAAGCTAAACTCCACAAGATCGGTTAATGATCCAGGTTTGCCAGCTTTTTTTCAGTACCATTTGATTTTGATCCGTCCGGCTATCAATCGCTTTTCTTTGGCACTTCAGGGCAGGTGATCTGTTAACCCCTTCATATTAGAGCTTATTATATCCACGCCGGTGTGATTTGTCCTTCATTATTTTTCTAGCGCTGGACTGGTGTAAAATAATCGGTGGATCTTATCATCAGAAGGGAATCCAGAGCATTTTGGATTGATTACCATTGTCGCAGCTGTATGCAATGACAGCCAAAACCGGTAACAGAATGAAAAGCCATTTCTTCATTTCACACCCCTGCACTCTCTTGATCGTTTTTCCTTACCCCTCCTGAATGCCAATTTTTTTTATGGAAGAGATAGCATTTTAGGTTTATATGTGGGAAACCTCCGTCAGAATAGATTGGATTATCCTGAAAGAATTCGAGCGCCAAGTCATCTCATGAGGTAGGGATGGTCAATCCAATATTTATTACAGCTATGAGAACCGGTAAGTCAACGATTCATGGCCGAAGGAGAGCTGTACAGAAATCATATTGCGGCTAACCAGCTGTCAACCATTCAGGAAGGTTTGGCAGCTGGATATGTATTATTCGCTTCGCTTCAGAAAGTAATCGCTGGTTCGTTTGGCTGATTCCACTGAAGGAATCGAGTGAATAGAAAGGTATCGGTCAAATTACCGATTTGTACCAGATGCCAATACTACCCCCTGTACAACAGCACACAAGGTTTGAGTGATTTTCGATTTGGTCAAAAAACTTGAAGCTCCCGCTTTTATCATCGCTTGTGCAACTTCATCAGATTCATGGAAAGAGATTCCAATTATCAGAACAGAAGCATTTTCGGAGATGATATGGCGACTGGCTTCAATACCGTTCATCTCCGGCATGTTGACATCCATCAAAACGACATGAGGTGAATGACTCCGTGTCAATTCTACCGCCTCCTTTCCATTGATCGCTTCTGCCACCACCTGCAAATCGTCATCTTCTGACAGAATTTTTCGGAGGCTCCTGCGCATCAACGGATGATCATCCGCAATCAGAATCTTGATCTTTTTACGGCCACTTTTCCTGAAGAATGTTTGATACATAATCTTACCGGTACCATTCTGATCAAGCACTGGCTCCAGCTCCCTCTTTAACTGAAATGAATCACCCGATTCCGGAGAGCTGTTTTACCACATTTTCCCGACCGGTTATCATTGATCTTTGGAATTTGACTCTCAACCAATACATTTATTATGACAATATAAAATATAATTTATTGAATGCTATAGCATGTCGTTCTTTTTTTCGGATTCATCCAACTTCCACGGATGAATACAGAGAAAAAAAAGACGTTGGTGCAAGCTTTCGGAAGGACAATTGAAGAAATCCGGCTGAGCAAAAATATCTCTCAGGCGGAACTGGCTGAGCGGAGTGATCTGCATCGCACCTACATATCGGATCTGGAACGAGGCTTGAAACAACCCTCCTTGTCTACCCTTGTACGATTGGCCAAAGCTTTTGAGATCCAGACGAGCGATTTGATCCGACTATTCGAAAAGAAGATTGAAATCAACTGAATATACCCTGACAACATATAGACAATCTTGAATCAATTACCATAGAAAGCCAGAACTTCACCAGCTGATATATCGGTAGGAATTAAAGGAAAATAGTGCCCTGCTAAGTATATAGCCACACCCCAATACTTAGGAAAAATTTTTTCTATCAATTCAGTTACTGAAATATCAAGTTTATGATTCTCTTTTAACTGGTCTGAAGTGAAATGCAACGAACCTCTATTAAAAGACTGCCAGCGATCAAGGAGAATTTCACCCATGAACTTGAGTAACCGAAGTTCATCTATCGCTTCTATTATCGTCCGTTCTTTGAACAGATCATTTGTAAAAAAAGCAGGTGACTTCTGCTTCAGTCCACTGACTCCATTTCGTCTCTTGACCACTCTAGGCCGAAGACTATACTTATACAATCCATAGTAAATAACCGAGAACACGAAAATAAAGGCAAAAAATAACCCAACTAGATATACAATGAGCATAGGCTTGGTTTATCTCTTAAGGTACAAAACCTTATTCTTCTGCGAAGCCTTCAAGGTTTTGCTAGGCCATTGTCATGAACTGACCAAATTACAGGCAATCCCGGACCGGTTCATCGATGAAATTCTGGCGGCCGGCAGCCGAAATGGCTCACCAGATCCTGCAGGAGGTCATTGTCGGCGAACTGACAAGAATCGCAGACCTAAAAGAAGGGAGATATGACTAAGAAACGTTTATGTAGTCTGTCAGCAGGTCCATATTATCACCAATAAAATCGATTTGAATTTGTTACCTTTTTTGTCATGGCAAAAGCTTCTCAAATATTAAACCTAATCAAAGCTCACTTCTCAGGAAATGATGAGACGTTTAAAACGGCTGCACTTCAGGTTGCTGCCCACGAAGCTAAATTGGGGCATGTTGAAGTAGCAAATGAGCTGAAAGAGTTAGTTCTTAAACAACCGAAGAAGCCGATACGCCTCCGTTCAGCAGAAAAACGGCAGCTAGCAGACCTTGTATTTGAGAGGAGTACAAAGCACCGACTATCCGAACTGGTTGTAGAGGAGAAACTGCGCGAGAAGATTAAGCGTATTATTTCTGAGTTTCATCGAAAGGATGAGTTTTTGGATTATGGGCTTCGAAACCGAAAGAAAATTTTATTGTCTGGCCCTCCCGGAACCGGTAAGACACTAACGGCCTCTATTATTGCTCATGAGCTGCATATTCCGCTTTATGTGGTCATGATGGACCGGTTGATTACCCGTTATCTCGGGGAAACCAGTGCCAAACTGCGTCAGGTCTTTGATTTAATAAATGAAGAGAGAGGGGTATATCTTTTTGATGAATTTGATGCGATCGGGGCACAGCGCGGGCGTGATCATGAAGTGGGAGAAATGAGGAGGGTGTTGAACTCCTTCTTGCAGTTTATAGAAGCAGATGAATCTGAGAGCCTAGTCA
>JBBDRV010000122.1:0-6736 GCA_040905285.1 Balneolaceae bacterium | reverse complement strand
ATATCAAGGAACGCCTCTATCCGGCCGTAGACAAAACCGATCAGACAGATCAGCACGATCGTTTTTGAAGCGATGGCATTGATCCCCATCATCCTGTCATAAATGGTAGGTCCTTTTACAACCCGAATCAGCGGGATGGCTATAATAATGGTCATAACCACAGTGCTGTATAGAAAGAACTCTATCATTTTCGGGATATCTGATCAGCATCATTAATAATTTGTACATCGTGGACAACCTGCCGCTCCTCTTTCTCAAAAAGCCTGAGGACCTTGCGGGGCATACTGTCATCGACTATGCCCCCGAAGGAATTTTTCGTCAGGGCATGTACGGTGAATTTATCGTCCCGGATATCAACAGTCACTGTTCCGGGAGTCAGTGTGATCGAATTCCCCAGTACCATTTTTGCCTGGGCATTCGGCAGATCCACCCTGAATTTAACAATACGGGTTTCAGTTGACTTTGATGGTGATATAATAACGCTTGCAACGTGAAGGCCGGCCTTTATCATTTCGAACAGCAGCCAGACTACATACCGGGGAACATAGGAAAACCGGATCCGGCCGGGATGATCTATCTCGTCATCAAAGAATTTGTGAGCCTTCAGCCTGTAATTGATTGCAATCACAATAATCGAGCAGGCGATACCCTCTCCGATCTGGACGGGCTGGAGCATACCGCTCATTACGAGCCAGAATATCATCAGGCCGGTAAAAGATAATAAGAGGCTTGAAATGGATAGTTGCTTCATTTGTAAAAATGCAGGACCGGGTCAGTTATGTCAGATGTGCAACACAGCGTATACGATCTTTCTCGTCATTTGTCTCAGGTGCGACAATCCGTGACTTTAATCTTAGTCAATGTATAGTTTGCACTGCCGGAAAATTTTGACTCAAAATAAAAAAAAAATCTTACGGGTAAAGTAAAACTTTGCCTTTTTCGCCGGTGCTGCCCGGGGTTCAGGATGTATTCTGATCTTTTTCAGGATATCCGCTTTCTGGTGCACAAGTCAGCCGGACTCCCGGAAAAATAGATGTTTGTACCTTTGTCATCTCTGAAATTTTAGCTACCTTTTGAGCCAAATTTCCCGGTGCCGTGTGAACCATGTGTGCCCTAACAAGAATTGCTTGAAATGCTGCTCTGCAGTTGCAGTTAATGAGCATGATTTACCAGTTATGAGCATGATTTACCGTTGTCATCATGAATATCAGCTTGTACTTGTTATGGTTCTATGTCGTGCGTTTTAGTCATGCGTTTACAGTGCAACGCCAAAATCTAATCAATCTACTGGATGGATTCCTCTACAGTGCTCATTAGCTTAATTGTCGGTCTGCCACTGGCCGGCTTCCTGATCAATGGAATTATCGGGCTCTCTTCCGAAGGATTCAGGAAACAAAAAACCCTGATTGGTACACTGGCTAATATCGCTGTCTTTGTTCCTTTTCTGATATCCTGTTATCTGTTTCTGAATTTCTCCTCAGATGCATCTGCCGTTGTTGTCACTCTTTTTACGTGGATCGACGCGGGTTCACTGACTGTGGATATTGCCTACAGGATTGACCAGCTTTCCCTGGTAATGGCACTGGTGGTAACCGGTGTGGGTGCATTTATCCATCTCTATTCAATGGGCTATATAGCCGATGATCCCGGTTACTGGAAGTTCTTTGCCTATCTGAACCTCTTCATTTTTGCCATGCTCAACCTGGTGCTGGGAAACAACCTGCTGCTGCTGTTTCTCGGATGGGAAGGGGTCGGCCTCTGCTCGTATCTCCTGATCGGGTTCTGGTACAGTGATATGGCAAAATCCGATGCCGCTAAAAAAGCGTTAATCTATAACCGTGTCGGTGATTTTGCTTTCCTGATTGCCATGTTCATGATATTCAGTACTGTTGGCAGTCTGGATTTCGATGTCATTCTCGGGAACCTGGAAGCATTTTCTTCGAATTACCTCTTCTGGATCGGCATCCTGATGTTTATCGGGGCAACAGGAAAAAGTGCCCAGATTCCGCTCTTTGTCTGGTTGCCGGATGCCATGGCCGGCCCGACTCCGGTTTCAGCATTGATCCATGCCGCCACAATGGTCACCTCCGGAATCTACCTGATCACGCGAATGTCCGAAATGTATGTTCTTACTCCGGAAGTGATGCTGATTATTGCTGTTATCGGGGCGCTCACGGCGATTGTTGCGGCAACCATTGCGCTGACCCGGAATGATATCAAACGGGTGCTTGCCTATTCCACCGTATCCCAGCTGGGGTATATGTTTTTGGCGCTTGGCGCGGGTGGATTTACTGCAGCCATGTTTCATGTAATCACCCATGCTTTTTTCAAGGCGTGCCTGTTTCTGGGTTCCGGATCAGTAATACATGCCATGGAGCATGTCGGGACAGGCCTTCGGGAGGAAGGGAAAGATGTTCATTTTGATTCTCAGGACATGCGTTTTATGGGCGGGCTCAGGCAGTATATGCCTTCTACCTATAAAACATTTCTGATCGCCACGATCGCTATCTCGGGCATTCCGCCGCTGGCCGGATTTTTTTCCAAGGATGAGGTTCTGATGCATGCGTTCAGCGCCGGTTACGGAGAATATGCCGGCGGACTTTACTTCATCCTCTGGGGAGTTGGAATTGTGACTGCATTTCTGACGGCATTTTATATGTTCCGCCTGACCTTCTCTACATTTCACGGTTCATTCAAACTCCCTGAAAAAATAAAGGACGCGGCAGGCTCTGAAAAATATCTGCACGAAAGCCCCCTTTCGATGACCATCCCTTTATGGGTCCTGGCGATTGCTTCCGTCCTGGGTGGATTTCTCGGCCTCCCAAATTTTATCGTGGAGACGTTTACAGGCCAGCCGGCGAATGTGAATCTGCTGCATGAGTGGCTTCACACGATAGCGTCAGACTTCTCCATTGTTATGGGAAAAGGCCTGGAATGGCTGCTGATGGCACTGGCGGTGGCGATTGCTGCAGGAGCAATATACCTGGCCTACAGGATGTATGAAATAAACAGCCTGGAAGAGTCTGACAAACAAATTGCGGCAAGGTTCGGCGGTCTCTATCAGGTATGGCAGGAGAAATACAACCTGGATGAATTGTATGAACGCGCGGTCATTTTCCCGACAGTCAGATTTTCCGAACGGGTATTGGCTGTATTCGATATGAAAGTTGTTGACGGACTTGTAAATGGCCTGGCGGGAACCGTCCGGCTGTTCGGCAGTCTTTTTCGTTATGTCCAAACCGGTGTTGCTACAAACTATGCACTTTTCCTGCTTGCCGGAGTGATTATCGTGCTAACCATGATGCTCTTTTAAACGTCTTTTATACGAATGGAATATCTCTTAAATATAACGATATATCTTCCACTGCTGTCTATAGCAGCTGTTCTGCTGGCCCGAACCGATGAAATGGTCAAGTGGGTAAGCCTGGTTGCCACTATGGCGGCATTCTTGGTTTCCCTTCCTCTGATTTTCAGTTTTGATATAATCAATTCTCATGTGCCCCAGTATATTACTGAAGGTGCCGCTATTTTACCCGGGTTCGATATAAAATACCTGGTTGGACTTGACGGGCTGAGCCTGTTACTCTTTATGATGACAACCCTGTTCGGCCCGATCGTCATCCTGTCTTCCTGGAATTCCGTCACCCGGCATTTGAAAGGCTATTACAGCATGCTTCTTCTTTTACAGACAGCGTCGCTTGGAGTCTTCGCTTCGCTCGACCTGATTGTCTTCTATGTTTTCTTTGAGCTGTCGCTGATTCCAATGTACTTCCTGATCGGCATATGGGGTGGAACCGACAGGATCAGGGCCACTGTCAAATTTTTTATTTATACCCTGGCCGGCTCGCTGATAATGCTTGTCGCATTGATCTATCTCGGTTATCATGCCGGTGCGGCCCATGCTGATTTTGCCTTTACTGCAGACTGGCGGTTTATTTCAGGAACAGACTATCAGATAGGACTGGTCGAACAGACATATATGTTTCTCGCATTTGCACTGGCATTCTGCATCAAGGTCCCCCTTTTCCCTTTCCATACATGGTTGCCGCACGCTCATACGGAGGCGCCTACCGCAGGCTCTGTCGTCCTTGCAGCAATCATGCTGAAAATGGGCACATATGGGCTCGTGCGTATTTGCATGCCTGTTTTTCCCAACGCTTTTATGGAATTTGCGCCCTGGTTTGCTGTTCTGGCAGTCATCGGGATCATCTACGGTGCGCTGGTCGCCATGGTTCAGAAAGATGTGAAGAAGCTGGTCGCTTATTCCTCTGTCAGCCACCTCGGTTTTGTCGTGCTGGGAATTTTTGCCCTGAATACAATAGCTGTCCAGGGCGCAATTATCCAGATGATCAATCACGGCTTGTCCACAGGGGCCCTCTTTCTTATCGTCGGCATGCTCTATGACCGCAGGCATACAAGAATGATCAGGGATTTCGGCGGGATTGCGCGTGTGATTCCAGTCTTTGCCGTTGCTTTTATGATCACCATGCTGGCCTCCATAGGCCTGCCGGGGCTGAACGGTTTTATCGGGGAGTTTCTGATTCTGACCGGCGCGTTTTCCTCTGTTCTGTACGACAACGGAATATATGCCGTTCTGGGAGCCCTGGGAGTTATTCTCGCGGCCGTTTACATGCTGTGGATGTACCAGCGTGTTATGTTCGGGCCGGTCAGCTATGACGAGAACAGGGACCTCAGCGATGTTAACGCCAGGGAGATCGGACTTCTACTGCCGTTGATCATTTTAATGGTCTGGATTGGTATTCGTTCCGAAGATTTCACCCGCTACTCTGAAGAATGGGTGAATAATTTTATCGAAATAACAGAGACAAAAAGCATAGCTGTCCTTGAGGATTCCAGAAGGAATGACCTGCCGGAGTGGACGGTGCATTTTTATGGACTTGACGGGGCCGCCCCTCAACTGGTAAACAGAAAACCAGAGGACCATTGATGCATCCCGCGGCTGAAAAGGTGTTTAATATTGATAACAGCGTGAAAATTTCGCTCTGCACAGACGATGCGGGAAAAATGGCCACCCGAAAGGATATCCACGTGGCAGCAGCGATCGAAAAGATTTATAAATTATAAAAATGGACTACCTGCACGATCTCAATACATTTTTACCCGCCACCGTAACGGCTGTCGCCGGCCTGATTGTGCTGGTGCAGACAGCGTATCGAGCCGCGATAAATTCCATATTCGGTGTCACAACCCTGTCACTGGTTGCAGCTCTTGCTTTTGCTGTCCGGGATCTGTTCGGGCCGACCGGAACCTCCTTTTTCGAGATGGTGGCTTTCGGCGGGACCGCCGCCTTTGGTACGTTCCTTGTTATGGCGGCGACTCTTTTCTGCGTTCTGATATCGAGGGATTACCTCGAGGCCATCGGGCATCAGTACGGAGAGGTTTACGCGATGATACTGTTTGCTTCAACGGGAATGGTCGGTCTTGCCACTTCGAATGACCTGATTATGCTGTTTGTCGGGCTGGAAACGATGTCGATATGTCTTTACGTGCTTGCAGGTCTGATAAAAGAAAAGAAAACCGGTGCGGAAGCCGCGCTTAAATATTTTCTTCTCGGTGCATTTTCAACAGGATTTCTGCTATACGGCATTGCACTGATTTACGGGGCGACCGGGGCGACCGGCTATGCGGATATTTCTGCGGCAGCTGACGGTAGTCTGCTCTTCCTTGGCGGCGCGGCGCTTTTGCTCGTTGGTTTTTTCTTTAAAATAGCGGCTGTGCCCTTTCATATGTGGACGCCCGATGTTTACCAGGGAACCCCGACTACTCTTGCCGCCTATTTCGCTACAGCTTCCAAAGCGGCAACCTTTGTTGCTTTTATTCTTGTTCTTTCCAGAATGATGCCGCCGACGGGAGAGCTGGAATGGCTTCCTGTACTGTATGTGATTTCCGTCCTGACGATGATCCTGGGTAACCTGATTGCACTGGTGCAGGATAACGTGAAGCGCATGCTTGCCTACTCCAGTATTGCCCATGCCGGTTATCTGCTTGTGGGACTGGCAGCGGGAACAGCAGAAGGGTACACGGGAGTGCTGTATTACCTTTTTGCCTATACGCTGATGAACATCGGGGCCTTTGGCGTGATCGCCTACTATGAGAGGAATCAAGGACTCGATTTTTCAGATGTCAATAACTACGCCGGTCTGGGTTACAAGCAGCCGCTGATGGCTGTCCTTCTTTCTGTTTTTCTCTTTTCACTCGCGGGGATCCCGCCGTTTGTAGGGTTCCTGGGAAAATACTATGTATTTGCTGCCGCCATAAATGCCGGTCTGGTCTCTCTCGCTGTCATCGGTGTCCTGGCAAGTGCCGCGAGTGTCTACTATTATCTGCGTGTGATGGTCTTCCTTTACTTCCGGGAGCCGCATAAGGAATTTACACTGGTCAGGCCCGGATCCATTTTTAAATATTCCCTGGTTTTTCTCTGTGTTCTTACCGTTTATTATGGAGTTGAGCCTGTCCTCCCTGCAGGCGGCCTGATAGAACTGCTCACCTCTTATTACCCGGATGCGTCTGCAGCCTCACTCGTATTGCCATAGCAGTCTGTCGGACTTACTCTACAGAGCTGCGCATGCGATCTTTTTACACATTGGAATCCCGCTTTCTCGTTCCGTAACACCGCTGCGAACCTCAAAAGTCGTGTTCCACTGTACCAAATTCCACTGTCCAAATTCCACTGTGCCAAAATCTCATCCTGCTCGCTTTCTGTTCCTAAGTCCGA
>JBBDRV010000121.1:0-37439 GCA_040905285.1 Balneolaceae bacterium | reverse complement strand
ACCGATTTCATGCGGTTGCTGCCCTGCGGGCAGTTACCGACTGGAGGAACTACCATTATTCCAACCCGGCCTATACCGAGCCGAGACTGGGGACACCGGAGAACAACCCGAAGCATTATTCCCGCAGCTCCCCCCTGACTATGGCTGGAGAGATGGAGCAGCCTGTTTTAATTATGCACGGGCTCATGGATGATAATGTCGGTTTCCAGAATACAGCACAGTACATAGAAAAACTAGTCGGGTCGGGAAATAAAGAGCTGGAAATGATGGTATACCCTTCAGAGCGTCACACATTTTCCAGCCCCGAAGCCTGGTATGATGAATATCGGCGGATCTTTGAATTCCTTGAAAAGCACCTGAAAGAATAAAAATTCCTGCGGCCGGTTTCCCTCCCGGACCGGCAGCCCTAATTGGTAACTTCAAACCGTATATTCCGGTTTTTTTCCTGGCTGCTCACCATATCCTCTATATAGACCTGCAATTCATATAATCCGCTTGAAAGTTTTGCAGTCTGAATTTCCAGATCTTCGATGACCCTCGTCTGGTCATCTTCAAAATTGATGGTGAGGTAAAACGCCTCCTGATCAGTCAGGAGAGTGCCGTCTTCCAGCACGGGATAAATGCGATAGGTGAGCTGAAACCGGGTGAACCCCGTGGACGGCCTGGGCTGCAGATTGTAAACTTCAAAATGAAGGAGAAGGCTTTCATCCCCCGCTATCATCTGGTCATTTGCCACACGAAAAGCAAAGGGATAATCTTCAGGAAGGTCGTCACGGTAACCAAGGATCAGGTCACCCAGTTCGAGCGTTTCCGGATCAGCTGTCAGGGGGGGCGGCTGCTGATTTTTCAGGGTTCCCAGTCCGCGCAGCTGATTCGGAAAAATAGAGGTATAGGGGGTGGCGCTTTGCGGATCTGAATTGATCAGCTCAGCTGCAGCCGCCTGAAAGTTCTGACTCCGGTGCGGGGAAAGGAAAACCGACTGCACGACAGTGCCTGTCGGGCTTTCCGTAAACCGGATAGCGGGTGAATGCCTGTTGTATTCAATCTCCTCCCAGTTCCCGTCGTATACAAGCAGTTTATGATGCAGCAGATACTCTCCGAGATAATCCGGATCCTGAACACGATAATCCGGTTCCGGCGCAGCTGAATCACCGTCCCTGATTATTTCCATATCCCGGAGAAGTGCTTCAGTCGGGTTGCTCTCCACAAATGAAATGATTACCGGATTGGACTCGTCATCCAGAAGCCTGTACTGATGAACTTCAACCGGAATGGAAGGCAACAGTCTGGAAATGCTGGAATTTTCGACAGGGGCTTCGGCCGCCCTCATTTCAAGCATCTCCCTGCTTTGGGATCGAAGCGAAAGATCCAGCGACGAATAGGCAAGGGGTCCCTGCTCTATAAATGATTCACGAATCGAATTCAGGCGATCCTCAAAAAAGGAACTGATATCAACAAGCTGCTCGTAATAGAGCATCTGCAGGACGAGGGCGGGAGTCAGCCCCTGCCGTATGAAATCTGTTTTCAGAGTGGTACTGCGGCGATCACTCAGATAAGCTCTTTGGGGTATAAAATCGTCGACGCTCTGTTGCCTTTGATAATCACCCGTTCGGATATCCGTTCCAAAAATAAAGATAAGGGGGTCTGTCTGATGGTTATTCAGGAGATGATAAACCCATATTTCATATTCGGGGTATTCATGAAACTGGAATACATACTCCTCAAGCTGTTCAAAAGCATTTTCCCGCTCCAGGTTTTCATCGTCAAAAGAAAATGAAGGATTGTTGCCTTCCGGGTCATCCGGCATGCGGGCGGAATTGAACTGCTGTGAAAGCCACCGTCCGATATTCTGATTGTCCAGCGACAGTACACCGGCGCGTTTGATATCCGGTTTTCCGTAACGTACATGAATCAGGGCCCGGTCGTCCGTCCCGTATATCGTATTGCTGTTCCTGGAGAAGTTTGCCCTTGAATAGGCAATACGATGCCAGTGTTCGATAAGGCGTTCGTTGACGGTCTCTCCGGGTGTCGGATCCATCTGAATCCAGAAACCCTTCATGTCAGAAGCCAGGTTTTGATTCCGCTCTTCAAACCAGTTTAACCACTGCCTGTAGATTCCGTCTCCCAGAAGAGGCCTGAGCCGTTCGATTTCCTGCCGTACAGCAGCTCTGTTGACGCCTGTGAACGGAGAGGAAATGGCCCACAGATACATATCCGTAGCTGTTTCATAGTGATCATCCATTTCCTGTTCAGTTGCAACCCGGATATAACCCAGGCCGATTCTGGAATCGGGCTGATCCAGCTGTTCCCTTGCATTCATCCAGATGTTCAGGGCCTGTTCATATTCGCCGCGAAATTCAGCGAGAAGGCCCTGTTCGAACCAGTCTGCATCATGAAACTGACCGCTCAGGGACAGGGGATAGAACAGAAGTAATAAGAGCCAGAGGCAATGGTGCTTTTGTAAGTACATAACTAATGCATACTACGTATTTGTACTCTAATTTACAGTATTCCCTTAAAAGTTCCATTCGCGAATAAGAAGATGGCCGGCTCATAAGTAACGGCATATAAGAAAAGGAACATCCCCGGAATCGGCTGACCCATTTCATGCCAAAATGATCTTCTATTTTTAGTACATTCAGGTGAGTAAAAAAGTTATGCCATGAATCAAAATTACAGAGCCCTTACCAGAACGTACCGTCCCCAGTCTTTTGAGGACATTGTTTCCCAGGAACATGTAAGCAACACTCTTAAAAACGCCATAAGGGACAACAGATTGTCGCATGCCTACATGTTTTGCGGTCCCCGCGGTGTGGGAAAGACAACAATGGCCCGGGTGCTGGCCCGTGCAGTGAATGAAGTCTCCGATGTTGTGGATGGTGAATCTCTGAGCAGAACGCTCAATATCGTTGAAATGGACGCGGCTTCGAACAGGAAAATCGAGGATGTCCGTTCACTGAAAGAGGTTATCCGGGTTCCGCCTCAGAATGGCAGGTATAAAATCTTTATCATTGATGAAGTGCATATGCTGACCAAAGAGGCATTTAATGCACTCCTGAAAACCCTGGAGGAACCACCGGCCCACGCGATATTCATTTTTGCGACGACCGAGCCTCACAAAATCCTCCCCACAATCCTGTCCCGGGTCCAGAGATTCGATTTCAAAAGGATCAGTGTCGGAGAAATTGTAGACAGGCTCAGGACCATATCTGAAAAAGAGTCGATTCGGATAGATGATGAATCCCTTCATGTGATCGCAAAACGTGCGGACGGTGCCCTGAGGGACGCACTTGGTCTGATGGACCAGGCGATCGCTTTTTGTGGTGATCAGATAGAGTATAAAGAGCTTCTACGCGCCCTGAATGTTGTAGACAGAGACGATCTGTTTTCATTCATGCAGGCGGTAAAAGCCAGGAATTCTCTTGAAGGCCTGACGCTGATCCGGGGTTTGCTGCAGGCCGGTACGGATATTCAGGAGTTCCTGGGTTCATTGACAGAGCATATACGGAATCTTTATGTGGCCCACAGCTCCAAACGGCTCCACCTTCTGGAAGCTACGGAGGAGACCAGGAAACGATACGCCCGCCAGGCTGGTGATTATTCTGAAAATGACCTGATGCGGATGCTTCATCTGGTCAGTGAAGCACAGCTCAAACTGAAAGAGGCTCAGCAGCCCGGAGTTCATTTCGAAATTCTTATGCTCAAGCTGATCCACATGAGCCATTCCAAAGAGTTGGACACGCTTCTTTCTGAGTTACAGGATTTAAAAAAAAACTCTTCGAACGAAGAGCTGAATGAGACCAGCGGCTCGGCCGCACGTCCGGGCATGTCCGGCGCTGAACGCGTCTCCGGGCCAGAACCTGATCGTTCCGGACCAGAGCCTGACTCAGGGCCAATGCCTGACCGTTCCGGACCAGAGCCTGACAGCAGACCAGCGCCTGATAACGGTCCGGCCGGGCAAAAAATGGAAGAGAACAGGACGGAACCTCCAGGAAATTATGATGGTCTTTATGGCCGGCCCTCATTCGGTGATAAAGATATCCGGACGGCGCCTGCCGCTGTTCATTCCGTTTCCGAAGTCAAAGCGTCACCGAAAAGTACACCGGCAAATGGAATAAATGGAATCAGGGACGTTATAGACAAGTGGGAGGAGTTTCTGGTATATCTTGAAAAAAAAGCTCCCAGGGTCCTCTACCTGCAAATGCAGAGAGTGAAAATTTCTTCACTCAAAGAAAGGAGACTTCAGGTAATAGTGGACAATGAATTTGCCAGGCAGCTGGTGGAAGAGAATCAGGACCTGCTTTCGAATTCCCTGAAAGAGGAATTCGGGGTGAGTTTGAAAATCCACTGTAAAGTTGAACGGGGCGAAAAGAAGGAAAATTCAGGATCATTAAGTCCCTATGAGCAGTTTAAGGAACTTCAGAAAAAGGACCCTCACATCCGGACGCTGGTGGAGCTGTTCGGTGCAGAGCTGGAATATTAATTACAATTATATATGTGGTGATATCATGAGTGATCAATTTAATATGGCCGACATGTTTGGAAAGTTTGCCAACATGCAGAGCAAGGTTAAAGAAGCACAGGAACGGCTCAAGGAAGTGGAAGTTGAAGCGGAAGCCGGTGGCGGAATGGTGAAGGTAAAGGCGAATGGCAAGCGGGAAATCATTTCGATCATTCTGGACAGGGATGTGGTGGATCCGGAAGATAAGGAGATGATGGAAGATCTTGTTGTTGCGGGGGTCAACAAGGCGCTTGAGAAAGCTGAAGAAGCGGCGAAGGAGAAAATGCAGGAGGTTTACAAGGATATGATGCCCGGAGGCGGTTTGCCGGGCATGGACCTGAGTAAGTTCGGCTTATAACATTCCTTAATTAGTGTCTCTAAGAAAACGTCAATCTCTGCGTTCCACTTGCCCCAAAAATGCTCATGTACGCTTGGTACACTGTGCTTTTTGGGGCTTCGCGTGCCATGACCCTGACGTTTTTTTAGGACACTATGAGTTTTCTTACAAACACTAATTACGGTTCATCAAAATGCAGATTACTTCTGAAGCTCTGGAACGGGCAATCGAAGAGCTGGCCCGGCTGCCCGGCACCGGCAGAAAATCGGCCAGGCGCATAGCCATGCATCTTCTGAAGCAACAGGAAGAGAGGGTGTATGCGCTCACAGATGCCCTGGTGGATCTTAAGAAATCGGTTACCCGGTGTTCGCGCTGTGGAACCGTTACCGATTCCGACCCCTGTAAAATATGCAGCAATCCTAAAAGGTCGGGCAGTCAGGTTTGTGTCGTGGAGGAGTTTCAGGACGTCTATTTCATAGAGAAAACCAATGAATTCAGGGGAAGGTATCATGTGCTGGGGGGTGTTATTTCACCCATGCAGAACATCGGGCCCGACAATCTCCGGATCAGGGAACTGATCGCCAGGGTAAATGATCCCGCTGAAGATATACATGAAGTCATCCTGGCCCTGAATCCTGATGCGGAGGGTGAGGCTACCTCCTTCTATATCAACAAGCTCCTCAAGCCGTTTGAGGTTAATGTAACGCGGATCGCCTACGGTATTCCTGTGGGGTCCGAACTGGAATACATTGATGAAGTAACGCTCAGCCGTGCCTTTGCCAGCAGAAATACATTTTAGGACCCCCAAACAGAATCTCCGAATGAGACATAAATTCAAGACCGGACTACTGGCGATAGCAGCCGTCTGTCTGCTGACCGACCTCACGAAAGCACAGAACAGAAGCGGATACTGGCAGCAAAGAGCGGACTACAGGATGGAAATTGACTTTGACACCGACAGCCATCGGTTTGACGGATATCAGGAGCTGATTTATACGAACAATTCTCCGGATACCCTGGACAGGGTATTTTATCATCTTTATTTAAACGCCTTTCAGCCCGGCAGCATGATGGACAAGCGTTCACGTACAATCGAAGATCCTGACAGTCGTGTGGGGGACCGCATTTACTACCTGAAGGAAAACGAAACGGGTTATCAGATGATTGACCGACTGGAGCAGGATGGTGAAAGACTCTCCTTTAAAATCAGCGGCACGGTCCTGGAAGCCGAACTGGCCGAGCCCCTGCTGCCGAATTCCGAAACCCGGTTTGTAATGGAATTTGAAGGGCAGGTGCCGGTTCAGATTCGCAGAACCGGCCGCCGTAATGAAGAAGGGATTGACTACTCGATGTCCCAGTGGTATCCCAAAATGGCGGAGTATGATTTTCGCGGATGGCATCCCCACCCGTATATCGGCCGTGAATTCCACGGAGTTTTTGGCAGGTTTGATGTTAAAATACATATGAACCGGGACTATTCCGTAGCTGCCACAGGATATCTGCAAAATCCGGACGAGACAGGATACGGATATGAAGCGTCAGGCACCCGGGTGCAGAGACCTGAGGGAGATAAACTGACCTGGCATTTTATATCGGATCTCCAGCATGATTTCATGTGGGCAGCCGATCGCGGCTACCGGCATGCGACTTACCGTGTACCCGGTGGTCCCCTGTTGCGGTTTTTTTACCAGACGGATCCCGTGGCCGTGAATGCGACGGCAGACAGACAGGCGGAACTGCTGGTGAACTGGGAGAAGCTTCCTGAATATACAGCTGAAGCCTTCAGCTATATGAACGAGCACTTTGGGGACTATCCCTATGAAGAATACATCGTTGCCCAGGGAGGTGACGGCGGGATGGAGTACGGCATGGGAACCCTGGTTACAGGCAACCGGAATTTACAGGGCCTGGTGGGTGTAACCGTCCATGAATTGGTCCACGCCTGGTATCAGGGGGTTTTGGCTAATAATGAGAGCTACGATCACTGGATGGATGAGGGATTTACTGTCTATGCCTCCACCCGTGTGATGCACGAGCTGTTCGGTGACAGCGGAGAGGATCCGTTCGCCGGCAGTTATAATAATTATTTTCATGTGGTCCGGTCCGGGATCGAGGAGCCGATGGCCAGGCATGCCGACCATTATCACAGAAATACCGCCTACTCGGTAGCCTCTTATACCAAGGGAATGATATTTCTGCACCAGCTCAGCTATATTACAGGCCGGGAAACCTTTGACAGGGGAATGAGAAGATTTTTCAACGAATGGAAATTCAGGCATCCGACAGGATATGATTTCATCAGGGTGATGGAACAGGAGAGCGGGCTGAAGCTCGACTGGTACCACGAGTACTGGGTCAAATCCACGAGGACGATTGACTACGGAATAGAAGAAGTCACCCCTCACAACGGTAAAACCCGGGTAATGCTGAGGCGGCATGGCCAGATGCCAATGCCCGTGGATCTTGAAGTGGAATACTGGGATGGTTCAGTTGAACATTTCTATATTCCGATGCGAATTATGCGGGGACAGAAAGAAGATGAATTTCCCGGCGTCAGACGGACGGTAGCCGAAGACTGGCCATGGGTGTATCCTGATTACACGCTGACTGTACCGGCAGCCATGGACGATATTGTGCGGATCGAAATCGACCCGACCGGCCGGATGGCGGATACGGATCCTCAAAATCATCTATGGTATTCCGAACGTATTCACTGACGTTTCTCGCAGGCGGCCGTTCCGGGCCGGGCCGTCTCCCCCGGGCCGGTCATGCCCATACTGAACCGTTGCCTGATGTCCCGTTTCTTTTCTATTCTCGGGCAGGGTTTCTCAAATATGGAGGGGGTGCTGAAAAGAGCCACTGCCCGTCTGCGGTCTGCGGCCTCTGTGTCAACGGTTTTCAGGTGTTGCCGCCAGGTACCGGCCAGCTCTTTAACAGAATATGGTGCATAGGCCTTTCCGATATTTCCGGTGCGATAAGCGGTTTTAAACATGTCGACCGGATAATTTTCAAGAAGATAACCTACAAAAGAGCCACTGATCACATAGCTGACCGGTCCCGCCATGCCATAGAAACCAACAGGGCTGAATAACTCCTGAAGATCTTCCGGGCCGGGCAGGTCCTCCCCTGCCGCAACAAGCTGGTCCGGAGTGGAATGGTAGCGGTTCGGATCCAGGGCCACTGCAAGACCTTCTATCAGGCCGATACTGGTGCTGGCCCCGAACCAGTTGCCGAAGTTTTTCGCTGCGATATGGACCAGTTCGTGCTTCAGAACCTGGTCCAGATGCCTGAAGGCTATGTGCGTCTGGTCCTGGCTGATCCAGACAGGCACGTAACTGGTTTGTCCGGCTCCGGTCAGCCTTTTTTTCTGGGAAATATCACTGTAGACATA
Source organism: Balneolaceae bacterium (assembly GCA_040905285.1). Lineage (GTDB taxonomy): Bacteria > Bacteroidota > Rhodothermia > Balneolales > Balneolaceae > JBBDRV01. The sequence goes on along the minus strand of JBBDRV010000121.1, from coordinate 29,210 downwards.
GGAATGAATTTTCTCCTTGCGGTAGACTGTTCTGTCGATTTCGAGAATGTCCGTTATCGAAACCAGGTGCTCTTCATGCTTTTCACCAAACCGCTCAATCTCATCTTCATTCAGGGTGCCTGTATTGTAATAGATCCTGAAATGGTCGGTTTCATGCATGGCCCCCAGTTCACGCTGTATTTGCTCTTCAGGCATGATCAGGCCCAGGTTCGTAAGATTCATATAGCTGAAGAGCAGCCCGGCGGCACACGGCAGTAAAAACCATTTATACAGCTTTTCCCTGAAGAAGCCGGGGAGAGCCCAGAGAGTGACTGCCCATAATAAAGTAAGCACCCTGAAACTGATCAGACGGGGGTCAAACGGTACCAGCTCATCGTAAATGGGACCCGGCCAGTAGCTCCAGACATGGTTAAAAAAAAAGAGCTGGGGAAACACCAGAAATTCAATGACAGTGGGGATAACAGCTGTCACCAGCAGTACAGACAGGGTGATCCGCAGCGGATTCCGGAAATGCAGGAGACGGAAAAGCCGGCCGGCCGACCATCCGAAAAGCATGGACGGAAAGGGCCCCAGGAGCCAATAGGCAAGGCCGTCAGGGCTGAAACAGCCTGTGGCCAGTGCGAACAGCAGGAGGGGGCATGCCCATGCCATCAGCATGCCGGTCGTCTTTCGAAGAACGGCGGATGGGCTGTTATCCTCCTTTGCAGAAAGGACAGCCGCATAAAAGGTGGCGGTCAGAGCGGCAAGACCGGCTGATTCCCAGTGGAAATCACGTAACAGGGGGATGGAAAGGCTGACCAGTCCTGTGAGTAAACCGGCTGCAACTGGCCGGAAGGCTGGCGGAACGGGATTACGCATTGTACTCGGTTTTTTGTCTTCGGTTTTCATCTTTTAAACAATGCAGACAGGGCAAATAAACAATGCAGACAGGGCAAACAGAAATGGAAGTTTCATGGAAAAGAATTATATGAATGGTTTTCCTGTTCATGCATATCTGATATCCTGCAGGATCGTTTCTGAATTGAATGTACATGAATGTAATTGTCTCACAGGATGTTGAAGCCTCAATATGTTACATACTGTAATCTTTAACAGAGCAATGGAGTTCACCATGAAACAAACACAGAAGTTGAGACAGACATCTATCCTTTTATTACTGGCTGCACTGTTCATAACAGGCACGGCGTGCAATGGAGAAGAAGCGCCTGTCGAAGAGTCTGATGCGGATGACGTACGGACTATAGAAATCACAGGCGTTGATCAGATGAATTTTGTGGTGGCCGAAGAAACGGAAGGTATTGTAACAGGACAGCAGATCGGAGAGGAATATGAGCTGGAGCAGATTCTGGCTCAGCCCGGGGAGGAGATAAGCATCCGCCTGGAATCCCGCAGTGAATTGCCGGCATCTGCCATGTCCCATAACTTTATTCTTCTTGAAATGGATACCGATGTCGACCGGTTTGCCAATGAATCCATGACGGCACCTGACAACGATTACATTTCTCCGGATATGGAAGACCAGGTGATCGTTGCCACAGACATGCTTGCCGGCGGCGAATCAGATACCATTCAGTTCGCAGTACCCACTGAGCCCGGAACATATACCTTTATATGCAGTTTTCCGGGTCACTATGCCGGAGGTATGGTTGGGGAAATTGTCGTTGAATAGTGCCCGTCTGTAACGACCCGCTTTTCGGGATTGCCCGCTGGTTCACAGGCTTTTAAGCGGCTGTTCACCGTGTTTAAGGCGGAGCAGGTAGTGCTGCCACTGCAGCGAACTGTGCCTGCTGAGGGTAAACTGCAGGGTTCGCCTGCTGGTTGTGATGCTGAATTTATGGGGTTGTTCGACCGAATGATAGTTGATTTTGCCGAAGGGGATGACACCCGAGTCACTGCCGTAACTGAATGCGACTCCCTCTGCTGTCAGACTTACAACGCCCCTGTCCAGCTTTACGAGACGGTGCTGATTATCTACCGTATAAAACCGGCTACCTGTTTCCCTGAGAAGGCAGCCTTCCCCGTCCATGACCATTGCCATCTCATTGATGCGGTCGTACATGTCAATTACGGAATGGGACTGGCCGTATTTGTCGACCAGCCTTGACGAATGATCCATTTTGTACTCAAACCCGGCAGTCCGGCTGCATACACGATCACCGTCAGGTGTGAAGACAGCTGCATTTTCTCCTGTTTCAGGACAACGGTAAAGCAAGCGCTCAATACCTCCGGCCGGACGCCAGGAACTGAAAGGAACCGTGCCGGCAGGCGGATCGTATTCTTCAAAATCGAGACCGGACAGGCACGCGGCTTCAAATGACTCAAAATTATTAAAATCGGATGCATGAAGCGGTGGCAGCCACCGGGCTTCAATGCTGCTTCTCCGGGGGCGCCTGGCCCACCGGGGCCATCCAAGGTGAGAACCGTGAAGCTGGACCGGGTGAACAGGAATTTTCATCTTCCAGAACAGTTTGAGCGTCGTGCCGATGACCGGCTTCGGCCGGCCGTCCCACCGGCGGCCGCCTTCAGGGAAAATGACAATCATTCTGCTCATGTCTATCATTTTCATCACATCACGGATTATACCGGGTTCGGGAATATATTTACTGGTCGGTACGATGCCGATACTGTCCATGAAAATGCGGGGCAGCATTTTGTGAAACTGGTCACGGGTCATAACCCCGGCGGTTGGCTCCTGCGTCATTCCGGCATTGATCAGAAAAGGATCGAAGTAATTGGAATGGTTGCCGTAAATGAAGCAGGGTCCGGTCACCGGCATATGTTGCCTGTTGGTAATCCGAACGTTGAATAACAGGTTGGTAGCTGGGATAATCGTGTTGCGCATAAACGGAAAGCTTATTTCCGAGTAGCCGCGCTCATTTTTTCTGAATGTGAAACCCATGGCTCCTTTGCATCAGGTTGGCAGGTGATGATTACCAGTCTTCGCTCCTTCTGCGGCTGAAGTAATCCCGGGTTGCCTCCATTACCCGGGGGGCCAGCAGGAGAGAAGCGGTCATGGTCGGTATGGCCATCATGGCGAACATGCCGTCTATCAGGTTGATAACCATATCGATTGTCGTAACGGATCCGATAAAGATGGTGAAAACATAGAAATAATTGTAATAATGCCTGTTGTGGGCGCCCGCCAGAAAATTAAGGCATTTAGAACCGTAATAGGAGTAGGTGAACATGGTGGTGATGCTGAAGATAAAGACGCACAGGATTAACAGCCAGATACCTGCAGTCGGTATCCCCGTATCGAAAGCAAGTGCCGTCATCGTAATGCCGTCCACGGATGTTTCGGTCCATGCTCCGGTCATCAGCAGGGCCAGTGCGGTCATGGTACAGATCAGAAGGGTATCGATAGCGGGTTCAATCATGGCGACCAATCCCTCCCGGACCGGTTCGCGCGTCTTGGCAGCTCCGTGCACCAGCGCTTCCATCCCTATTCCGGCTTCATTGGAAAAAGCTCCCCTGCGAACGCCGTTTGATATGACCACACCGACAGCCCCGCCCGCTGCAGCCTCACCGGAAAAAGCGTCTGTCACTATCAGAGAGAGGTAGAACGGCACTTCACTGATATGATTGACAATGATATAGACCACAGTGCCTACATAGATGCAGACCATCAGCGGAACCAGTCTTGCAGCCACGGATCCGATCCGCCGGATTCCGCCGAAAATAACCGTGGAGACCAGTGTTACAAGTATCAGGCCGGTAAGAATATCCGAGACCCGAAAACCGGCTTCTGTTAAAACAGAACCTGTAAGAATCATTGTATCGTAACCCATCCAGCCGTGTTCGGCCAGCAGGGTGTCCCTTATGATCTGGGTCAGCTGATTGGACTGGAACATGGGTGTGCAGCCAATCAGGCCCGCAAAAGAAAAAAACACGGCAAGAGGTTTCCACTTTTTGCCGAGACCTTCAACAATATAATACATCGGCCCCCCCTGTATTTTGCCGGAACTGTCCCTGCCGCGATACATGATGGACAGGGCACAGGAGAAGAATTTGGTAGCCATGCCTGCGAGGGCAGTGATCCACATCCAGAAAATGGCTCCCGGACCGCCTACACTGAGCGCAATAGCTACACCGCTGATATTTCCCATACCCACTGTAGCGGCAAGGGCACTCGAAAGAGCCTGAAAATGGTTGATATCCCCGGGTGCGTCCGGGTCATCATACCTGCCCGTCAGAATCTGGAGGCCGTGGCCAAAGTGGCGATAGGGAATGAACCTGCAGTAGATCAGAAAAAACACACCACCGCCGACAAGGAGCACCAGTAGGGGTGTTCCCCATGCATAGTCGGCAAAATCGACCAGTATTTGTTCGAGTAATTCCAGGGAAGGTATTTCTTTAGAATTAAGACAGCGGAAACCAGCCGGATCTGTTCATCCGGCTCCGGTGCTGCTAACAGTCAGATGATAAAATCAGATGCCAAAGTAAAGGGTTATGCCGCTCAGGATAAACTGGACGCTGATAGCCAATGCGATAAATCCCATCATGCGGGTCATTATATTCATTCCTGTCGTCCCCATATATTTCATGATAACCGGGGAAAGGCGCAGGACGATATACGCGATCAGAACCACCAGTGCAATAGACAGGGAATGGACAATATAATCTGTCATTCCCCGGGCCTGTGTGGCAAAACCAATAACCACCGCAATGCTGCCCGGGCCAGACAGCATCGGCATGGCCAGAGGGCTGAAGGTAATGTCATCCTTGTTCATAGCTTCAGCTTCATCTTCGTCCGTCAGCTTTCTGCCCGCTTTATCGGGGTTGAGCATGGAGAGGGCGGCACGCATGATTATAAGTCCCCCGGCGATCCGGATTCCCGACAGGCTGATACCAAAAAAACTCAGTATGGCTGTTCCCGCCAGGAGAAAAACAGTCAGGGTAAGAAACATGTAGATGCACGTCTTTTTAGCGGTCGTATTTCGTTCGGCAGCGGAATAGTCCGCTGTCAGGGATAAAAACAGAGGCATGACCGCTGTCGGGTTGGCCACAGAAAACAGGGAGGAAAAACTCGCAGCGAGCAATCCTGTGATACTCACAATGTAAATCGATTGCTCTGGTGCAAGTGGATTAACAAGGTCCGTCATGATCCGTGAAAATAGAGAGGATTCAGAAAATAAAAAGACAATTTAAACAGGGGAACCCGGAGTTAAAAGAAACTTTTACAACCAGCCGGGAAGGTCATCCTGCTTATTTTTGACATTGATGTACTGTTCAAAAATTTCACTGAGGCTGGAATCCTTTTGAATTTCGCTGCGCATTCCGGCATCCAGATAGGCAAGAATTTTCCCTTCGTGAAGAATGGCGATATCATCGCACAGATTCTCCACTACCTCCAGGATGTGGCTGGTGATGAAAACGGTGCATCCCCTGCCCTTCAGTTTACGCAAAAGGGACTTCATCCGGCCGATAGAGATAACATCCACACTTTCAAACGGTTCATCAAGAAAAAGGATCGCCGGTTCCGTGAGGATCCCAGCGCAGAAAGCCAGTTTCTTCCGGCTCCCGGAAGACAGCTGGTTGATTGCAGCATAGGTATACTCTTTTATCTCAAAATAGGTGAGAAGCGAGTTGATCCGGTCATTCAGCCCCTGGCCGGATATGCCGTACATGTCACAAACATACGTCAGGAATTCATAACTGGTGAAATTTTCAAAAAGAAGCGGCGGTTGCAGCACGGACGCCATCTGCCTTTTGATTTCCAGCTCGTTTTTACTGTTCAGCAGCAGCCCGTTAATGCGGACAGATCCGTCATTATAATCCAGCAGACCGGTAAGAATGCCGATGAGCGTGCTTTTCCCCGCTCCATTGGGACCGATCAGTCCGAAGATGATCCCCGAAGGAAGCTCGAGATCAAGGCGGTTAAGAACCGGTTCACCTTTGCCGTACGTTTTTAACAGACTGTTGATTTTTATAGCCGATTCCATAGTTGCCCCAGTATTTTTCTGTGGTATAGCTTAACAAGAACCTCAAAGTTTTTCCATAAATAGGCTCCAAGGGCAAAGATCAGGAAGGTCATAACCCATAACCTGTAGATGTGATATTCACCTATCGGAGCAAATACAGCATACCCGAGTGTAAAAATGGCAACAGATATGGTGAATGTAACCTTCTGTGGAATGACCGGATGCTTGAATCTGAACGAGCTGTAACTTGCTTCCTGGAATTGGTAGAACGAGCTCCATAGGAACATCATCATAAAACAGAGAAAGAAAAAGGTATTTGCAATATAGATATCAGCGACGAAACCGACCTGGGGAAGCCTGGTAATTTCAAAGATCGTAATACCGTAAAAGATGAAAAGGGGAACGGTTATGATTCCGAGGAAACGTTCCTTTAACTGTTTTTCAAAAGAGAACGGAAATTGCATATGAAGCAGAAACTCCCTGTTTTCATAGCCGAACATATTGGCCATTCCGATCGCCAGGAGTGCAACCGGTATTGCGGCAAGCATGGTGGGGATCAGAATAGCGGAAAGGGTTGTCTGTTCCAGGTACAGAAGCAGCGGGATGTAGACAAGGGGGATCAAAATAATGGCAACCAGCTGCAATCTGTTATACGGGTGAAGGATCATGTAGTAATAATATTTTCCGGCGTTGGGCCCAAGCCAGGTTTTCAGGATGGTCCAGGTCCTGCCGGCCCTCTGTTCGATGCTGGTGGCGACCGGATTCAGCAATCCTTCAAGTGTTTTGTTATAGTGATCTTTGAATATAAGGTAGACAAGCAGCAGGCAGAAAAGGAGCAATGTACCTGTCAGGAAGGGTTCATGACTATAGGTAGCCGACCAGTAAAGAAGCCCCCCGGGAAGGTAATACAGGATTTGGGTGATGTCAGTCATCTGAAAGGAGAGTTCCCCGAGCCAGGCTTGAGTCGTCCGGGAGACAGCCGCCAGTGCCTGGAACGTGCCAAGAATAATAAAGAGGATGCTGAAAGAAACGATCTTGAACTGTCTCTCCATCAGATGTAAAAACCGGTGTTTGACAGAATAAATTAAACAGTAGTTAAGCAACACCGTCATGATCAGGACGGGAACATTCCACGCCCCGTTTAACTGGACTGACAGAAAGACAATCCAGGTGAGGTTGTAGATTACGTTTACCGGATGGTAGAGGCTCATCAGATTAAGATGCCACGCCAGCCTGCCGGAGGGATAACCGTAAGCCAGCAGCTTGCGGTTTTCATCGATGTTGAGGAGGCGTGTGCTTGTGAACGCAAAATGCATTATCCACAATACGTTGGCGAAAGCAAGAACAATGAGCTGGTGGACCTCGTCGGTAAGCCAGGGCAGATCAATGTCGTGCAGGCTGGCGTCCTCAAGAAAGATAACCACCAGAGCGGTGCCCATCAGGTTGAAGAGCATGATCAGAAGGAAGATGATATAGCCGGCAATGACCAGCGTCTGAAACTTTGAGAGACGGGCAATGAAAAATTTCCAGTTCAGATATAAAAGTCGTGAAAACATGCAGATCCCGGATGGCGGCCGGCCGTGGAGAGAAAAGGTTCTGTTATTTATCTCCTGCAGGTCAGCCGTGTTTATATCAATGTTAACAGACTGTACGGACTGGTACAGCATACGGTTTTTCGGGGATATAAAATAGATGCCCGGCCCGGGCGGATCCTTTCCGGCATCAAAAAGGACCGGAATGAAAAATGCCGGATATCAGTCAGATACCCGGCATCACCATGTCGAAAGCTATAACATATTGCGGCTAACGTAACACATCAGAAATTGTAACCCAGGGTGATGCTGAAAACACTGTTTTTTTCACCGTTCTCCAGCTCGTCTTCAAAAGCGTTGGTCAGTCCCATGCCATACCTTGCCTGCAGATTCAGGGTGGCGACACCAATATTGAAATCACTGCCGATACCGAATAAAAGGCCGAAATCCGTTGATCTGACAAAATCTGAAATATCCTCCGTCCCAGAAACGGTTGTTTCACTTTCGGCATTGACATTAAAGCCCGCATAGGGACCTGCTATGATATGGGGATTAACCGGTCCCGGAAGGCCAAAATGTATTTTGGCTAAAACCGGCAGCTCCAGGTAGTCCAGGTCAATGGAAGAACCATTTACTTCTGTTCCTTTTTGGGTGTAATAAAGACCTGTTTCAAACCCGACAGGAAAGGCCGGTGCGGTCAGGTCAACGGAAATGCCGAGCATTCCGCCCGTCCTTGTGTCGGTATCGAAATCAGCTCCTGTGAAATCGGCTATGTTCACCCCTCCCTTTACACCAATACCGAGAGGTGACTGGGCCTGGGCAAATGTTGTAATGCCGGTGATCAAAAAACATGATAATAGTAGTGCAGATAATTTTTTCATCTCTTTCGTTGATTTAGTTTTTTGGTTGAAATTATTATAAACAGAATTTCAGGAAATATTTGTAATAAAAACGATTTTAAAATTGATCATTTTGCCAAGGAAGTCATTCTCATCTTTATGAGGAAGAATTAGGAAAAATTCTGATGCAAGATACATGAGTTGCAGACTATATCTGCATCTTGTCAGAGAACATCTTTCAGAAAACGTCCGGTATGGCTTTTCTCTGCTTCGGCTATCTGCTCCGGAGTACCTGTGGCGACGATCTGCCCGCCGCCGAATCCCCCTTCCGGTCCTATATCAATAATCCAGTCAGCACTTTTGATCACATCCAGGTTATGCTCGATAATGATTACTGAATGCCCGTTGTTGACAAGTTCGTTAAAGGACCTGAGCAGCTTGGAAATATCTTCGAAATGCAGTCCGGTAGTCGGCTCATCAAAAAAATAGAGAGTGTGCCCGTTATTTTTTTTGGAAAGGAATTTGGCAAGTTTCACCCGCTGAGCCTCTCCGCCTGATAGCGTAGTGGCACTTTGTCCGAGCCGCAGATAGCCGAGGCCTACATCTTCAAGCGGCAGGAGTCTCCCCGCAATAGCAGTTTCATCGACAAAAAACCGGAGGGCTTCGGAAACAGACATTTCCAGTATGTCATGGATATTTTTACCCCGGTATTTTACATTCAGGATATCTCTTCGAAACCGGGTTCCGTCACAGGTTTCACAGCTCAGTTCTATATCAGCCATAAACTGCATTTCAATCTTCTGTACCCCTTCTCCCTGACAAGTTTCACACCGGCCCCCCGGAACATTAAATGAAAAATGGCCCGGCGTATACCCCATAATTTTAGCCTGGCGGGTTGAGGAAAACAAGTCCCTTATTCCGTCAAACGACTTGGTGTAGGTTGCAGGATTGGATCTTGTCGAACGGCCGATAGGGCTTTGATCAACCATTTCCACGGATTCGATATGGCCGAGACCGGTAATCGATCGATGACGTCCCACTTTTTCCTTGTAGGTGCCAAATTTTTTCTGGACAGCAGCGTAGAGGGTATCATGGACCAGCGTCGACTTTCCGGAGCCGCTGACTCCGGTTACACAGACGAGCCTGTTAAGCGGAAATTCTACATCAAGGCTTTTCAGGTTGTGTTCCACGGCACCTTCCAGACGGATAGACTTATTGTTTCCCTTTCTTCTGCGGGCAGGAATGTCAATTTTCATACGGCCGTCAAGGTACTTTCCCGTCAGGGTATTGGACTTGAGCAGCTTGTCATAACTTCCCGAATAGACGACATCCCCTCCGTGGATACCTGCAAAGGGGCCTATGTCCAGGATGTTGTCTGCCGCCCTGATCATCTCCGGGTCGTGTTCAACGACCAGTACCGTATTTCCTATATCCCGCAGCGATTCCAGAATACGGATCAGCCGGCTGTTGTCCCTCGGGTGAAGCCCGATCGTAGGTTCGTCAAGTACGTAGAGACTGCCTATAAGAGAGCTGCCGAGAGAGTTGGCGAGGCTGATGCGCTGTGCCTCTCCTCCGCTGAGTGTATTGGTAAGCCGGTCGAGGGTGAGGTATTCCAGCCCGACCTCATAGAGATATTTCAGCCGTTTTCGTATTTCATACAGGATTTGCCCGGCCACTTCCTGCTGGTAGGTACTGAGCTCCAGTTCTTCAAAATATTTTCGGGCAAATCCAATCGTCATTTCAGTCACTTCACCGATGTGAAGATCATTGATTTTAACATAGAGGGCGTCCTTCCGTATCCGGTAGCCGGAGCAGTCGGGGCACCGGCTGTATCCGCGGTAGCGGGAGTAGAAAACCCTCATATGCACCTTGTAAAACTGACTCTTTATTTTGTTGAAGAACTGGTGGATGCCCCTGTATTCATCCTTTCCATTCCAGATGATCGTTTTCATCTTTTTCGGCAGCTCCGAATAAGGGACGTCGATGGGAAGGCTGTACCGTGCAGCCACCTTGATCAGGTCCCGCAGGTGTCTGCTGTATTTTTGGGTGTTGAATGGCGCGATGGCCCCGTCCCTCAATGATTTCAGTGGGTCCGGTATCACCAGCTCCTCATCAATGCCGGCCACTCTTCCGAATCCTTCGCACGTATCACAGGCACCGAACGGATTATTGAAAGAAAACATCTGCGGAGTAGGTTCGAGGAATTCCATCCCGTCCCGTTCAAACCGTTCGCTGAAAGGAATCTCCACGCCGTCGCGGATTTTGACAGAGCAGCGACCGTTGCCGTTAACAAGCGCTGTTTCAATGGAGCCCGCAAGACGGCTTTTGGCTTCATCATTTTCGTTGACAGCAAGCCTGTCGACCAGAATTTTATGAGTATCCGTACGGATCTTTTTCGGGCTGATCTCATCCCGCGTCAGGTCCAGAAGCTTTTCATCCCTGAGACGGAGAATACGCGTGAAGCCTTTTTCCTTAAGGGCCTCCAGTTCGTCCGTGATGGTTTTTTTCTTTCTCGAGGGGATATTAAAAAGAATATAGAACTTCGTACCCTCCCCGAAACCGTCATGGAGTTCCCTGATGATTGTGGCTGTCGTGTCCTTTTGAACCTCTTTGCCGGAAACCGGTGATATGGTTTTTCCGATCCTGGCGAAGAGGAGTCTCACATAGTCATAAATCTCCGTTGACGTGCCGACGGTTGACCGGGGATTCGAAGAGCCGCTCTTTTGCTGGATGGCCATCGCCGGTGAGATGCCCTGCATAAAATCCACATCGGGCTTGTCCATTCGTTCGAGAAACTGTCTTGCATAACTGGAGAGGCTTTCAACATAGCGCCTCTGCCCTTCGGCATAGATGGTGTCGAAGGCAAGACTGGACTTGCCGGACCCGGAAACACCTGTCACAACAGTCAGCCTGTTCCGGGGAATTTCCACATCAATATTTTTCAGATTGTGGACGCGTGCGCCTTTTACGATAATGGGTCGGTCTGCAGACGGTTTTTCATTCGCTGCAACTTTCTGGTCGTCCTGGGAACCGTTCGGTCCGGTAGTCCTGCTCATTGATTATTTTTCTGAAGTTACTTAGTGTCTCTAGGAAAACGTCAATCTCTGCGTTCCACTTGCCCCAAAAATGTTCATGTACGCTTGGTACACTGTGCTTTTTGGGGCTTCGCGCGCCTTGACCCTGACGTTTTTTAGGACACTATGAGTTTTCTTACAAACACTACTTAGGGGCAAACGAATTAATATACGAAACTATACAGCCAAGGTTTATGACCACTGTAAAATAACAAATCAGTCCGCGGCGGTCCGGCAGCACCCTCTTTCCGGTAAAGCAGCGTTGCAGTGCCCGTTCCTTACCGACCCCCGGGAAATGAACGGAGGTTGTACGTGAACGTCAGGAGAAAGAAACGGGTCAACACAGTCGAGCGGTAATCCTCAATATAATCTTCAGCTACAGACCTGTTGATGTTGTTGTTCTGTGCGAGAATATCAAACAGGGTAATTCTGAATTCGGCTGCCCTGTCTTCCATAAATTTATAGCCAGCCGAACCGTTCCAGTAAACAGTGTTCTCGTTGTAATTTTCTCCCAGCCCCTCATAATGCCTCAGGTTTAAATCACTGGCCAGAACCAGTCCTTTCCAGGGCATCAGGTTAATATTGCCTGTGGCCCTTCCGCTGTAATAGTTGTTGTTGAGTTCCGGGCGTATGGAATTTTCAACGATGTGATAGCTGGCCCTGTAGGACAGGCGAAAGTCGATATTTTCACTGATATTGCTGCTTGTGGAGAACCCTGCGTTAAATCCGGTATTGTCTGCCAGGTTCCGCTCATCATCTATCACGGAAGGCCGGCGCCGGAAGGAGACACCGCCGTTAAAGCTCATATTGCTCTGCAGTAAATCGAGAGGCATGCTGCGGTTCAGCATCGAGCGAAGATTCCAGGAGTCACCGATATTGTCGGTATAGACCAGCCGGGAACCCCTTCCCAGTGCAATGCCTTCCTGCAGAACTGTATCCCGTGGTGCAACAAATGTACGGTTTCCAATATGGTCCTGTGTGTACCCCAGAGACAGATAGGCCATGGTTGACGACCCTTTTTCAGAATCGGATGAGCGGAACCGAAGGGAAAACCGGTGGTCCAGTTGCTGGTTCAGGTCCGGATTTCCGGTAGTCATCCGCAGGGGGCTGGAGTTGTCGATTACATCCTGAAGCTGTCTTGCCGAGGGTGTACGCGTATTGGCATTATAGGAAAAACGAAGATTGGCCCCATTCCCGTAACGGTACCGGAATGAGGCGTCCGGCAGAAAATTCCGCCAGTTCTTCGATGTTTCTGTAATATCGGGGAAGGTCTGTTCCCCCACGAGGGAGGTGTACTGAAATGAAAAGCTTACGTTTGCATTATAGCTCCCGTCCCGGTAGCGATAACTGCCTCTGGCTTGCTGCGTATGTACCAGATTATCGTATCGGTTCGAAAGGGTGGTATCGATTCTGCTGTAATTGCCGGTCTCTTCGTCGAAGAGATAGGCATCCTGAACAGAATTATTGCGGCTGATGTCTGGGCGGTAACTGATCATTACCTGGCTTTTTTTGCTTACAGGTTCTGTATAGGAGAAGTCCCCGGAGAAAGTATAACCGCCGGTAAGCGTTTCTGTCTCCCGGTCATTGACAATACTGTTCTCCGTCTCGCCGTAATAGTGGCTTTCATCATATTGAAACCGGTCTCCGCTGCGGTCATTGACATTTGTCCCGAGGCGGGCGGAAAACGTGCGGCCGTCGGTGTCAAACCGGTGTCGATAGAGAATGTTGCCGGCGATGTTATACCCGCTATTGTCAGACCGGTTGTCACTGGATATTTCATTCAGAAGCCGTGCATTTCCGCTCATGGTCGTTCCGCTCAGAGTGCGGAACCTGTTATTCTGCTGAAAATCAAGCCGCGGTGTAATGATCAGCGACCGGTCGTCATTGATGGTGTGCTCCACCCTCATATTAAAGCGGTGGTTGTAATTGTCACTGGTGCTGTAGGTGTCTTCCCCGTATATCTGATCGGCTGAAGAACCGCTCAGGTACTGCCGCTCGCGATTCTGGTCGTTTACATTATCGGTCATGTTAAAAAAATAGCTGCTGTTGATACGCCAGCTGTCATTCCACCGGTCGTTGTAATTGAGCCCCGTGGAATGAACCGAGCTGATGCCGCTCTGCCCTCCCACCCTGAAGTTTCTTGTACTCCGCCGGCCTCTTCCGCCGCCTTCACCGGCCTGTGAGATACCCAGAAGATCTTCGCTGGAAAAGTTCTGTTGGTTTACATTGTTGCTCATGCCGATGAGCGACAACCTGCGGGATCCGTCGAAATGGTTGTAGTTGCCTCCGGCCATGTACCGGGTCTCTGATCCGTAGCCGCTGTTGGCCCGGCCGAATTGTCCGGTGTTCATGCCGCGGCGGGTAACCACATTGACGGTCCTTTCGCCATTGCCGTCATTAAAACCTGTAAAACGGGCCTGATCACTCTGCCGGTCGAACACCTCGATCTTTTCAATGATTTCAGCGGGGAGATTGCGCAGGGTCAGGAGGGCATCGTCACCGAAGAATTCCTCTCCGTCCACCAGTACCCGCTGTACGTCTTCCCCCTGAGCCTGTATCTGACCATTTTCCAGCATAAATCCCGGCATGCGTGTCACCAGATCCTCTGCACTGGCATCCATGGTTGTACGGTATCCGTCGGCATGAAACAGCGTTGTATCTCCCCGGACATCCACCCTTGGTCTCCGGCTGGTCACCTGAATGTCCTCCATCAGCAGGGCTGCCGGCTGCATGATGAAGTCCAGGTTTCCAATATTTTCCTGTTCCAGCTGGATGGTTTCCGTTTCTGTCAGGAATCCGAGAAAGGATACAATAACCAGATAGCTGCCCGGTTCAACGGATTTCAGTAAAAAAAGACCCTCATTGCCGGTGGTGGTACCTCCCGTTCGGATACTGTCTGGAAGGCTGAACAACTGAATACTTGCTCCGGCGAGGGGGGTTGTATCGTTTTCTTCATATGAGCTGACAGAACCGGAAACGGAAAGAGTCTGGGCCTGTACATCGGATGCCGGAGTCCATGCCATCAGGGCCACCAGGATTGTCAACTGGAGGGAAAAGGCAGTTTCAAAAACATAAATTGTGTTGTGCAATGAATTAAAGTCGATTTTGAATTTGACGGTTCAAACCCGTTTACAGACATGGGTAGTCAAAATAGACGTTTGTAGAAAAGAAAGGCTATAAGCCGGCTGGTTTTTTAACAACCTATTACAAGCAGGGAAGAATTCGTGTTTGCCGGTCGCATATGCATAAAGGAGCGGCAGTACCTATTTTCCGGGTGACCGTTCGAGCAGTATTTTCTGCAGGTCTATCGACTGCATGGCTCCAATTGCCGCCTCCATAGCACCGTCCGCACACAATCCACTCATTGAAGCGTTTTCAAATCCTTCCCGCGCTGCTTTTATACAGGCATCACGTATTTTTTCAGCAGTATCTGTGTCCATAATTCCAGCTCGATCTGTTTATTTCCGGTTTCTCAATCATTTCCGTTTCCTCCGGGAAAAGGATCCCATCTGCAAAGTCGAGTGACAGCGTTTCGTTTCGAGTGACAGCGGTTCACTTCAAGTGACAGCGTTTCGTTTCAATACCCGTAAAAGAACAATACAGGACAGCCGCCCCTTTCGCATAGTAACGTAAACGATGGCAGAGGTGATGCGTTAAATACGTATGGGTGGGGCCGGTTCCGAGAATCCATATCCGCATCTTCTCTTTAGCTTCCGATAGTCGAGATTCCGAGGTCAAGACCTCCACCTGTTATCAATATAAATATTCCAGGGGTATTTGCTATCCGGTAATGCAGGACAGCGGGTTTTACCCGGAAACATCCAAATATGGAACGTTCAAACAAATTCGTGATCTGTAACCGTCCAACCCTTTCACCCCTGAAAACAGTCCTAACGTTTCATCCTGAAAACCGTCCGGACATGGTACACGAATGCTGGACCTTCCTTATATGTTTAACTGATATCAACAGCTGCATACTGTATCAGGTTAACAGGATCAGTTTAATCAGGGTATTTTTTCTTGGCATTTATGGATTTACGTGCGTTTCAATGGATGTTTTTTATAATCATTCCGGCGTTTGTTTCTGTCTCCGGAGCGTCGGATATCGTCGCAGGTTTGCAAAACGATTTAAACGTCGATGAGCTTGTGGAGAAGGCTTTAAAGAAAATGGAAGAGGCAGAGGAATACGCCTCAATGGATCTTTTTGAAAAGGTTCTGACGATCGACGCTGACAATTATGAAGCACTGTGGAATCTGAGCCTGCTTTATTCAAAAAAAGGACACAGACTGGAAGACAGGGGTGCCATGATGGAAGATTATGAAAGGGCACGGGATCTTGCCGAACTGTGCCTGGAATACTATCCCGAACAGGCTGACTGTCACTATGTTTATGCTGTTGCGATTGGGCGTATTGCTGACATATCAGGTACAAGACGGAGGGTTCATGCGTCGGAAGAAATTAAAGATCATATCGACCGGACGCTGGAACTGGAACCGGACCATAAAGGCGGATGGCATCTGCTGGGTGTCTGGCATGCCAGTGTAGCGAATCTGTCGAGAGCAGAGCGCTGGACGGCCAGCCTTATTTTTGGCGGTCTCCCGGGCGGGGCAAGCAACAGCAAGGCAGAGGAATCACTGAAAAAAGCGATTGAACTGTATCCGGACAATATTCTTTTCCACCTTGATCTGGCCAGGTTCTACCGGGAAGTGGGCCGGACCGGTGATGCGATAAAGGTACTGGAAAAAACACTCGGGCTGGAGGTTAAAGACATGGATGACCCCGCCAATCTTGAAAGGGCGAAAAGCATGCTGGAGGATCTGCGGTAGCCGGTACTATCCCGGGCAGGGGATATTCTCAGAAATGCCGGACATGACGGCTTTCCTGGATCAGATTTACAAGATGGGTGAAACCGTAGAGAACTAAAAATGCACCTATCATATAGGCTACGGAACCCGGGTATGAGATAATCAGACCTGCAAATATCAGCATAATGATCCCCGGGATAACCAGTGTCGTAATCAAAAAAGTCAGCCCGAAAACGGCCAGGAAAAAGGCGAAAGTAAACGGGATTAGTTCAGGAAACAGAAAAATAAGAAGGGCGGACAGGCCGGCCAGTGCCGTCAGAAAACTGTTCATCCTGTAGTAGAGCATAATCATGCTGAACGCTATCAGGTAACCACCTGCAATGTAATAGAGAAAGGTGGGCCAGGTGAGGGCAAGGACACCGGTAGCCAGTGCCAGAAGGGCGTTGGCCAATTTGCGCTGACCTGATTCCCGGTGGACCGTAAAGCGTAATTGTTGATACATGATTGCTTATTTTCAGGATTCGGAATATGGCTGAGTCAATCTGCTGCTGTCGCTGATCTGTGTTCCCGTTTATGCCCCCACACGGGCCTGCTTCATAACCGCTTCAATTTCCCGGATATCTTTTGGCAGTGCCGTCATGTTTTCAATGCCATTTTCCGTTATGATGAGATTATCTTCTATACGAATACCACCGAAATCGAAAAAGGATTCTATTTTCTCTCTGTTCAGAAAACGACTTTTTTCCGGATCTTCAAGCGCCGGTTTTAAAAGGGCCTGTATAAAATATATGCCCGGTTCGACAGTGATAACCATTCCCGGCAGCAATTCCCGCCTCGCCCGTAGATATTGCAGCCCGGGCCGGTCTATCCGGTCGACTCCTTTCGGATAACCGCCGACATCGTGGGTGTCGAGCCCGATAAAATGCCCCAGGCCGTGTGGAAAAAATAGCGCAAAGATATTGTTCTCCATCAGGTCATCCACGGTTCCCCTGACCAGACCGATATCCAGGAGTCCCTCGAGAACAATATCGGCAGCCAGCATATGCAGTTCTTCCATTTTAATCCCCGGTCCCGCTGCCTCTATTGATATTCTCTGGGCGTTTAGAACAATCTGATAGACAGCGGCCTGCTTTCCTGAAAACTTTCCGTTAACGGGATATGTTCTGCTGAAATCAGAAGAATAACCGTTTGACTCATATCCCGCGTCAATCAGAAAAAGATCCCCGTCAGCCATCTGTCGATTATTCTCGACATAGTGGAGGATGGCGCTGTTCGGCCCGCTTGCATGGATTCCGTTATAGGCTTCCGACATCAGCCCGTGCCGAATCTGATGGTAATCGAACACCGCTTTTGTTTCGTACTCATACATGCCCGGTTTCAGTATTTTCAACACCTCCATGTGGGAGATGTTGTTGATTCGTGCCGCTTCGCGAAGCTGGTCCAGCTCCCACTCGGTTTTAATGCAGCGGCAATAGGTGATTGCATCGGATAGCGATTCGGCATCTACGTTGAATTTCCGGTCGATATCTTCAAGAAATTCTGCCTGTTCTTCATTGAGGCAGTAAACAACGGCCGGATCCATTTCATTCAACACTGTCAGCAGGTCATTCCCGTAATGAAGATGATCCGGGTTGTATTCCCGGATAATGTCTTCCCTGGATTTGATCCGGCCGTGCCAGACTGCAAACCGGGCATCCCGTTCAGGTGCAAAAAGATGGTATTCGCTGGTTTTGAGGTCCAGGATCATGTCATAATTCGGTTCATTGACGCCGGTCAGGTACCAAAAATTGGATTCCTGTCGAAATGGAAATTCATAGTCGGTATCATAGCGGTACATCAGATCGGCACCCTTCAGATAAATGACGCCTGTCTGGTTCTCTTCAAAAAGGCCGCGGAGTTTTTTCCGGTGGAGGCTTGCTGGCATGACAAAAGCTTGTGATTGTTATTAGCTGATTAACTCAATGTAAGGAGTTGGCGGGATCAAAGGAAAAGGCTTTACCGCGGCAATGATTCCGAAAAATCCCGACCCGTACACGGACGCCGGCACCGCAAGACAGGAATTATGAAAAAAAGTGGCGCGAGACTGTGAGTGTAAAACTGAAGACACTCCCCTCATCCGGTTTGCTTTCCAGGGTCAGTTCTTCCCCGTGGGATTCTATTATATGCTTGACGATAGACAATCCCAGCCCGGTCCCCCCTTTTTTCCTGGACCTTGATTTATCCACACGGAAGAACCGTTCGGTAACGCGGTGCAGGTCTTTCCGATCAATTCCGATCCCGTTGTCCCGGACATAGAGAAGAGCTTTTTGCCTGTTGTCCGGCACGGAATTTATACCGACTTCCACATATCCGTTCGGACGGTTATACTTCATGCCGTTTTCTATAAGATTGGTAAGGACCTGTCTGAGCTGGTTCCGGTCGGCCAGTACAAACAGATTTTTGTCAATGTCCTTTATCCGGATCTCTATGCTTTCTTCCCGGGCTTTGTACTGCAGGCTTTCGACCACATCCACGACAACATTGTAAATATTAAGTTCCTGTATACTGGATTTCAACTCGCCTGTTTCCAGCCTGGAGATCTCCATCAGGTCCTTGGTCAGATAACTCAGCCGGTTGACGTTCCTCATTGTCTTGTCCAGAAAAACCCTGTTTACCTCTTTATCCTCCAGTGCGCCGTCCAGCAGAGTCTCGACAAATCCCTGAATTGCAAAGATGGGAGTCTTCAATTCATGGGAAATGTCGCCGATAAATTCTTTTCGGTAGTTTTCAATTTTGTTTAAACGCTGTATTTCCCGTTCAATGGTCTTGCTGGTACGGATTGACTGGGTTACCAGGAGATCGAGTTCATCCTGATGGCCGCTGTTCAGGTTTTCATATTCTTCAAATTTTTTGCGGGCAATGTTTTTTGAAATGCGAAGAATGGATTCCATGCGCCTCTGCTGGAGCCGCCGGGTGGTACCGTACACAATCAGGCCCGCTGCAACTCCGGCCCCGGCCGACAGGAGTAGACTTTGCACGAAAGACAGCGGAAGCCAGAGATAGGATACAGAGAGGTGAATGAGCGTTAATCCTGCACCGGAAATCAGGGCTGTCCGGAATCCGAGATAGAACAGATGACGGTGTTTGCTATTTTTTTCACTGGCTCCCATAGGTATGAATCAGATAATGTGTATCAAATCTGTCCCGAAAGGAAAATTACTCCCTGAAACGGTAACCGACTCCTTTTACCGTTTCAATATAATGATCCCCCAGTTTCTCCCTGATTTTTCGTACGTGTACATCCACTGTGCGGTCAACCACATACGTATTGTCTCCCCATATTTTGTTTAAAAGCTCCTGACGGCTCATAACCCGTCCCCTCTTGCTGGAAAGAAAGTAGAGCAGTTCAAATTCCTTTCGCGGCAGCTGAAAAGTTTTCTCTCCGCGCTTGACGAGATATCTGTCTCTGTCTATCTCAATATCATGAACAAAGATCCTGTCGGAAACGTCAGCCGTGTCACCGGACCTGCGCAGGACAGCTTTTATCCTGGACATCAGTTTTCGGGTACTGATCGGTTTGGTGATGTAGTCGTCTGCTCCCAGATTCAATCCTTCCACTTCGGTCTTCTCATCTCCACGGGCTGTAAGAAAAATAACCGGGACGTTTTCAATACGGTCATCGAGGCGGAGCTGTTTACAGACATCCATCCCGTTAATGTGGGGCATCATGATATCAAGCAGAATAAGATCAGGACTGCGTTCCCGGGCCAGCCTGATCCCTTCCAGGCCATTCTCCGCTTTTAAAACACCGTACCCCTCTTTTTTCAGATTGTATTCAATCAGGTCAAGAAGATCCTTTTCGTCATCAACAACGAGAATGGTTTGTTCAGGCAAAAAATATGGATTTAATTGTAATTGCAGAATAAAAAGGAATGCATATAGTACAAACAGTCTGATATAATAGAAACAGTCCGCCTGTTAACAAATTGTTATGTTTCCGGCAATTCAGCGGGCTTCCGGAAGCTCAGCACGGAATGTCAGCTCCGGCTACACGTCCTGCCGAAAAATCGACAGAAGTATTTCAGGCAGGTTTTCTGTCTCTCCGCCGGGGCTTTTTCCCTGTGCCATCGCAATTGCAGCCGGTATCTTCCCGCGTAGGTCCAGCCTGCACTGTCTGCTGCCGGAAACAAGGACGGCATTGTCCGTCCGCTGTCCCTTTACACTGTCCAGGTTAATGAACAAAAGAGCTTTATTCGTGCCGCAATGATTATATATGGCCGTCAGGTAGGTATCGCCCGTGTGCCCTGCCATAAATGTAACGGCGATCCGGACATCGTTATCGATGTCTGTCACTTTGTAATAATGATCGAATTGCAGCTCGGATGTGGCATGGCCGATATCAAGATAGCGTACCTTCAGGAAGCCGTCGCCGGACCAGAAGTTCCGGAGTATTTCAGCAAAATCCGTGCCGTTGTGCTTAAGTGCATTTCTACCTGCAAATCCACGGGCGACCCAGTAATCAAGCCCGGCTGCGGGTTTCGCGGCTCCCGTCTCCAGAGGCGGCCGGGCCAGCGTGCGGATACCTCCGTTTCCGGTTTCAAACCAGAAGTCGTTGATACCGTTGGTTATGCAGAGGTGAGGGGCATGTACATGCCTGTTGTACAGGGCAATCTGTTCTGCAGTCTTTTGGTTCAACGGGATGGATTCAGCTTTGCATTCTATCAGCAGGGACGGTTTGAAACTCTTGTCAAAACAGATTAGGTCCGCTCTGAGTCGCGGGGTGCCGTCCCTGTCCGCTATGGTCTGCTCGGACCCGATCCTGGAGGAGGGCCATCCGCACTCCAGAGTCAGATAATCGATAAAGCGTAACCGGACCCGCTCTTCCGGGCGGTTGGCAAGGGGTTTTTTTTCAATACGGTTCCACAGGATTTTTTTGCCATTCCGGAATACCAGGGGAGGAAAATGATGTGCGGCTCCGCTTTTCATACGGGAACATAAAAAAGCTCCGGAATAATCGCCGGCTTTTTTGCTGTTTGGACAACCTCGCTGATTCCAACATCACAGCAGCCGTTCCCTGCAGCGGGGATGACAGTTATTAATTTGATAACATCAACTTAACATGCCCCTAATAGAGGGAGGTTATTTTTGAAGCGGTTACATAACAGCCAAATCAAAACTCATACCTATAAAAACCAAACTCTATTATGGATATAAAATTCTTACTCGGATTGGTATTATCGGGAATCATCGTCGCGGGTGGGATTGTTTCCTGCAGCGACGACAATCCGGTCGGCAATAATAATGACGACCAGGAAGAGCCCCACCCCTATGCCGATCGAATAGCAGACAACGGCGAAATTATTGCCGGACCGATCGACGGGGACAGAACATTTTCAGCTGACTCTGTCTATTACCTGGATGGCTATGTGTTTGTGGAAAGCGGTATTCTGACCATTGAGCCGGGGACGGTTATTCTCGCCTTCGAAGAGCCTTCAGACGTTGCAGAAGGAAATGAGACTTCCCTGATCATTACCAGGAACGCACAAATCGATGCCGACGGCACACCGGAGAATCCGATCATCTTCACCTCCGAGCTGGACCAGGAGCCTTTCGGCGGTTCTGTTACACTGAATGAAACCAACTCCAAGCTCTGGGCGGGTATCATTGTTCTGGGCAGCGCTCCGGCCTATTCAGGCGGGAATACCGATGCCATACAGATCGAGGGAATTGTCGATGCGGATTCCAGGTCCCAATACGGCGGTGATGAACCGGATCACAGTTCGGGAACGATGAGATATGTTTCTATTCGCTTTTCCGGTGCCGAGATTGGCCCGGGCAATGAAATACAGGGACTGACACTCGGTGGAGTCGGGCGCGGAACAACACTGGAATACATCGACATTTTTGTCTCTGCGGATGACGGCATAGAGATATTCGGAGGGACGGTGGATATCAACAATATATCCGTTGCCTTTGCCGAAGATGATTCTTTTGACCTGGACCTCGGCTGGGCGGGAACAGGACAGTACCTGTTTGCGCTGCAGGGTGGTAATGAGGCTGACTACGGAAGTGAGTGGGACGGGGCAAATCCCGACAACGCCCCCATCTATTCAACGGCCCGCCTCTACAACATGACGCTGATCGGTCCCGGCCTGAATGAAACATCCAGGGACATTGAGAAAACGGCTGTTGTGATGAGGGACGGTTCAGCTTATTCACTTTATAATTCTATCATTACGGATTTCAACGGCCTCGGCATTGAAATTGAGGATATGGGGGATGCAGAGGATTCCTATGATAAAACGGTTCTGAATGTGAATAGTGACGGAGCTTCGCTTGCAGGCAATATCTGGTGGACGGGAAATGCCACGAGCATTGAATCCATGATTTATGTCACGGATCCGGATGTTTCAAGGGATGCTGACGGTTCTGCAACGGCGGACTGGCTGCTCGACCGGGACAACCTGTTCGAAGATCCCCTGCTCGGGGGAGTTTGCAGGACCCGGGGGTGCGGGGGGCTGGATCCGGTCGCTTCTGCTTCTGCAGCCACTGCCATAGCCGTCACAGTGGCT
The DNA here is from genome assembly GCA_040905285.1 of Balneolaceae bacterium. Classification (GTDB taxonomy): domain Bacteria; phylum Bacteroidota; class Rhodothermia; order Balneolales; family Balneolaceae; genus JBBDRV01. Next base: position 6,487 of record JBBDRV010000121.1, on the reverse strand, counting down.
GACAGTCAGGCAGACCAGACCAGCTATATCGGGGCTTTTGATCCGGATGAAACTCCCTGGATCTCAGGCTGGACGACACTGGCCCGCTACGGATATCTTTCCAACTGAGATTGCGTTGAAACTGCAAAACTCTTCACAGTCACATGAACAAGTCAAAAACACAAGTTCAAACCAGGTTTAATCTGATGAAGCATATTTTTCTCATTTTTTTATTTCTTGCAGCGGCGGGAACCGCCGCTGCCCAAAAAGGAACTGTCACGGGAGTGATCGTCGACGGGGAGACCGGCGACGAGCTTATCGGCGTTAATATTTATTTACCGGCTGTCGAAAGCGGGGGAGTGACAGATGTTACCGGCACGTATAACATACAGCTGAAGCCGGGGACATACACGATGGAAGTGTCGTTTATAACCCATCATAAGAAAGTTATAGAGGATGTGGAAATAACGGCGGGGAAAGTGACCGTTCTGGATATCACCCTGGCAGAGGCCAGCCGGGAAATGGATGAAGTCGTTGTTTCTGCCCGCAGGATGGATAACAATGAAGTTTCACTTCTGAGGCTCAGGAAGGGGTCGCTTCCGGTCCAGGACGGGATATCGGCACAGGAGATTCAAAGGATGGGTTTCAGCAATTCGGCTGAATCCATCCGTCAGATAACCGGTGCATCGGTTGAAGAGGGACGTTTTGTCGTGATGCGGGGGCTTGGCGACCGCTACAGTATTTCCAGTATGGACGGAATCGTACTGCCGGCCACCGATCCGTACAGAAACAGTGCAAGCCTCGACCTGATTCCGGGGAGTATGGTTGACAATATTGTGGTGAAGAAAACCTTTTCCCCGGATCTTCCGGGTAATTTTACGGGAGGTGCTGTCGATATAACCACCAAATCCCTGCCGGACCAATATTATCTGAGGATTAATACGTCGATAAGCTACAACGATCAAACGACATTCAACCGTAATTTCAGGAGAGATCCTGCAGAAAACAGCCTGCGAAGGCTCGGTTATGACAGCGGGTCAAGGGCTTACGACAGCAGCTGGAAGGATAACAAGTACCTGAACCGGTTGAACAGTTACCTGGTTCAAATACAGAACAATCAGATGTCGGATGCTGAAATCACTGATTTCAACTCCACCATGCGCTCGTTCTCAGACCGTCCTTTCACCGTAAGTGAAGGAGCGCCCGAACCGGACCACAGCATGAACATCTCCTTCGGCAACAGATACGTACTGGGGGAAAAGCAGCTTGGATATAATATCGGCGTCAATTACGGCAAATCCTATGTGCAGTATGATGAAAGGGAAATCAACAATTACAGTGCAAGGATTCCTGACGGCAGCTCGTCAAGGATGCGCCCCTTTCAGCTCAACAGTGGGTCGGAAAGCATTGACAAAGTCAATAACGGATATCTTGGGTCGGTCACATTCCAGTCCGGTCCGTTCAATGAGTTTACGGCAACGTCCATTTACAACAACAGCGCCACAGCGTCTGTCCTTGATATGGTGGAAGGATCCTATCCGGGAGCCCTTTCATCCGGACGGTATAACAACCGGGTGTTGTCCTACACCCAGCGGGAACTTTTTAACCATCAGCTGAAAGGCAGGCATTCGTTCACTGATGCCGAGGTGAAGTGGTCCGGGAATTATATCCTCTCCCGGCAATACGAGCCGAATACCAGGTTCATCGGCTCTCCGGTGGATAATCAGGGGTCGCACTACTTCGTGAGGGAGGTTCAGCTTCCATTCCACTTTTTCCGGGATCTCAATGATACCCAGTACAATGGAAAGATCGATGCAGAGTACAAGCTTGATCATCGCCTGAGTTTAAAAACAGGCGGGTCTTTTACCAGAAAGGATCGGGTTTTTGATGAATTTCGTTTCCAGCTGGAGAACAATGGAACCGATGCCGCCCATGATGAATTCCTGAGTTTCCGGCAGGCTTCAGGGGATTTCGTAAATTTCTTTTCTCCCGGGAATACAGGGATTCTGGGAAGGGATGAGAACGGAAATCTGATACTGGGCCTGACGTATCGCGATCAGACCCGCCCTGAAAACAGTTATACGGGGACAGAACAGGTTTCCGCCACGTACATCCAGGGGGTGTTTGATGCCACGGATAAGCTCAGGCTTTTTGGCGGCGCCAGGCTTGAGAAAACGGATTTTACCGTTCGTTCCGGAGGATACAGAGGCAATACGGGCAGAGACGGGGTCATCCGTGTCGTGGATGTGCTGCCTTCGGTTAATGCGATATACGCGCTGACGACAGATTCAAATATCAGGGTCAGTGCGAGTCAAACCCTGGCGCGTCCAAACATGAGGGAATTGGCACCCTTCGCCTCTTTCGACCTGCTTGGCGGCTTTCCTGTGGTGGGCAATCCGGATCTGACCCGTACAAATATTACGAATGTCGACTTCAGATATGAACTGTTTCCGGCCGCGGCCGAGCTTTTTGCAGTGAGTTTTTTCCACAAGGACTTTACAAACCCCATTGTGCTTGAGCTGGATGTGGCTACGGATCAGCCGCAGTATGAATATGTCAATACAGATAAGGGACGTTTGTATGGCTTTGAGGTGGAACTCAGAAAAAATCTCGGTTTTCTCACGTCCCGCCTCTCTGATTTCAAATTCTCTACGAATTTTACCTATACCAGGTCCCGGGTTGACTTGAGTGAGCGGGAATATGAGACAAGGCAGGAACTGGACTCTTCTATAAAGCCCTACCGTCCGTTTCCCCACCAGTCCCCCTATATCCTCAATCTGATGCTACTGTATGAAAACGGCAGGACCGGCTGGAACGGATCTGTTTATGCAAATGTGGCCGGTCCGGCGCTTGCCGCCAACGGCTCCGGCGCCGCACCGGATATTTTCAGGGTGAAGGGAAAACGGAAGGAAGACGGAAGGCTCTCTTCAGACAGGCCGTTGCCCGACCTGAACATCCGGCTGCAGAAAAATTTTCTGGACAGGATGACGGCATCAGTCAGTGTCAACAACATTCTGGATAACAGTGTGGTGGACTATCAGGAAGACAACGGCACCTTTTTCACAAACAGCGCATACAACCCCGGAAGGACCTTCAAGCTGAGCGTCACCTACCGGATCAACTGAGATTAACGGACAGGATTAACCGGCACTGTTAACTGAAAAAGCTGATGGGGGCATATGCTGCATCGTCGGGACAGGAACGGATACGCCGCAGACTGCATATAAAGAAGCCGGAGGAAAAGCAGGTAAACCATCGCGATTCAAGCACATTTCAATTTACGACTGTTTCTTTTTTTTGCGCCCTTTTCCGCGCCGGCTTTTATTACTGTTGCCGTCCGAAACCTCTTCTTTAAGCTTGTCCTTGTCTATCTGCTTGTTGATGATAAACTGTTGGCCGATGGAGAGTACATTGTACACGAGGTAATAGAGACTCAGGCCCGCTGCGAAATTGTTGAAAATGAAAAGCAGCATGACCGGCATCATGTACATAAAGGGCTTCATATTCGGCCCGCCGGACGGGGCCGCCCCTCCGCTCATACCGCCGGATACTTTCATCTGCACAATCATGGATGCGGTCATCAGCAAGACAAAACCGGCTACCTGGTCACCCAGAAACGGGACAGTGAAAGGCAGGTTCAATATGTAATCAGGTGCTGACAAATCGGTAGCCCAGAGGAACTCCTCCTGGCGTATCAATATGGAATTTTGGAAATATCGCCAGAGAGTGATCAGAATCGGGAATTGAAGGAGCATCGGAAGACATCCGCCAAGCGGATTCACCTTGGCCTTTTTGTACAGCTTTATGGTTTCTTCCTGCTGCTTTTTCGGATTATCCTTGTGCTTCTCCTGTATCTCTTTCATTTGAGGCTGCAGCTCTTTCATGGCCGCCATGCTCTTGAAACTTTTCTGGGTCAGCGGGGCCAGCAGCAGTTTCACGAGGAAACCGAACAGAATGATCAGCAGGCCATAGTTGGTGATCCAGTTACTTGTAAATTCAAAATAGGGTATGATGATCCATTTGACCAGGGGATCGGCGAACCATCGCATCCAGGCATAGCTGATCTCCACCATATCGAACGTATTACCCTGAAATTCTCTCATTTCAAAGTAATCGAGCGGTCCGATATACATCTGGTAGGATAATTGCCCGTCCGCGGGTATGGGGGACTGGATCGAGCTCCGGTAGTGCTGCAGTGTGCCGGGTTCATCCGCGGGCCCGTCCATTTCGCCTGAAAGCAGGGCGGCATTGGTGTCAGTTTCAGGCTTTATGATCTGGGTGAAGAATTTGGTTTTTGTAGAAACCCAGTCGATGGTTCCGTTGATCACGATGTCGTCCTGGCCCGCCTCCTCCATCTTGAAATTTTCAATCACACCTCCGGCATGAACGTAAGCGGCTGCATACTGTCCATCCTGGGTCCAGTCCCTTTCGGTAAAATTGAGTCTTGGCTGCCAGCCGAAATCAACGTTGTTACCTATAATAAGTTCATCCAGACCCTGTATATCGATGACCAGGTCGATCGCATACCTGTTTGCATGGAACGTGTACGTATAGGTAATGGATCCGCCGTTGTCCAGTTCAAGTGCATACCGGAGAGTGGCATTTTCATTGTCATTCAGATGAATGGATCCGGTGTCGGACAGCAGGCGGAAAAGCAGCTGGTCCGACTCGATGTTGTAATTTTCGCTCGAGAGGAAACCGAGAACATAGGCACTTCTCGTGGTATCGGCGATCATCTGGACCGGTTCCTGGTTCCATGTCTTGTAATTTCTCAGTTCATACTTGGCAAGGCCCGCACCCAGATTTGTAAAAACGGCTCTGTACCGGGGGGTCTGAATGACCGTTTCTGTTGTATCAGACAGGTTCTCCATTCTGAAGATGCCCATCGGGGGAGGGGAATCATCCGTATCTCTGAATGCCCCTTCTGTCTGTGGAAGACCGGCGCCATTCTCATCTCTGTCTCCTCCAGTCTCCCGCTCATCTTCCTGCTCCGGCCCGGGCTCAACCCGGGCAAGGCTGTCCTGGAGGGCGCGTTCTTCACGCTGTCTCTGAAGGTCCTCTTCGCTGGGCATTGCGTAAAAAGCCCATGCCATCATAATGAAAAAGATAAGTACCAGGCCTATGACCGTATTTCTGTCCAAATCAGTATCCTGCTAATTTACTTTTTTGTATGTGTGTTGATATTTTTCGGGGAAAGGTGGTCTGTGAGTATAACCCGCATTCTTTTTAATAACGCCACCATTTCAGTCTGAACAATGTGATGGGGCAGTCCGGCTTTGCGGGCTATCAGGACCCCGTGAAAACCGACTGTCTGCGTGTCAAAAAGATCGGACAACAGGTACTGGTTCGTTCTGTATGCTTCCCGGAGGACCCGTTTTGTCCTGTTTCTTTCAACAGCCTTGCCAAGTTTCTTTTTAGCGATAAACCCGATGAGGCAACCTTCACCGGGATCGTCATACAAGCGGTATCGCAAATGAATGGCGGGGGATTTCAATACCAGTGACGTTTCAAATAACCTTTGGAAATTTTGTTGGCCGCGAAGAATTTTAGATCGCGGCAGCGTTTGATCAGTGTGGTTATCATCTTTACTGATTCTGTCGGGTCTATTTAGCGCCTTTTTCATTACTTGTGGTAAGCTTGTGACGGCCTTTGGCCCGCCGGCGATTTAAAACATCGCTCCCGCTTTTGGACTTGGACCGTTTGCGGAATCCATGCTTGTTGGAACGTTTTCGCTTACTTGGTTGATACGTACGTTTCATAATGGCTGTTAACCTGAATTATTAATTCTTCAATTCCCGGATAGACACCAAACTTAAGAATATTTTACGTAAATATGAATGTTCAGTTGGTTAAATGATCCGGCAGGTGGTGTGATCAGCCGGCGCATAAAATAAACGCCTCTTCAGACAGTTTTATTAAGTTGAACAGCCACAAGTGAAATCGTACATTACAGGCCTGTAATTAATTATTCCCATTGCATATATGCTAGAACAAATAACCAACGCCCTCACTAAAATTTTCGGCACCAAAAGTGACCGGGATATAAAGAAAATCTGGCCCGTTGTCGAGGAGATAAAAGCCTATGAAGAAGAGATAAAATCCCTGACGGACGAGGAATTAAAGGGGAAAACAGAATCCTACCGGGAATTGATCCGGGAGGCCACAAGTGAAATCGACGAGCAGATTGGAGAAATCAAACACAAGATGGACAGCAATGACGAGTCCATTTCGCTTGAGGAAAGACGGGAGCTGGCTGACAATCTGGATGTCCTTGAAGAAGAATGGCTTGAAACGCTGGAGCAGGTGCTGGAGGATATTTTACCGGAAGCGTTCGCCGTACTGAAAGATACCTGCCGGCGGTTTGTGGGAAAATCCTGGAAGGTGGCCGGCACAGAGATTGAGTGGGACATGGTTCCGTACGATGTTCAGCTGATAGGAGCCGTGGCGATGCACCAGGGTAAAATTGCTGAAATGAAAACCGGTGAGGGGAAAACCCTTGCCGCTATTC
>JBBDRV010000120.1:0-6757 GCA_040905285.1 Balneolaceae bacterium | reverse complement strand
AGTCCCTCAATGCGGTGGCGGGCATCCGAACCCTCTCGTCAGTCAGCAGGGAAGGCGCCAGCAACATAACGGTTGAATTCAATGTTGAAATGGATCTTGAAGCGGCAGCCAATGATGTGCGCGACCGGGTTTCCCGTGCACAGCGCAATCTGCCTTCCGATGCCGAGCCGCCGACGGTCACCAAGGCCGATGCGGATGCCTCGCCGATTATCTTTCTGAATGTGAACAGTAGACAGAGAAATCTTCTGGATCTGACGGCCATTGCGGAAAATACGTTCAAGGAACGTCTTCAGACGATAGAGGGTATCAGTGAAATACGTGTATGGGGCTCCCGCCAGTATGCAATGCGTCTCTGGATGAATCCCATGAGGCTGGCCGCTTACCAGTTAACTCCGCTTGATGTCCGGCAGGCATTGAACCGGGAGAATGTGGAGCTGCCCTCCGGGACAATTGAAGGGCTTTCCACCGAGCTGACAGTCCGGACCATGGGCCGGATGACAACTGCAGAAGAATTTAACAACCTGATCATCAAGGAATCGGGTGGTGATATAGTCAGGTTCAGGGATATAGGACGTGCTGAACTGGGAGCCCAGAATGAGCGGACTGTCCTCAAACGGAACGGGGTGCCGATGGTTGGTGTGGTCGCCATCCCGCAGCCCGGCTCAAATCAGCTTGCCATAGCGGAAGAGGTTTTCGAGCGTGTTGAACAGATCAGAAGGGATCTTCCTGAAGATATAGAAATAGCTACGGGTTTCAACACGACAGAATATATCCAGGAGTCGATTTTTGAAGTCCAGCAGACGATTTTCATCGCGTTTATTCTGGTCATTGCAATCATATTCCTCTTTTTGAGGGATTGGCGTACTACCCTCATACCGATCATTGTCATACCGATTGCCCTGATCGGGACCTTTTTTGTGATGTATCTGGCCGGGTTTTCGATTAATGTGCTGACTCTTTTAGCTATTGTGCTGTCTATCGGCCTTGTGGTAGACGATGCGATTGTGGTCCTTGAAAATATCTATGCAAAAATGGAAATGGGGCTGCCTGTAGTTGAAGCGGGGATCCTCGGTTCCAGGGAGATTTTTTTTGCAATTATAGCGACATCCCTGGCTCTTGTCTCGGTTTTTATGCCGATCCTGTTTTTGGGAGGAACAACCGGCCGGCTTTTTCGTGAGTTCGGGGTGGTTATTGCGGGTGCAGTGGCCATTTCCTCCTTTGTAGCTCTGACCCTGACACCGATGCTTTCAACCAAAATTCTAAAAAGGGATCAGAAGAAAAGCCGGTTCTACACGATTTCGGCACCGTTTTTCATCAGAATGAATAACGCGTACCGGCGATCCCTTGAGTCATTCATGTCCAGAAGATGGCTTGCCTTTGTGGCCATCGCTGTCTGCGGAGGTACCGGCATGTGGATAAACCAGACCCTGCCGCAGGAAATCGCACCGATGGAAGATCGCGGACAGATGAGGATTGCCGCGGCGGGTCCGGAAGGGGCAACCTACGAATACATGGACCGCTATGTGGATGAGATGGTTGGCCTCATCCGGGAAGAAGTGCCCGAACTGGTAGCGATCAATACGGTGACATCTCCGGGTTTCGGAGCTTCGGGAGCAGTCAATTCCGCTTTCGGCTTTATTAATCTGACGGATCGGAGCGAACGATCCCGGTCTCAGCAGGAAGTAGCGGATTTTCTCGGTAACCGGCTCAGTACTCTGACTGCAGCAGAAACCTTCGTCTCTCAGCCGCAGTCAATAGGTCAGCGGCGGGGGGGGCTGCCTGTACAGTATGTGTTGCAGGCACAGACCCTGGATCAGCTGAAAGAGGTCATTCCCGCTTTTCTGGATCAGGTGCGTAACCATGATGCGTTTGTTTTCGGAGATGTGAACCTGAAATTCAACCGGCCTGAACTGCAGGTCAATATTAACCGAAACCGGGCACAGGCGCTGGGCGTTTCAACACAGGATATAGCTCAAACCCTGCAGCTTTCGCTCAGCGGATCCAGATTCGGTTTTTTTATCATGGATTCGAAACAGTACTGGGTTATCGGTCAAATGGAGCGCCAGCGCCGCAATGAACCGGTTGATCTGAAAACCATTTACGTGCGTAACAACCGGGATGATCTGATACAGATGGACAACCTGATTGATCTGTCCGAGAACAGCGGCCCTCCCCAGCTATACCGCTTTAACCGTTTTGCAGCAGCTACCGTTTCTGCGGCACTGGCGCCGGGATACACGATCGGTGACGGAATAGAAGCCATGGATGACATTGCCTCCATTGTACTGGATGAACGAATAGTGACCGATCTTGCCGGGCCTTCCCGTGACTTCGCCGACAGCACAGCAGCCATGGGTTTTGTATTTGCTTTTGCCCTGGTCCTGGTATATCTGGTCCTGGCAGCCCAGTTCGAAAGCTTCAGGGATCCGTTCATCATCCTGTTTACGGTTCCGCTGGCATTGTTCGGCTCTCTGCTCGCACTCTGGTACTTCGGAGAGACACTGAACATCTTCAGCCAGATCGGAATGATCATGCTGATCGGGCTGGTGACAAAGAATGGAATACTAATTGTTGAATTTGCCAATCAGCGGCAAAATCAGGGGATGGGTGTTGCCGAGGCCGTCAAAGATGCAGCTGCAGTACGTTTCCGGCCGATCCTTATGACTTCGCTGTCGACCGTTCTGGGTATTTTACCGATCGCACTTGCTTTTGGTGCCGGATCCGAAAGCAGGGTTTCCATGGGCATTGCCGTTATATTCGGTCTGGTCATCGGCAGCTTCCTGACTCTATATGTCATTCCAGCCGTTTACTCCTATTTTGCTTCGGACAAGGTTTATGCAGAGATAGACGAAAGCCGTTTAAAAAATGCAGAAGAACTTCAGGCAAGCTCCATTAAATGAAACGCCTTCTGACTCTTACAGTCCTGTTTTTGCTTCAGGCGGGAGTGACTGACAGTGCAGCCCGGGAGAACCGGGGAGATGCGGGGTATCGTGATTTACAGCGTGCCGGAGACGGAGAAATGCTGACTCTCGATGAAGCGATCCGGATCGGCCTGGAAAACAACTACGGTATACAGATCTTTCGCAATACGGCAGAGATCGCATCGAATAACCGGACTCTGGGAAATGCGGGTTTTCTACCATCGGTCGCAGGTACAGGCTCCAGAAGCGAGCAGGTGGAAAACAGCCGGTTTGAGACGGATATCTCCGGGGGTGAGACTCAGGGGGCCCGTTCTGCGAATACGTCTGCCGGAATCGCCCTGGACTGGACCCTGTTTGACGGTATGCAGATGTTCATCAACCATGAAAGACTGGGTGAGCAGGAGAGGCTGGGAATGGATGAACTGCGGTTCCGGCTTGAAACCACCCTTGAGCAGATTATATCCGCATACGTAAATATCATCCGTATCAATGAACAACTGAATGTTCTGTCTAACTCGGTGGACGTGACCCGCCAGAGAATTGAAATTGCCGAAACGAAACTGGATCTCGGGTCGGGATCGGAATACGAACTGCTCCAGGCCCGTACGGATTTGAATGCGGACCGGGCAGCTGTGCTGAGAGAGCGGAACCGGCTTGTAGAGGCAAAAATCATACTGAACGAATTGATTGCCCTGCAGCCGGATCAGGATTATGAAGTGGCTTCCGACATTGAATTGAACAGAAATCTGACATATAATGAACTGCACAGCAGAATGGCCTCCGGCAATGCCTCCCTGCAGCTGGCACGAACTGAACACAGAATAGCCCGGCTGGACGTCAGGGAAATCCGCAGTGAACGGTTTCCGGAAATTGAGCTCAACAGTGGATACAGCTTCAACCGCACCGATGGGGGCGGAGGGTTTCTCAGGTATAATGAGGCGGCAGGATTCAACATAGGAATTACCGCGCGGATCAATCTGTTCGACGGTTTCAATACATCCAGAAGAATTCAGAATGCAAAGATAAACCTGAAGAACAGGGACCTTCTCTTCGAAGAGGAGAAGCAGCGGGTGGATGCAAATTTCCTCAGTGCGTTCCGTACATATGAAAACAGCCTCGAGCTGGTTGAACTCGAGGAAAACAACATGGAATTTGCGGAAGAGACCCTGGACATTGCCCTGGAAAGATTTCGTCTGGGAACGATCAGTGCGCTGGAATTCCGGGAGGCGCAACGTGCTTATTTATCAGCAGAGAGCAGGTTGATCGAAGCGAAGTATGATGCGAAGGTGGCTGAGACCGAGCTGCTCCGGCTGACCGGTGATTTGCGTCATATCGCAATGTAGAAATGCAGGAAGGTCCGGTTCATGACCTGTGAAATTTCATGACGACCAAGCTGCCGCCGTCCTGATACTCAACCTCGTCGCAGTACTTTTCTATCAGGAACAGGCCCCGCCCGCCGGTAGAGAGCAGGTTCTCCTCTTTTATAGGGTCCGGAATATCCCCGGGTTCAAACCCGTTGCCTTCGTCCCGGACGTATATAATAACAGAAGGTTTTCCGATCTGAACTGTGACATCAACTTTTTTTTCAGCATTCTCCTGATTTCCGTGAACGATTGCGTTGGTTACAGCTTCGCTTAATGAAAGCATAACCCGCCCTTTCAGATCATTGTTCATGCCGGAATCCCGGCTGATCCTTTCAACGAAGTCGGGCACTTTCTCAACTTCAGTAAATTCCGAGATCAATGACAATGTATAAGATAAGGCCATTGTTTATGGGTCTGGCACATTCAATCTGTAAAACCCAAAATAGTAGCTTTTTGAATATTGTGAAATTGAATGTTGAAATCTTTGCATGCGGGTTGATATTTTGAGTAAAATAAATCATAATAGGTGCTGTTAAATCTCATATGCGCTCTTATTCAAGTTGTACTGTTAAACAATGCCATCTATGGACAGCAATGTCTTAGTGCTAAATCAGGATTTTCAGCCGTTAAGTGTCTGTTCTGTACAGCGCTCCATGAAACTTCTTTTCCTGGAGAAGGCGGAATTGCTTCATGACGATCCGGTCAGAAAGATCCGGACTGTGGAAGAGCACTATATCTATCCTTCTGTAATCAGGCTCAGGAGATACATAAATCTTCCGTACGCCCGCATTGTCCTGTCGAGAAGGAACATTATGAAAAGAGACCGCCATGAATGCCAGTATTGCGGCGGCGGCTCGGATTTGACCCTCGACCATGTGGTTCCGCGCAGCCGCGGCGGGCGTGACAGCTGGGAAAATCTGGTTACGGCCTGTAACAAGTGCAATGTGAAAAAAGGCAACAGCACACCTGAAGAAGCAAAAATGCCTTTGAAGCGCAAGCCTTATCGTCCCATCCATATAACGTTCTTCCGTGATATACTGGGCGGTGTACAAGAGGACTGGAAGCCTTATCTGTATATGTAGGTTGTCAGGAGCCGGTATCCCGCGGATGAAATTTTTCCGGGTATAAAAGCGTTAGCCGGATCATACCAATTGCACCAAAAAACCTGTATCTTGCAGGATTCAAAACCAATCTACCTATATGAGCAAGAAAGGCCGTGTTCTTGTCGCCATGAGCGGGGGAGTTGATTCTTCAGTTTCCGCAGTTATGCTCAGGGAACAGGGATATGAAGTGATAGGAATTACGATGAAAACGTGGGATTACCACCGCAGCGGAGGCAATTCGGGCAAGGAAACCGGCTGCTGTACGGTAGAGTCCATGAATGATGCGCGTCAGATAGCGGTACGTCACGGTTTCAGACATTTTATTGTGGATATACGGGATGAGTTCGGAAACTGGGTCATTGACAGGTTTATTGAAGATTATACCAGCGGCAGGACGCCAAACCCCTGTGTCCTGTGCAATACCCATATAAAGTGGGCTGCATTGCTGCGCCGTGCTGATGACCTCGGCTGCGAGTTTATTGCCACCGGCCATTATGCAAACGTTCGCCGGGAGGCGGACAGATATGTCATTTCAAAAGGCAAAGATCATAACAAGGATCAGTCCTATGCACTCTGGGGGGTACAGCAGCGACATCTTGCACGGACCATTTTTCCGCTCGGCAGCTACAGAAAGAAGGAAATTCGCCGGTTTGCTGAAGATTACGGGCTTCTGAATGTAGCCAATAAACCAGATTCCTACGAAATATGCTTTATTCCGGACAACAACTACCACCGTTTTCTCTCCGAACAGGTTGACGGGCTTGACGAAAAGGTCAGCGGAGGTAAATTCGTAGATCAGGATGGCAACGTGGTGGGCAGTCACAAGGGATATCCGTTCTATACCGTCGGACAGCGGCGGGGCCTCGATCTGCCGATGGGGAGGCCGGTCTATGTTACCGATATCGATGCCCGGAATAACGTGATAACGATTGGTGATAAAACGGATTTGATCAGTACAACCTGCAGGGCCCGGGAGCTGAACATGGTGAAATACGCCCGTGTACCCCGGGGGGAAATGGAGATAACGGGCAAGATACGTTATAATGATGATGGTGCGATCGGTACCCTCAGACAAATCAGCGATGAAGCGGTCGAGGTGCATTTTCCGGCAGGCCGTGAAGCAATCACCCCCGGCCAGGCCGTCGTCTGCTATGAAGGAGAGGATGTGGTTGCCGGCGGATGGATACACAAGGTGAATGTGGAGCAGGAGAGCCTGACTGAGGTACAGTGACCCGCCGGGTGTCAGCGTGAAACTTATCCCCTCCCTGTGCGTTACACCGTAGCACCTAAATTCTCGGAAACTTTCAGACATCAGTCAATGAAGCAATTATGTAGTTTACTACTTCCGGTCCTGCTTTTCTTTACACTT
>JBBDRV010000119.1:0-6909 GCA_040905285.1 Balneolaceae bacterium | reverse complement strand
AACAAATCATCGACAGGCACATTGACCACCCCGGCCTGAACATCCGACATGGAGTAGGGAATGATCAGTTCATCAAGGTGGAAAATGGCTCCGCAGGTATAGACGACATTCGGCACGTACCCTTCCCGCTGCTCTTCGTGCGGACGAAGCAGAGGCTCCCTCATCCGGGCGATGACCTTCGTAGGATCATCCCGGTCAAGTAAAATGGCACCGATGGAATAGACGCGCATCGGCCCGACTCCATGGGTCAGGACGAGCCAGCCCCGGTGGGTTTCGAGGGGAGAGCCGCAATTGCCGATCTGGATGTATTCCCAGGGCTCGACCGGCTTCTGGATAATTTGTGATTCTTTCCAGACATGGAGCTTATCGGAAAACATGATGTAGTTATTCTCCCCGTCCTGGCGGGACAGCATGGCATAACGCCCCTTGATTTTACGCGGAAACAGGGCCAGTCCCTTGTTCTGCACAGCCTCGCCATTCAGGGTGCTTACCTTGAAATGCTCAAAATCCCTCGTTTCTATTAACTGCGGCATAATGCTTCGGCCGTTGTAGGCCGTGTAGGTGGCATAGTAGATCTGCTCTCCGCTCTCATCGTGAAACTGCACGAACCGGGCGTCCTCAATGCCGCCGCTCTCTATTTCAGATGCGGGAAATATCACCCGTTCGGAAATCAGGTGCTCCGGCGGAAAGTCCAGCCGGTAATTGGAATTGACCAGCCAGTTTATCCGGTGAATGCACTCGAACTGTCTTTCCGGTGCAAAAATCGGATCATCATTTAATTCCGACATGATCTTTTCCAGCTGATGATAGTTGAATGTTTCCGGGAGCTGGTCCAGAATGTGAGAGGCAATCTCGTTGCATTCCCCGATTTCCCTGAGTTTCGACCTGAAAAATTCCCGTTCGTAAACAGGATTCAACTCCAGGTCAGGTGTATCTACATGCGGGCTGACCGGGTCAAACTTCAGGTGGCCTTCCGCATCTATAATTCCGCTCCGGAAAACAATAGAGGAAATATGGCCTTCGCCGACCGCCCGCAGGCTCATGATAAAACGAAGACTGTTTTTCGGCAGGCCGCTTTGATTGGGGTGCAGCACGATAGACGGATTAAACAGTGCCGCGGACTCAATGGCATATTCCATGCTGAAGCAGGCTCCCAGTAAAAGCTTCTGATGCTGGTTTAATGAGGGATTTTCACCTTTGTACAGGAGGTCGGCCACATTCTGGAAATGACGTTCGAAGACTCGTTCGATATTTTTATGCCTTTCCTCAAAGTTCTGAAGAATACGTTCAAGCAACTCTTTTGCCTCCTGATTCGTCAGCTTGAGAATGCGGGCAATAATTTTATTGGCACGGGCCGGACTTCCGCCCGGCAGATGCAGACGGCAGATAACTCTTGCGGGATCCCGTTCGATGTATTGATCCCTGCGTTTGATATTCCTGATAGGACTCATATTTCAGCGAAAGGGTTTTACAATTCAGGCTCTCGATTAATATAACCATTATTTGCGGGGATGTTCGATGCAGAGACGGACCAGGTCGTCAGTCCGGGCGGTTCCCACACACATAACGCTGTCTGCGCCGCCCCAGTAAATTTTCACACTGCCGTCTGATTCAGCGACGGCTCCACAGGTAAAAACCACATTCGGGACATAACCGGTCACTTCCCACTCGGCCTCCGGCTGTAGAATCCAGGGATCCGCCACACCGATAATTCTGGACGGGTCTTCAAGATCATGAAGTGCCACACCCAGCCGGTATACGGCCCCGGCCATGGTCTTGAATACCCCGTGATAAATATTCAGCCAGCCTTCACTGGTCTTTAAAGGGGGAGCGCCCGGGCCCACTTTCATTTCATCCCAGTGATAGGGCTGGGGAGTGATAACAATTCTGGAATCACCCCAGTAGACCAGATCGGGAGAATAGGAGATCCACACAGACCAGGAGGATATTTCCGAATGGGGACGGTCCAGACGGACATAACGTCCGCCGATCTTTTCCGGGAATATTACCACATTGCGCATGTCCGCCTGGCTGATCAGGGAAATTCGCTCAACCGTTTCGAAATCGTCGGTTCGGGCAAGGCCGATACGGACCCCGTGCCGCGAATACGCGCTGTAGCAGAGCAGATAGGATCCGTCCAAAGGACATATTCGCAGATCCTCTACACCGAATGCTTCATACTCAGCAAAAATCCCGGTCTCGGCAGGTGTCAGAAAAGGCTCCGGATGCACCCGGAAATGGTACCCGTCTTTACTGTCTGCCCGCCCGATGACCGACCGGCCGTTCTGCCTGTGTGAACGGAACAGCATGATATACTCTCCCTCATGTCTGACCACCCCCGCATTATGGACGGTGGCAACAGGATACGGCACGTCGTCCCGGGTCAGGACCGGATTGCCTGAATAGCGCTTTACAATGCCCCGATTCACATCCATTACGATTATCCGTATTTATCTGTTCTGCGTCTGTTCCCGTTTCCCCGTTAACCGGCTGTCTCCGTCATCCGAAGAAATCTCATAGCCCGGCTCCTTCACCTTTCCGTTTCCGGTCTGCTTCAACACCGACTCATAAACCTCCACATAGTCGTCGGCCATGCGACCGACCGTAAAATACTGCTCCACATGCTCCCGGCAATCAATCCGGCGGACTTGATCCAGGCGATCCACAGCCTGAACCGCATCATCAGTGCCGGAGGCCAGATAGCCGTTGAGACCGTGATCAATGAGCTCCGGCATGCTGCCCCGGTTAAATGCAATCACGGGGGTGCCGCAGGCCATCGCTTCCACGACAGACAAACCGAAAGGCTCGTCAAAGCGGATCGGATGCAGAAGGGCGGCAGCATTTCCGAGAAGCCGATTGCGCTCCGACGGTCCTGCACTGCCGATATAGTCAATCCTGCCGGGTACAAGTTCCGGTTCAATCTGGAGCCTGTAATATCCCTCGTCCTGAATAATACCGGCAAGAATCAGCCGCCTGCCGGACCTTTTGGCTATGTCAATGGCTTCCCTGGCCCCTTTCTCGGGATGGATCCGTCCAAAAAAGAGTAAATAATCCTCCGGATCCGGCTGGAAAGAGAACTGTCCGAGGTCAAGTCCATGATAGACGGTGGCATGATAGTTCAGGTCGGGCGCACGGTCGGAATTACTGATCGATACATAGTAGGCCCTGTTGTTGTATTTCCGGTATACGGGCAAAATTCCCGGTGATGAGAATCCGTGAATCGTCGAAACTACAGGAGTCCGGGTCATGCCGGTATAGGTCAGCGGCAGATAATCAAAATGATTATGAATGATGTCGTACTGGTCCGCCTCTTCGAAGAGCGCAGATATGTGAAGGCATTCCCATACCTTGGGTATGATCTCCCGGTCCTCTTCATAGCCGCGGGGACAGACGGATTTCAGCTTGCCGGCTGTCAGTGATTCCCCGGTGGCATAAAGGGTTACATCATAGCCGCGGCGGACCAGTTCCTCCGTCAGAATGGAGGTCACACTCTCCCACGGCCCGTAATGGCGGGGCGGGGTACGCCAGGCAATAGGTGAAAGAATGGCAATACGCATTATAAATTCCGGGTAATTAATTCAGAAGGTTTTCTCTTTTCCGTTTTCCTGATAACATGATCCGCGGACAGCAGGTGCAGTGCCGCCAGGGACAGCATCCATGACAGCGTCGATTCGGCGCCTTCATTCTGATTGACGCCGTCAGATTCCAGGCCGTCGCGGCAGCCTCCCGTTTTGACATCGTACAAAGGCAGATGCAAATCATTTTGTCCCAGATACCATCTGAAGCACATCGTGGCCTGATCCAGCCAGTATCTGTCCCGGTTTACCTGAAAGGCCGCAATACAGGCTTCTATCAGGGCATTCGCTTCAATCGGCTGCTGATCAAACCGCGCTTTTTTACTGCCACGGGTGTACCAGCCCTGATTGCCGACCGGTACCAAATAATCCTGTCCTGCATGATCCTGCCCTGTCTGGATATCCAGAAGCCACTTAAGCGATTTCAGTCCGGCCTGCACCATGTCGTCACGCTTCAACCTCTGTCCCGCCAGCAGCAGGGCATGGGGCAATTTACCGTTGGCATAAGTAAGCATGTCTTCCGGCCAGGGCCACCCGTCGACGGCATTCTCCGTAAAGAGGTCGAACAGCCGTTCAGCCAGTTTTTTAAAGCTGCGCCTGGCTTCCGAATGGCCGGGGTATACATTCAGGTAGGAATCCATGCCGATCAGTGTAAATGCTATCGCCCGCGGGGATTGAAATGCCCCGGCTGCCTTTATGGATTTTGCAAAACAGGTTGAAGCCAGCTGCGTCTGCTGATACTGCTCCAGCAGGGATACCGCCAGCCCGAGAGCCCATATGGCACGGCCGTGGGAATCCTCCGAGCCTACCTGTTCAGTCCACCGCCGGTCATAGGCCATAAAATTGCGAAACCGGCCGCTGCCGGAATCCAGGGCATGAAGTAAAAAAGAAAGGTAACGGTGACATAATTCGTCCAGCCTTGAGGTATTCGTCTGCGGTATCTTCCGGGCCATTGCCGCTACGATCAGTGCCCGGGCATTGTCGTCGGTGCAATACCCGTGGTCCCGGTTGGCAACAGTATATGAAGCGTGCTGCAACAGACCCGTATCATCGGTAAGCGCCAGCAGATGATCGAATTTGATGAACGGCAGCTTCATCCGTCCGGAAGAGTTGTAATCGTTCCCATTGAATGATTTCTGAACGGTCCCATTGGAAGAGATGGAGGAAATGGAAGAGAGCCTGGCCGCCGGTTTTTGATCCCGTTCCTGCCTGAGATCACGGAATACCTCCATGTATCGACGCGCAACCTCTTTCCAGATGGCCTGCCGGCTGAAATCGTAGGCCCGAATACGCATCTGTTGTCTCGAGGCATCATTTTCCAGCAGATGAATGATGGCATCAGAAATAGATTCACTGTCTTTAAAAGGGACCAGCAGGCCGCGGCCGTCGGCAAGCATTTCTTCAGCATACCAGTAGGGAGTCGAAATAACCGCTTTTCCCGTACCCATTGCATAGGAAAGCGTGCCGGAGGTTATCTGAGCCTCATCGATATAGGGGGTAATGTACAGGTCGGAAGCAGCCAGATACTCACAAAGCTCGTCAGTTGAGACAAACCGGTTTTGAAAATCCACATGGTTGGAGAGCCCCAGTTTTTCCACCAGCTCCCGCAGGTCTTCACGATAATTCTCCCCTTCGTGCTTCACTACATTCGGATGGGTAACTCCCAGCACCAGATAAACCAGATCGGGAAACCGATCAATCACCTTTGGCAGCGCCTTCAACACATATTCGATCCCCTTGTTCCGTGACAACAGTCCAAACGTCATCATAACCTTTTTTCCCAGCAGGCCGAACTGATCCTTGTTATAATTCGGATCGAGAAAAGGGATGTCCGGATTGCCATGAGGGATATAAACGATCTTTTCATTGTCTATACCGTACACCGTCTTCAGGATATCTGCCGCCCGCCGGCTCATGACAACCAGTTTATCGGATACTCCCGCCACCTGTTTCATGACACTGTCGTGCTCTTTGTCCGGCTCTGTCAGAATCGTGTGAAGAGTCGTGACTACAGGTACATGCAATTCACGCAGCAATTCCAGTATATAACTGCCGGCGGGTCCCCCGAAAATACCATATTCATGCTGCAGGCAGACCATATCCGTCTGATTGGACTTAATGAAT
This sequence comes from Balneolaceae bacterium, assembly GCA_040905285.1. Classification (GTDB taxonomy): domain Bacteria; phylum Bacteroidota; class Rhodothermia; order Balneolales; family Balneolaceae; genus JBBDRV01. The sequence continues at coordinate 1,210 of JBBDRV010000119.1, read as the reverse complement.
TCAGCCGCCTTCCGGTAATCGGCAGGGTCGTTCTCGTTTATTTCAAAACGCACATTCCCCGGATACCGGTAGCCTTCCTTCCTGTCATTCATCGCTATCGTCCAGCAGTCTGAATTGCCGGCTTCGGCTGACAGGGATTCAACCAGATCTCGTGTGAACGTGGCTATGCCGCATTTACGCGGCAAATAATTTCCTATCACCGCAACTGATTTTATTCCGGTGCAGGGGGACGATATGTTCTCTCTCATGTTGGTTGTTTCCTTCGTTTTTTCAGCTATGTTCAATTTAGCTAAATCGAATAGAAAACACAGGAAATTTCCACCGGATGCCACAGACAGGATCCACAGGGCTGTTCAAATACATCACGGGGAGTTCAACCTTTTTTGCACCAATTACTTATACAGATGTCACCCGGGCCGCAGCCACACCTGGCAAAGCCCGGATATTTATCCACTGCCACCCGTGTACTCATTCCTAATGACATTAAACATGAGACATCCGGTCCGGGGCTGTGCGAGTAACTTCCGGTTTATCCGTTATCGTCTTTTTTCTTCAACAGCTCCAACTGGGCATAGCATGTATCGACCATCTCCTGCAGGGCAAGCGAAACGACTTTTCTGTGGATGTATCGCATGTATTGGGGATCTGTAAATTGGGAAGGCATGATTTTGTCTGTTCAGCTGTAGTTTAGGCAACCATGTAAATGGCAACTACAGAAGAACGGCCGCATCACCTGTTTATTATACATTTTATGACACGCACGGCAGAATTTATTACACACCCGGCAGAATGATTGACATGACCCCTGCGTACCGGTATCACCTGTCTCCGGTGCGGAGTGAGTCGGAACAGAACAATCCGCACGACAGACTAAACCTCTTTCTTCTCGACCTCCGAATCGTACAGCTTTCCGATCACGGCGAACAGATTTTCAAACTGGTCGATCATATCCTGGGGCAGCGCTGACCAGTCAACGTCTTCCGGTGGCTCCCTGTTCATCATCACATTCCAGTCCCTGCGCTTTACCGCGGTAAACAGGTATCGGTAATACGACTCAGCGGCCGCTTCATTTTCACTGCCGGTCTTCTCTTTTCTCATCTCTCCATCTCCTTTTTTTCTCCCTCTTTATCTACCTGCTTCAGTTTATTTCATCAGCCTTGCAGTCTGTCGGACTTACTCTACAGAGCTGCGCATGCGACCTTTTTACACA
>JBBDRV010000118.1:0-6913 GCA_040905285.1 Balneolaceae bacterium | reverse complement strand
TTTCAAGCTGCAGGGAGCACCACGAATCGTTATTCAAAAGCCCAATTTCACCGGCTTCCCTGTAATCGTGATCTTCATCCGCCAGCCAGAAGACAGGGATCACCGGACGATCCAGAAGTATTTCACACCGCCGGGCATAGATGACAGCTGTAATTGTTTTATAGATGGTAAAAAGAGGGACTCCGTACAGACTGAGCTGCTGGCCCGTCACCACCGCAAGCGAGGCCGGGTTCTTCAGTTTTTCAATCTGCCCGAGAGTTACAGCAGGTGCATCGAATTGTTTGTTGAAGCGCAAAAGAGCACGGACCGATTTGTCCCGATTCCCCCTGAAACGGAATTCTTCAGCCCTTTTGCGTACTTCTCCGTCGTTAAAAGGATGTGACTGGTAAAATGGCTTCAGAAGGTCAGACTGGCGGGTATAGCTGCGAAAAATGTCTGAAAGCGGAAGCTTGTCAAAAGAAATGGATTTAAACTTCACGTCAGCTTTTCAGTTTTTGGATTTGATCCCGGATCTTGGCTGCCTTTTCATAATTTTCTGTTTCAATTGCAGTCTGAAGTTCAGCTTCAAGCTTTTCAAGCTTGGTCATCTCCTTTTTAGATCCCATATCCGCTTCTGCCTGTCCCTCGACCGTCTCCTCACCGCTTTCCTCGGAAACGATGCCGGCCTCGTCAAGCACTTTGCTGTCCACATTAATAGGGGCTCCGAATCTGATCGCCAACGCTATGGCATCACTCGGCCGGGCATCAAGTTCTCCGTTTTCTCCATTCTGATCATAAAGAATCTGGGCAAAAAAGGTTCCTTCACTCAAATCATTTATATAGATCTCCTTTACAGTGGATTCAAAACTCAGAATCATATTCTTCAGAAGATCATGTGTCATCGGACGCGGGGGTTTGATACTCTCCAGCTCCAGGGCTATCGCCTGGGCTTCAAAAGTCCCGATGATAATAGGCAGCCGGCGGTTTCCATCCACTTCATTCAGGATCAAAGCATACGCTCCGCCGCTGCTGGGACTGGTCGACAATCCTAATATATCCATTTTAACTTTGCTCAACGTCCTGCCCTTTTTTGTTCATAATTACTCCATCCGAAATGTAACCATTTTTCATCAACCAGATAAACTACAGTTCAGGATATATGCTGTGAATGTTCAGACCGGTTTTTCCACCGGTTTTGCTGCATTTCAGAAGGACTGATTCCTGTGCAGAAACGGTAACGATATTTTTCCTCATATCGTTTTGCCGGTGATGCAAATACAGGTGCGCCGGCCGCAGCTGCATCGCCACCCTCAGATGCGGGAGAGGACAGACTGCACGGTAACAAGATTGAATCCGAATCCTGAAAAAACTGTGTTATATTATCCCACTGCAGTCGATACCGTTGAAGGCGTAATCGCGAAGCAAAAAATCCATGAAACCATATACCGTTTATCTTATCGTTTTATTTTCGATCCTTCAGGCTATGTGTACACGGGAATCAACTGATCCCCCGCAGCCGGAGGATGATCGCATGACCTATGAAATGGTCGATTTGAATTACGAACACAGGGAATGCACAACGGATGAAGGACCCTGCGTAACGATGAACTTTATCTATCCCCGGTTTCAGGGAGACAGCACACTGGCTGACAGTCTTCAGTCCTGGACTGACTATAAAATACATGACGTTGAATCCGATTCAGAACTGGTGGATACGGATGAACTGGCACTGGAGTGGTTCAGCGACTATGACCAGTTTGCACTGCAAATCGATGGCTACAACATCTCCTGGTCGCTGGAAAGACGAGTGGAACTTGTTTATCAGAGTGAAAACCTTGTCAGTCTGCATTTTAATGAATTCAGCTTTACAGGTGGGGCCCATGCCATGCAGCTTGACGTCTTCCGCTCCTTTGACAGGCCGGGAGGCAACAGGATTACTCTTTCCGACCTTACCTATACGGAAGAATTGTTTGAACAACTGGAAAGGCAGGCTGAAGAACAGTTCCGGTTCACCTATGAACTGCTTGAAAAAGATGAAGCGGGGGAGGCAGATTATACGTTTCTGGATGGCGAATTTTACCTGCCGGATAATTTTGCCTTTACTGATTTCGGCCTCCTCTTTTATTACAACGTCTATGATATAGCCCCTCATGCAACCCGGCCGATAGCCATTGAATTGCCCTATGAGAATATAGAGTCTGTTATTCGTGCCCGGTGGCTCCAGGACAAAGAACATCTTATACGCCTATGAAACAGGATTATGATGCAATCGTAGTCGGTTCAGGCCCCAACGGCATGGCAGCCGCCGTCCGGCTGGCCCTCGAAGGCTATTCAGTAAAAGTCTTTGAAGCGGGGGAAAGCATCGGGGGAGGAACGCGCACTCTCGAATTGACTGAACCCGGATTCATGCATGACATCTGTTCAGCCATACACCCGATGGCTATATCCTCACCATTTTTACGTTCCCTGCCCCTTGAATCACATGGGCTGGAATGGATTCAGCCTGAAATTCCGCTTGCCCATCCCATGGATGACGGTCCCGCCGTACTGCAGCACCGGGACCTGGGAAATATGAAAGACGAGCTCGGAGATGATTTTAAAGCGTATGAGAAGCTTTTCCACCCGCTCGGCGAGTCGTGGCACAAACTTGCTTCCGAATTGCTGGGGCCACTGAGGCTTCCGAACCGCCCCCTCCGGATGGCTTTATTCGGAATAAATGCGCTGCAATCCGCTGAGGGTTTAATCAACCGGAAATTCAGCACTGGAAGGGCCAAAGCCCTGTTCGCCGGCCTGGCCGCCCACAGCCTCATGCCTCTGGACAAAACCATGTCTTCAGCCATCGGGCTGGTTCTGGGTGCAGCGGCTCACAGTGTCGGATGGCCGCTTGCCAAAGGGGGCTCAGGGAAGATAACAGGTTCCATGGCCGCCTATCTTGAAACACTTGGCGGCGAAATAGAGACGGGGAGGCGTGTAACAGACCTGAAAATGCTGCCTGCCGCAAAAGCAATACTTTTTGACCTGACCCCTAAACAGGTACTGAAAATAGCCGGGGACCGTTTTCCTGAATCCTATCGTAAAAAACTTCAGAAGTATCGTTACGGCGCCGGTGTTTTCAAAGTGGATTACATTCTGAAAGAACCGGTTCCCTGGAAGGATCCGCGCTGCAACAAGGCAGGCACCGTTCATGTAGGCGGCACACTGGCTGATATTGCAGCGTCCGAGCGCAGCATGAGCAGGAACCGGCACTCTTCCCGGCCTTATGTGCTGGTGGCCCAGCAAAGTCTTTTCGATGACACACGCACCCCGGATCATCGTCACACACTCTGGGCCTACTGTCATGTACCGAACGGATCCGGCCGGGACATGACCCGGGAAATAGAGAACCAGATCGAAAGATTCGCTCCGGGTTTCAGGGATATTATTGAACGTCGTTCCGGAATGACAGCCAATGATTTTGAAACGTACAATCCGAATTATATTGGAGGGGATATCAATGGAGGAATACAGGATATCCGGCAGCTGTTTTCCCGGCCGGTTTCCCTGATTCACCCTTATGCAACTCCGGCGGAAGGCATCTACTTCTGTTCTTCCTCCACCCCCCCCGGAGGCGGGGTTCACGGTATGTGCGGGTTTCATGCTGCTGAACTCGTATTGAAACGGGAGTTTGAACTGAAACAGTCTGAGCGTCAATTCAGGCTATGATCCGTAACATTATAGAGTTTACAAAGAGTATTGATTTCTTCAACCGGAAAACACAAAAATCCGGTTCGGGCATATGGAATATCGTAACCGTGTCCATTGCCCTTCTTGTTTCAATACCTGTCCTTACCGTCCTGGTAAATATTTTTGTTCCCGCCGGGGAGATCTGGTCGCATCTCGCCTCGACAGTGCTGCCGGACTACGTAAAAAATTCCGTCTGGCTCATGATCGGCGTCGGCACCGGGGTGTTCCTTCTGGGCGTGGGTACCGCCTGGCTTGTGACCATGTGCCGTTTTCCCGGGAACTGGATTTTCGACTGGGCGCTTATTCTGCCTATGGCCATGCCGGCCTACCTGATGGCCTATACATATACTGATTTTCTATCGTTTACCGGACCGGTCCAGATGTGGATACGGGATTTTACGGGCTGGGGCGCCGGGGATTACTGGTTTCCTGCGATACGTTCCATACAGGGGGCTGTTCTTATGATGTCTTTCGTTTTTTATCCGTATGTCTACCTTCTGTCCCGATCGGCCTTCCTTGAACAGTCCGCATCCCTTCTGGAAGCAAGCCGGAGCCTGGGCTGCACACCGCTCCAGAGTTTCTATAAGGTGGCTTTGCCCCTGGCGAGACCGTCCATTGCAGGTGGAATGGCACTTGCCCTGATGGAAACCCTGAATGATTTCGGGACGGTGGACTACTTCGGCGTCCAGACATTTACCACAGGAATATACCGCACCTGGTTTGGATTGGGTGAACCTGTGGCAGCTGCCCAGCTGTCTGCCTTTATGCTGCTTTTCATTCTCATGTTGATTCTGCTGGAAAGATGGTCCCGGAGCAGCATCAAGTATCAGCAGAGTGGAAGCAGCCATTTCAAACATATACCGACCTATTATCTTGAGGGCTGGAAAAAATGGGGGGCTTTATCCGCCTGCAGCGTGCCCGTCCTCTTCGGCTTTGTCATACCTGTGCTCATTCTGCTCGAGATGATGTTCAGCAATTTTGGCACGGCGGTTGACAACAGATTTTTCCAGTTGGGTTTCAATTCCCTGCTGGTCGGAGTTGTTGCGGGATTGCTTGCACTCCTTATCGCACTGATTATGGCCTACGGTCTTCGGCTGAATCCTACATTCACGACAAAAGTCTCTGCGAGGATCGGTTCCATGGGCTATGCGATACCCGGCTCGGTCATCGCTGTCGGTATTCTAATCCCGTTCGGGTGGTTCGACAACACACTGGACAGCTGGATGAGATCAGCCTTCGGAGTATCCACCGGCCTGATCCTCAGCGGCACGATTGCAGCGCTGATTTTTGCCTACGTCGTCCGCTTTCTGGCTGTCTCTTTCACAACCGTAGAGTCAAGCCTGGCCAAAATCACTCCGGCCATGGATGAGGCGGCAGAAGGACTCGGCTATAACTTCAACAGGGTACTCCGAAAGGTACATGTGCCGATGATGAAGGGAAGTTTGTTCGCAGCTGTTCTGCTGGTCTTTGTCGATGTGTTGAAAGAACTGCCTGCGACTCTGATTGTCCGGCCGTTCAACTTTGATACTCTGGCTGTGCAGGTCTACCGGCTCGCTTCCGATGAAAGACTGGCCGAATCCTCCGGCGCTGCACTTGCCATTGTTATTGTGGGTATCGTTCCGGTTATCATTTTAAGTCGTGCAATGAGCCGGCGAAAATAGATTTTATCTCCATCCCGCCCGGTCCATCAGGCGTATGGCAAGAGGATTGTTACTGCCGTAAGCCGTTACGTTGATGCGGTTCCGGTCAAACGATCCGAAATTGCGCAGGATGTCGGGAACATCTGTCTCTCCGGTAACAGGGAATTCAAAATTCCCACCTGCAAACAGGGCCTGTGATTCCGGCTCGCTCAGGTATTCCAGAAAACGAATGGCATGCTCCCTGTTCGGGGAGTGTACAGCTACGCCGGCCCCGCTTACATTGATATGGGTACCTCCGTATTCATCCGGGGGAAAGTGTATACCAACCTGCTCTGCCACCGCCCGGTCTGCAGGAGAATCGGATGCTATCAGACGTGCCAAATAATAATGATTTGCCAGTGCTACATCACACTGTCCTGCCGCAACAGCTTTTATCTGGTCCGTATCTCCACCCTGCGGGGGCCGTGCGAAATTGGCCACAAGATTCGTAGCCCACTCTTCTGTCTCTTCCATTCCCTGAGACTCAATAAGTGACGCAACCAGTGACTGGTTATAAATATTGTTCGACGAGCGCACGCAAAAGCGACCCCGCCATTTCTCATCGGACAGATCCTGATAGCCTTTCAGCTCCGAAGGATCCACCCTGTCCCTGTGATAGATAATCCCTCTGATCCGTTGGGAAAGGCCGAACCAGTATTGGTCCCGATCCTGCAGATCGGAAGGAATTCTTTGCTCCAGTATATCAGAAGAAACCGACTGGAGAACACCGGCTTCCCTGGCTCTCCAGAGACGTCCTGCATCGACAGTAATCACAATATCTGCCGGGCTGTTTAACCCTTCATTCTTGATTCGCTCGATCAGTTCATCACTTCCCCCCTCGATCAGATTGATACTGATCCCTGTCTCTTCGGTGAACCGGTCATAGAGTTCCCGGTCCGTATCGTAATGGCGGGATGAATATATGTTCAGATGGTCACTTTCGTTACAACCTGTTACAGCAATTGTGATGATAAAAAAAGTAATTAAGTTCTTGAGCATGTGCATGGTCAGCTGACATTCATTTTAGACGTTCATTTATTTAGACCAATTCTAAATAAGATTTTGCTTACTGTCAAGCAGCAAATGAATTTTTTGTGTAGTGAGAAGTGCTGAAAAGACTCCAGGGCCTTTATTGTACTCTTCCTGAAAAATGACGTAATTACATGTAAACCAGTAACAAAACAAAATCAAGATGAAAAAAGCGATCTCAGCGGCACTTCTTATCGGAGGCCTTTTACTTTTATTTTTTGGCTATCAGGAATCACAGTCGATTGCTTCCGAAGTGGATGAATTTGTCACAGGATCACCAACAGGAGATGCCATGTGGATGCTGATTGGTGGAGCCGTTGCAGCTGTTCTCGGTCTGATCGGGTTGACACGCAACTAGCAGTCTGTCGGACTTACTCTACAGAGCTGCGCATGCGATCTTTTTACACATTGGAATCCCGCTTTCTCCTTCCGTAACACCGCTACGAACCTCAAAAGTCGTGTTCCTCTGCCAAATTCCACTGTGCCAAAATCTCATCCTGCTC
>JBBDRV010000117.1:0-6918 GCA_040905285.1 Balneolaceae bacterium | reverse complement strand
ATACGCAGTACTGGGGTGCTTCTTATCTGATTCCACCGGAAACATGGGCGATCTTCCGTCGCAGCGGGTATCCGGTGCTGTCTCCCAATCCCCGGCAGGATGATCTCGGCGGAGATGAAAATTTCATGCGCCGGTTGGGTTATCCGGATGATGAGCGCAGTGTGAATCCCAATGTGAGCAATGGCACAACTCCGGACCGGATTGATACCAGGGTATGGTGGGATACGGAATGAATAGAAAGGGATACAAATGAATCAGGATTATCAGGAGACAAGCAGTAGTAATACTGTGATATATATATGGGGGCTTTATGCCTCCATATATATTCTATTAAATATCTAATTTGCTAAATAACATTATTTTTATAATTTCTTATTAAGATACATTTAATGTATATATATAATATATAATATTATAATATAGAGTTTTTATGAAAAATATTAAACGTCGGCTGAAAGGGGGTGAAACCCTGTTTGGTTGCTGGTTAAACCTGGGTAGTTCCGTAACGGCAGAAATTGTGGGGCTTTCCGGTTTTGACTGGGTGCTGATCGATCTGGAACATGGGGCGGGCACTGAAAAGGATGCCCTGTACCAGCTGCAGGCACTGCAGAACACCCCGTCTGCCCCCGTGATCAGGGTTGAAAGCTCTCAGCGTCAGAGAATCCACCGCGTGCTGGATCTGGGTGCCGAAGGAGTCATGTGTCCGCGCATAAATAATGCCGGGGAAGCCAAGAAGATGGCAGCCGGATTACTTTACCCTCCGGAGGGGGAAAGGGGCGTGGCAAAAATGGTTCGGGCTACGGGGTTTGGTAATAATTTTCCGGATTACTATAAAAAAGCCAAAGATAATATTCTGGGCGTCGCCCAGATTGAAACGGCCGAAGTACTGGGTCACCTCGATGAGATTGCTGCACTGGAGGGTATTGATGTGTTGTTTATCGGCCCCGCTGATCTGTCTATGGAATTGGGCATTTTCGGGCAATTCGATCATCCACTGTTCAGGGAAGCCTTGCGTGCTACTGCAGATGCCGCCGGGAAAGCCGGAAAAGCTACCGGTATTCTTTTGTCGGACCCGGACGATTTTAAAACCTACCATGAACTGGGCATACAATTGATTGCCTGCGGCGCTGATGCTGCATTTGTGGCGAAAAGTGCCCGTGCCACGGCCGGCAAGCTAAGAGATCAACTATCCGAACTAACCAACTGACAAAACTGTATGATTTTACTTTCACTGTGGACCGACCCCCTGTTTATACTGCTGATTGGTATGATTATTGTTGTCGGGGGGATCATCTGGTTGCGTCTGCATGCTTTTGTTGCCCTGCTCCTCGCCGCGTTCGCCGTTGCCCTGATGACACCCGGCTCATCCATCGAGCAGTTCGCCCTCGGAATGGGTTTCTCTCCGGATGAAGCCCTTCAGTTTGCCGACCGGAATGTCGGGGAAAGAATAGCCGCGGCATTCGGCAATACCACGGCTCAAATAGGAATATTGATTGCGATGGCGGCCATTATAGGGAAATGTCTTCTGGAAAGTGGCGGGGCTGAAAGAATTGTGCGGTCCATTTTGCATCTGACAGGCAGGGAAAAGGCTCCCATAGCCTATGCGGGAAGCAGCTTCTTTCTGGCCATCCCGGTATTTTTTGATACGGTCTTTTACCTGATGATACCTCTTGCCAAGGCCATGGCTGCCCGCCTTAAGAAAAATTACCTGCTGTTGTCCTTACTATTGCAGCAGGCGCCTCCATGGCCCATTCGCTGATCCCGCCCACGCCGGGACCCCTGTTCCTGATCAGTGAGATGCAGATTCCGATTCATATGATGATGATCGGAGGGTTCCTTGTCGGTATTTTTACGGTTACCTCCGGATACTTGTATGCGGTATGGGCCAATCGCCAATGGACCATACCCCTGCGAACATCGCCGGATGCTCCGCTGGATGAAATGGAATCACTGACAGAACGGGAAACAAAACAACTGCCGGCATTATGGCTGTCGGTATTACCCATTGTGGTACCCCTGGTATTGATCAGTGCCGCCGGCATTTTCAGTGCCTTCCTGACAGCGGATACGCCCAATGGTTTTTTAAACGGACTTTTAGGTTTTGTTGCCTTTGCCGGTGAGAAAAACACCGCTTTGGTGATCGGGGGTCTGTTATCTCTCTATTTACTGGTACAGCAAAGAATAGGAACCGGCGAGCACTTGACCGCCTCCATGCAGCAGGCGCTGATGAGCGGAGGTGTTATTATCCTCATTACCGCAGCAGGCGGTGCTTTCGGAGCCATGCTTCAGCAAACCGGTGTCAGCATACGTATTTCGGAATTAACGGATGGCTACCAAATGGCTCTCATACCGTTGGCCTTTCTTATAACGGCGATCGTCCGGACAGCGCAGGGTTCGGCGACAGTCTCCATGATAACGGCATCCGGTATTTTGTCCGGTATGGCTGCCGATGCCAATCTGGAGTTCCATGTTTTATATCTGGGCCTGGCCATTGCGTGTGGTTCAAAACTGGTCCCCTGGATGAATGACAGCGGATTCTGGATTATATGCAAGCTGAGCAATTTCACAACAGAAGAAACACTGAAAACCTTTTCCGTCATGCAAACGGTTATGGGAATTACCGGTTTTGTGGTTATTTATTTAGCCGCCAGTCTTTTCCCTTTGATATAAAAATGCGTTTAATTTTCACCTAAAAATCTACTAACAAGATATGGCTAAAGAAAAAGTCGGTTACATCGGACTCGGAATTATGGGCAAGCCCATGGCCCTGAATTTACTCAATGCGGGGTATTCTGTATCCGTACTGGATAAGAACAGTGCCTCGGGGGAGCTTGTCCAGGCAGGAGCCCGTTCATTTTCAAGCAGCAAGGCCATTGCACAGGAATGCGACATTGTCATCACCATGCTGCCGGATTCCCCTGAAGTGGAAGAAGTGGTTTTCGGAGATGCGGGGGTACTGGAAGGTATACGGGGCGGATCTGTTTTTATAGATATGTCAACCATCTCACCGTCAACAGCAAGAAAGGTCTATGCAGCCATGCAGGAAAAAGGGGTTGAAGCGCTGGATGCTCCTGTTTCCGGTGGCCAGACAGGAGCGGAGCAGGGTACGGTTTCAATTATGGCAGGCGGAAGTGAAAAAGCCTTCCGCACGGCCACTCCCCTGTTTGACATTATGGGAAAGAGTGCGGTTCTGATAGGCGATGCCGGAGCCGGTCAAATGACAAAGGCGTGTAATCAGATTATTGTGGGAGTAACCATACAGGCCGTCGGTGAGGCGCTGACACTGGCCAAAAAAGCAGGCGTTGACCTGGTAAAAGTGAGAGAGGCGCTGCTGGGCGGATTTGCACAAAGCACAATACTGGACCAGCACGGACAGCGAATCATCGACAGGAATTTTGAACCCGGGTTTAAAATTAAATTGCACAGAAAAGATATGAACATCGCATTACAGGCAGGAAAGGAATTTTCTGTTCCCCTTTCAGCCTCGGCCCAGGTGGCCTCGAATATGGATGCCGTACTGGCACAGGGAAACGGAGAACTGGATCACAGTGCCATTGCTTTGTTACTGGAGAAACTTTCGGGAATTGAGTAAGAGATTATGATGAAGCAGGTGTTTCTGCCCATTGACAGTCGGGCCTGGCATGAAAGAGGGCGGGTCTGAAAGAGGGGCGGGTCTGACCGGCTTTTTTGAACGCTGTACGAGTCATTTTTTAATCTGAAAGTGGGAAAATTCTTAAAACCTCTAACTAAATCGGAGAAATATGATGATGAAAAGAAGGAATTTTATTAAAAATATCACTGCGGGATCTGTCGGAGCTGCAGCTTTCGGTCTGGGGAGTACGGCATCCGGAAAAACCGCTGCATCCCAAAATCAGGTCCTTATGAAACTTGGCTGCCAGTCTGGTGGTCCGACTGAAGATAATCTGGCTTTCAAGGCTCGTCATGGTGTTTATCATATTGACCCCGGACAGCCGAGAATTATTGACGGGGTGGGTTGGGATCTTGAACATTCCCTGCAAATAGCGGAAGCTGCAGATAAATACGGGATCAGTATTGATGCCTATCACCTCCCGCTGTCCTCAGCTGGCATTGATCGGGTGAGTGTCCCGAACATAATGCTGGGTAAAAGTCCCGAACGGGACAGGGAAATTGAAATGATTCAGCAAATGATCGAAGTTGCTTCAAAAAGCGGAGTCAATCTGTTGCTGTACAATACGATCATTCTCCGGATTCTCCGGACCGGTCGAACAGTAGATCCGGAAAGGGGCAATTCCTCTTACAGTACCTGGAATTATGATGAAGCCGTGGAGAGGGGAATGGACAAGGAGATGACAGTAGCAGGAAGAGTGGACAGTGATGAATTGTATGAACGCATCACTTATTTGCTTGACAGAATACTGCCGGTTGCTGAAGAATACAATGTGAAGCTGGGAAATCATATAGCGGATCCGCCGGCACCAGCCGGTTACGGAGGTATCACCCGGTGGAACAGTCCCGAGATATTCGAGGGAATCAAACGGTTCGGACAGCTTTATGACAGCCCGTCTCACGGATTCAATCTCTGTGTCGGTTCTGTGGCGGAGGGCCTTGAAGATCCAAAGACTGAAATTTTCCCGGTTATCGAATGGCTTGGTGAGCGGAAACAGATATTCAATGTCCATCTGCGGAACATAAAAGGCGGATGGGGCAACTTTCAGGAGGTTTATCCGGATAACGGGGATATGAATTTTGTTCAGGTTATGAGGGCCTTGCGTGATGTTGGATATGACGGGATGGTTATGCCTGATCATATTCCACAGCATGACGATCCCGAAAGTACCCGGCAGGGTTTTGCTTTTGCATATGGGTATATAAGGGCGCTCCTGCAGATGATGGAAAATGAAGCCGGTAATATGGCATAAGCCGGTCTTCAGGAAACCTGATGATGAGTAGGGGAGAACCGGTTTGAGGGATCGGCGGCCGATGGCCGCTCTTTCTTCAAAACCGGATTTTGTCAGAAGCTTAACCGAAAACATGGAGGCTGAAATGAAACGAAGAAATTTTGTCAAACTCATTACTGCGGGATCCGTCGGGTCCCTGGTTGGTTCAGCGTGTGATCGGGGAAATGCGGATACCGCGGATGATGCCGGGTCGAAAACAGAAGGGCGAATGGTTGTCGGCTGTCAAAGCCGGAATGAAATAACCCGTGAAGCCCTGGAGTTTTTAACACGTCATGGCGTCTATCACCTGGATCCCGGTTCCCCTGAAATGATCGAAGGCGTGGGCTGGGATCTTGATGATGCTCTGAGGCAGGTAGAAGAGGCTGACAGGTTCGGTGTCCGGATTGATGCCTATCACCTGTCCGGTGGCAGCAGCCATTTTCGCTTATGGCCCAATATTATGCTGGGCAAGAGTCCTGAACGGGATCGGGAAATCGAAATAATGCAGCAAATGATCCAGGTTGCCGGTAAAGCTGACGTGCCCCTGTTGATGTACAACGCCACCATATTACCGGTTTTGCGAACAGGGCGTACAACAGACCCGGGGCGGGGCAACTCGTCGTACAGTACCTGGAACTACGATGAGGCATTGGAAAGGGGAATGGATGAGGAGATGACGGAAGCCGGTGTCGTTGACATTGACGAGATGTATGAACGTATCACCTATTGGCTGGACCGGGTACTTCCTGTTGCTGAAGAATACAATGTCAAACTCGGTAACCATATTGCGGATCCGCCGACTCCGGCAGGTTATCGCGGCATAACAAGATGGAACAGCCCCGACATATTCGAGGGAATCAAACGGTTCGGACAGCTTTATGACAGTCCGTCTCACGGGTTCAATCTCTGTGTCGGATCTGTGGCGGAGGGTCTGAGAGATCCGAAAACAGAGATTTTGCCAATTATTGAATGGCTGGGCGAACGGAATCAGATTTTCAATGTCCATTTGCGCAACATCAAAGGCGGATGGGGCAACTTTCAGGAAGTCTATCCGGATAACGGGGACATGGATTTTGTACAGGTCCTGAAAAAGCTAAGGGATGTCGGCTATGCCGGAATGGTTATGCCTGATCATATTCCGCAGCACGACGATCCTGCAAGTAGAGATCAGGGGTTTGCGTTTGCATACGGTTATACCAAAGCGCTCCTGCAGTCAATGTACGGCTTTGATGCCTACCCGGAACAGGCGGTTGTCTAAGCAGCCGGTGCTCTTGCTGTAGGTTGCGAACAGCAGATGCGAACAACAGATCAGTCAAAAAATGACGGGTACAATTATGAATAAGAGAAGCCTGAACCGGGTGACCAGGTTAATGCCGATGTTATTTGCGGCCTGTTTTTTTCTTGTTGAAATCGCTGTTGCACAACCCCAGCTGACACCACGGGAAAAAATAGAGTTTTATACTCTGGAGTGGGAGGGCGAACGAGACCGGTATGGACGTCCCCTTGTATCCGATTCCATGTTAGAGCGTATGCAGTATGTGGGAGTTGAAGAAGCCTGGTCATTTCTGAGGGGTTTAGGATACAACAGCCAGCTGGAAACCGGCTGGGAGATCCTGGAGCCGGGAAAGGTCATGGTCGGCAGGGCATTGACAACCGCATTCCTTCCGAGGCGCCCTGAGCTGGAAGACCGGATGACTGCCATGGGAAGAGAACAGGGACTGGGAGGCGGAACAAATCAATGGCCGATGGATATGCTCGCGGGCGGCGATGTGATTGTTGCTGACCACTATGGGAAATTAAGAGCGGGAGCATTTATTGGAGATAATCTGGCGCAGGCTATATATGCGAATTCCGGTAACGGCGCTGTTATTTACGGCCAGGCCCGCGATATAGCCGGCGTACGGGAAATAGAGGGCTTTAACGTATGGACCAAAGCCTGGCATCCTTCTTCCAGTGCCGAAAGAATGCTGATAAGCATAAATGAGATCATTCGTATCGG
>JBBDRV010000116.1:0-6957 GCA_040905285.1 Balneolaceae bacterium | reverse complement strand
GATATTGTCCGGATTGAGGTCGGTGGGATTTCCACGGATAGGCACCCCGTCAACCACATAGAGAGGCTGACTGTCTCCCGAAATCGACCTGTTGCCCCGAAGAACGACACGGGTGGAAGCTCCCACCCCGCTGCCGGACTGGTTAATGGTCAGCCCGGCCACACGCCCCTGCAGTGAATTCATCACGTTCAGTTCACGGGCTTCGGTCATCTGTGCCGTCTGCACACCCTGTGTGCTGTAGGACAGCGAACGTTGCTCCCGCTGCAAACCAAATGCCGTCACGACCATTTCTTCCCCGCGCAGCACCTGGGATTCCAGGGCTATGTCAAGGTCCGTTCGGCCGTTGAGCGGTATTTCCTGTATCTGATAACCAATGTACGATACCACCAAGGTATCATTCAATGATGGGACATTCAAACTGAATGATCCGTCCACATCGGTCACGGTTCCGGTGGTGGTGCCCTGCACAACCACATTCACACCCGGCAGTGTCGCATCGCTCGATGCATCTGTTACAGTGCCTGTTACCGTTGTCTGTTCGAATATGATAGGTTCCGGCATGTCTGCAGACACCTCTGTTATAGACCCTTTAGTCACCACAAGCTGTCCGTTCCCGCTGTTGGACGACAGTGTAAGCCTTAAATCCGTATCCCCCAGTACAGCGTACAGAGCTCCCAGTATGGTTGCCTGCTCAAACTGTATGGATACCGGTTTTTTCCATGAATTCTTGGCCAACCCTTTGCTGTAGGCTACCCGAAGGTCTCCCAGGTCCGCTATGTATTGCAGCGCATCCTCCATAGGTACGGCTGCCAAATCAACGGAGATAACTTTGTTTAAAGCCTCCCGGTTTTTTTCGTCCACATCAGGCGGTGCCAGGTGCAGCAGCTGCGACAACCTGGGCGTTTCTTTAGTGAAACTTTCAGCAGAGACAACTTTTATCCCCTGCCCGTACACTTGCTCGTTGAGAACCAGGCAGAGACAGAACAACAAAACGCCCATCGTCAACTGGTATAAGTTCGTATCTGGTAATCTTCCCATATTGCTCTTCTCCTTTTTTGTTGTTTTATGAAAAATTAACCGTTTTGATGTATCCTGCGGGAAACGATTGAATTATCCATTTGATACTTTACAGCTTTTCAGTAAAAATGATTTTTTGCCCCTCTGTTTCGTAATCCAGGTCGAGTGACAACTGCAGAATCCGGAGTACCTCATGAATGGACTCATCATCAAAGGTGGCTGATATGCTCATCTCTGCCAGCCCGGGGTCAGAAAATTCAATTTCGACTCCATACCATCTTTCCAGCTTCGTGGCAACCTCTTCCATCGAAGCATTATCAAAAGTGAGGCGGTTTTCAAGCCATTCAAGATGCCGGCCCAGGTCTGTGCCATGAGTAACTGAAAGCAGGCTTCCCTCATGTTTCAACTGGGCCAGATCCCCCCCCTCCAGCAGGGCGGATTCGACGTCATCATTATCGGAAAAGCCTACCGACACTTTTCCCCGTGCCACCGCTACCCGTACTTCTTCATCCTCCTCGTATGCCTGTACATTAAATTCCGTACCCAGAATTTGAACGACGGCTCCGTTGGCATAGACAAAAAACGGCCGGTCGTCAGTGGCGACTTCAAAATAGGCCTCTCCGGTCAGACGGATTGTTCGCACACCTGCTTCAAACTCCCGGGGATATTCAATTTTGCTGTCTGCATTCAGGCGTATTCTGGTGCCGTCATTGAGCCGGACCTCTGCCCTCTGCCCTTTTTTGGTAGTCATTTCCCGCACAACCGCCGCCGGCTCTTCCGCCTCGGGACCGGTGACATACAGAACCCCAAAGAGCCCGGCGAATCCGATGATCATGAAAACAGCAGCAATCCGGACAAACCAGGCAGTTTTCGATGTTCGGGTTTTCCGTTTCTTTTCCGTTTCCTGACCTGCCGGGATCCGAACATCTTCTGACTGATCCATTTTTTTACTCAACCTGTTCCATGTGAGTTCTACATCCCACGGTTTCGGCTTCCTTTCCCTTGTCTCCCAGATCTTCCTGATGAACAATTTCAGGTCCGGATCTTTGTTGATGGAAGAATCCATTTCTTCTGATTCTTCCTTACTGCATTCTCCCGCCAGATACCTGGCTATCCTTTCGTAATCCAAATCATCGTTCATTCTGATTTCCGTTGTCTGTGTATCAAAATCTATATCAAAAGCAAATTGACTGAAATAACGCCTCTTATATACCATTACGATTCTATCCTTCATGACCCCGACAGCATTCGAAAATTTTTTCTTATTACTTGCCACACTTACCAAAAAAAGCAGGCGTGCAGGGGTTCCCGGAATTTATTCTGTTGTTTGATCAGTGGAGAATACACCCCGG
Source organism: Balneolaceae bacterium (assembly GCA_040905285.1). Lineage (GTDB taxonomy): Bacteria > Bacteroidota > Rhodothermia > Balneolales > Balneolaceae > JBBDRV01. The sequence goes on along the minus strand of JBBDRV010000116.1, from coordinate 4,588 downwards.
AAAGAGAAAAGAAAAAGGGGAAGCAGCCCGCCGAATAAACACCGCAGCTATGAAATGTTGGACAGATTTCGGAAGAGCATTAAACGAGACCCGAAAACAGGAGGGCCCAGACCGGCATGTAATTTGAAAGAAGCTGCCGCAGTGTTTCAAGTGATCTGCCCATTTGTGTTTCTACAGTTTTAACGGATATATCCAGGATTTCCGCTATCTCCCGATAGGTAAGGCCGTCATCCCTGCTCATTAAAAAAATCATCTTCCTCCGGTCCGGAAGCTGGTCAATCGCCTCGCTGACGGCTGCCGACAGCTCCTGCATATAGGACATTTCGTCGCGCAGCGGTTTATCAACAGAACCTGCAGTCCTGTTTGTTTCCCGTTCAAATTTTTGATGTTCAATGTACCGTCTCTCAACCTCAAGATGTTTGAGGAAATCCAGAGCCCTGTTTCTGGCTGACTTGTACAGGTAGGCCCTGACACTTCCTTTCGGATACCACTCTTCACGGCGTCTCCAGATATTGAGGAACAGTTCCTGCACCAGCTCTTCACAGATAGCCGGCGTATCGATATAACGATGGACAAAATCACACAAGTTGGAAAAGCTGTCCCCGTAGAGGTCGGAAAAAGCCTTTTTGTCACCCGACTGAATCCGGCGTATCAGCTCTGAATCACTACTGTTGTGTTGATACGTGTTCATTTCATTTGCTCCTTGAGAAGACTTTGCAGCCGGAAGACCGTCTGTCAACTGATTTGAAGATAAAAGCCTGTCTTCCTGATTTCCTGGCGGGGATGAGTGAGATTCAACGCTTTCGCTTTATATTACTTGCCTGTAATCATCATTAGGTTTCTAAATAGTGAATATCAGCCGAAATATCGACTATATTCGTTAATAACTGAAGGTAAGAAACTGCATGTTTATAGGGATTTCAGTCATCATCCCGAAGTGCAATCAGCCGTTCCGCTTATCATCAGCATAATATTTTAAAACCGGTGCAGCTGGATTATTTTACCTGCTGAAATTCTGATACAGACCGACACAGTTAACCGCCTCGTAAAACCCAGATATAGACATCATGCCTATTAATTTCCCCGGCTCGACGGGCCGCATACAACATTCCTGCACTGTTGCCGCTGCATCGCTGTTCTTTTTAATACTAACCGGTCCATGTGTATTTGCACAGGAGGGGCTGACACCTGAACAGATGGCAAAAATAAAGATAGTCACACAGGCCACCATCTCCCCCGGCGGGGATTATGCAGCGTATATTCTCAGCATACCCGCTGATCCTGAAGAGGTGAACCTGCCGAACAGCACTCATCTTCAGGTCCTGAATACAGAGACCGGAGATTCGCAAACCTATTACTCCGTCACTGACGTGAACAGTGTGGCATTCCGTCCCGGCCGGGAGAGCATTACATTTCTTGCTCAAAGGGAGGGAGACGAAACCCGTTCTCTCTTTGAACTTCCGGTCAATGGAGGTGAGGCGGCCAGAATTTTGTCGTTCAGGACCAACATATTATCATATGAATGGGCTTCCGACGGATACCATGTTGCATTTACGGCTTCCGGGCAGCTTCCCCCGGAGGAATCCGGTCTTCCCTATTCTCCCGATATATACGAGGAAGGGATACCGCAGAGACACGCCTATATCGCAAATGTACGCCAGAGTGATACGGAACCGAGACGTATAAATGTAGACGGCAGCATTTATTTAATGAACTGGAGTCCCGATGACAGCAAACTGGCGGTCAGTGCCGCTCCGTCGCCCGGCGTAGATGACTATTACATGCATCAACAGGTTTTTGTCGTCGACTACAGGACCCTGGATATTGTGGCCAGGGTGGATAATGAAGGTAAAATCGGGCAGATCGAATGGAGCCCGGACGGCACCCGCCTTGCGTTAAGGGCAGGGAGTGATATTCATGATCCGATTGACGGCCGGATTCTTGTTGTCTCAGCCGAAGGCGGCAATCCCCGCGTGATTGATCGTGATTTCGAAGGCAAATACGAACAGATTGCATGGACTGACGAGGACAGGATTCACTTTATAGCCAGCCGGGGGGTATGGAGGCTGTTCGGAAGCATCGCTCCGGATGGAAATGAGAAACGGATCCGGCTGGAAGAGGGTCCGATACTGAATTCCTTTGAACCGGCTGAAGATGGTAGCATTCTTTTCACCGCTGATACTGAAGCTCATCCGAATGAAGTTTTTATTATGGCTCCCCGCGATACTCAGCCAAAACGCATGACCGTTTCCAATCCGTGGCTTGATGAAGTGGAACGGGGCCGCCAGGAGGTTGTCAGATATGAATCCCGTGATGGGGAATTTGAAATTGAGGGCCTGTTTATCTATCCGGTCGGTTATTCAGAGGGAGACTCTGTTCCGGTAATCACCCAGGTCCACGGGGGCCCGGAAGCTCATTACAGCAATGGATGGCTTACCTCCTATTCTGCACCGGGACAGATGGGCGCTGCCGGTGGATACGGGGTTTTTTACCCGAATTACCGGGGCAGCACCGGTCGGGGCATTGACTTTGTCACCAGCAGCCAGGGAGATGCAGGCAGAAGAGAATTTGACGATATTGTCGACGGCATCGATTACCTTGTCGGGAGAGGAATCGCAGATGACGACAGGATCGGCGTCACGGGGGGTTCCTATGGAGGATACGCATCCGGCTGGATGAGCACCTATTACTCCGGCAGGTTTGCCGCATCTGTCATGTTTGTCGGTGTCAGTAACAACATTTCAAAATGGGGCACCAGTGATATTCCGGACGAACTGTATCTCGTTCATGCCCGGGAGCGCATCTGGGAAGACAACTGGACAAAATATCTGGAACGAAGTCCTGTTTACTGGGTTGACCGGGCTGAGACTCCCATTCTGATTATGCACGGCGCCGATGATACACGGGTTCATCCTGCCCAGTCGATGGAACTTTACCGCCATTTAAAGGTTCGAAAACCGGACCTGCCGGTAAGACTGGTTTTCTATCCGGGTGAAGGCCACGGCCATATCCATTCTACGGCCAGATACGATTATACTCTCCGCCTGTTCCGATGGTTTGACACCTATCTTCTCACCGGCAATGCTGATGCGGAACTTCCCCCGGCAGCTCTGTCGGACTAGGAGGCTGTCGGACTTACTCTACAGAGCTGCGCATGCGATCTTTTTACACATTGGATTCCCGGTTTCTCGTTCCGTAACCCCGCTACGAACCTCAAAAGTCGCGTTCCACTGTGCCAAAATCTCATCCTGCTCGCTTTCTGTTCCTGAGTCCGACAGCCTCTTAGGAACAGAAAAATCGCTTCCTCTCCCCAACAACCGGAGGCCCATGGGTTTGCATACCGGGGGACCAAATTAATAGAAGCAAACCTGAAACAAACGGCCACACTCCTCTCTCTTTTGGTATAAAGGCTGATTGAACATGTGAAGAGGACCCTGATATGATTGTTATACGAAAATGGATGATCTATACAGCCATGCTGGCCCTTTTGGCACTTACCGCTCCGGACCGGCAGGCACATGAAAGAAAAATTCAGAAAAAATACGGTGCTTCTGGTGCTGACTCATCAGTTGTACAGGTTTCGCTGAACGTCCACCCGGACATTGGCTACCATGATATCCATGTCTTCACTTTTACTTTACAGAATCGCCGGGTGCTTACATTCGGGGCTTTGGGAGTCGTATTTGATGTAAAAAGCAGATGACAGGAGCAGATGAAGGGAAAAGGACGACAACGGAGAGGTTGATCTTTCTTTTAAGCTCTTCCGGATTTACCTTTCCAGGATGGGAAAACCGATTGAATCATACAAAATAGGACGTATAGAAGTGACTATTGGTGAAACGGACAAGCCCGAGAAGTTAAAGGTGGACTGCCATGACGGAACCTACCACTCCGAATTTACCGTCAGCCGGTATGAATACACATACTACAAACGTCATATGAATCAGAAGATCACCAGTGCCTACAAGTCCGCTTACGGAAAAGACGATGAGACGTGATCCGGTTCAATGTTTCACAGAATCAGCATGCCATCCCCGAAGGAGTAAAACCGGTATTTCTTTTCAATGGCATGCCGGTACAGGTGATGCATCTCTTCAAACCCTGCAAATGAAGCGACGAGCATCAGCAGTGTGCTTTTGGGCAGGTGGAAATTCGTAACGAGCGAATCTACAGCTTTAAAGCTGTAGCCCGGTTTAATAAAAATGTCTGTCTCTCCGCTGCCGGATTCAATTGTCCCGTTCCGGCGGACAGCTGATTCCAGTACTCGAACGCTCGTTGTCCCCACTGCGGTTTTATGTACAGACCGGTCGAGCGCAGCGGCAGTCCGGCTGTCTATGGAGTACCTTTCACTGTGCAGAATATGATTGCTGATATCCTCTTCCTTTACAGGTGCGAATGTTCCCAGGCCTACATGAAGTGTTATTTCCTCCCAGCCGTATCCCTTTTCTTTTAGTCCGGCAATGAGCCGTTCAGTAAAATGAAGTCCGGCTGTAGGCGCTGCCTTGCTTCCCGATTCCCGGGCAAAAACCGTCTGGTACTCTCCGGAAAGAGCTTCGTCCGGCCGGATATAAGGCGGGAACGGTGTAGC
>JBBDRV010000115.1:0-6987 GCA_040905285.1 Balneolaceae bacterium | reverse complement strand
CAAGCAGTCTGTCGGACTTACTCTACAGAGCTGCGCATGCGATCTTTTTACACAGTTTTTATACAAGGTGGAATCCCGCTTTCTCCTTCCGTAACACCGCTACGAACCTCAAAAGTCGTGTTCCACTGTGCCAAAATCTCATCCTGCTCGCTTTCTGTTCCCAAGTCCGAACCAGGGTTATGCTATATGTATGGCCCACGACCATTCGTTCACATTTGGGATTGAGGAGTATAAAACTGATATCGTTGATGAGTTCTATGTTGATGAGTTCTATGTTGATGAGTTCTATGTTGATGAGTTCTATTCAGGATTTCTTTCCTTGAAAGAATATCTTGAAAGAACATAATGTACAGGTATAGATTTAGGATTCCTTAAAACTCCATCAAAACTTAAATGAGTACGATAAAAACACGATTTAAAAACGACAATGGCCACTATTTATCGGCCAAACTGGAACTGCCGGACCGGCAGAAACCACACAATTATGCAATTTTCGCCCACTGTTTTACCTGCAGTAAAAATCTGTCTGCAGTCCGGAATATTGCCCGGTCATTGAATGATTCCGGAATCGCCGTACTGCGATTTGATTTTACAGGTCTTGGTGAGAGTGAAGGAGACTTTTCCGAAACCGGTTTTTCCTCAAATGTTCAGGACCTGGTGAGAGCCGCTGAGTTTCTTGACGAGGACTACGAGGCCCCGACTCTGCTGGTCGGACACTCCCTGGGTGGAGCAGCCGTTATTTTTGCTGCATCGCAGATAGCCTCTGTAAAGTCTGTCGCCACGATTGGAGCGCCGTCTTCCCCGGCTCATGTACAACATTTGTTCAGGGACCATATCGATAAAATAAAAAAACAGGGCTCAGCCGAAGTTTCTATCGGCGGCAGACCTTTCCAGTTGTCCAGAAAGTTTATTGAAGACCTCAGCTCCAGGAACATGGAGAGTGAACTGGCCGGTCTCGGAAGATCCCTCATCGTTTTGCATTCACCCCAGGATGCTGTTGTGGGCATTGAAAATGCACGAGAGATCTATCAATTCGCCCGTCATCCAAAAAGCTATATTTCCCTGGATGGCGCAGATCATCTGCTAAGCAGCAAAGAAGATTCAGCTTACGTGGGCAGCGTTATTGCCGGCTGGTCGGAACGATACCTGGATATTCCAAAAGTTCAGCCACCTGAAACACATCACCAGGTAGCTGTCAGTATTGGTAATGAAGGGTATACATCAGAAATAGCAGCGGGGAAGCATCTGTTGATCGCCGATGAACCCGAAAAAGCGGGAGGAGACGACTTTGGTCCGTCACCCTACGAATACATATCCGCCGGGTTAGGAGCCTGTACTGCCATGACATTGAGAATGTACAGCGATAGAAAAAACTGGGACTTGCAAAAAGTGGTTGTTCACCTGGATCACAAGAAAGATTACCCGGAAAACACCAAAGGGATTGATCAGAGGGGAAACAAAATCGATTTTATTAAAAGAGAAATCGAACTGGTTGGAAACCTGGATGATTCACAGCGTCAAAAGCTGTTGGAAATAGCTGATAAGTGCCCCGTCCACAAAACCCTTTCCTCTTCATCCGAAATAGAAACCACATTAAGACAAGACTAAATTTTAAACCGGCAGGAACAGAAGAACCCTTTTGGGTTTATGGCTTCATTGCCGGTATCTTTGCTGCCATCAAAAGGGTAAACAAAATAACGGATGAGGTTGCCAGTGAAAAAACAGTATGATCTGATTGTCATAGGCGGAGGAGCCGCCGGGCTGACGGCTTCAGGAATTGCCGCCAGTTTGGGTGCCAGGACACTGATGGTGGAGAAAGACAGACTGGGAGGTGATTGCACGTGGTATGGCTGTGTACCGAGCAAAATTTTGCTGAACCAGGCAAAAAAAGCAGCCATATCCGGTCAGCCGGCCGATTTCACAGTCATCAGGAATAAACTGGATTCCATACGTCAGAAAATCTATAAAGAAGCCGATCATCCGGATAAATTCAGGAGGATGGGGATCGACGTTGAAAATGGCCGGGCGAAATTTCTGGACAGGCACTCAATCCGCATTCAAAAGGACAACGGCGATGTCCGGGAAGTTTCCGGCCGGTACTTTATCATTGCTTCCGGAAGCAGTGCGTTTGTACCCCCCCTTTCTGGAATCGACCAGACCCCGTACCTGACCAACACTACTCTGTTTGACCGTAAGAGCCTCCCCAAGAGCATGATTATTGTTGGAGCCGGACCGATTGGTACGGAAATGGCACAGGCGTTTCAGCGGCTGGGGACGGAGATAACCGTTGTGGATATGCTGGACAGAATTCTGACGAATGATGTATCTGACTTTGCCACTCTGCTGAAGCAGCAACTTGAAAAAGAAGGGGTATGCTACAGGCTGGGCTCCAACATCAAGACTGTCGAAGGGAATGAAACCCGTGTAAATATAACGATTGAAAAGGATGGAGCCGTGGAGCAGATCGAGGCTGAAAAATTACTGATGGCCACAGGCAGGAAAGCGAGTTATGAGGCATTGAATCTGGAAGCTGCCGGGGTACAATCCACCAAACAGGGAATCACCGTAAATAACAAATGCCGCACCAGCAGGCGGAATATCTACGCGATCGGGGACGTAACCGGGCTTTATCAGTTTACGCATATGTCCGAACACATGGCCAAAGTAGCAATCAGCAATGCCCTGCTGAAGATCCCTGCGAAAATAGATCATAAGCATGTGCCCTGGTGTACCTACACGGATCCGGAAATCGCTCATGTCGGCGCAACGCGCAAACAGCTCGATGAGAAAGGGTCGTCATATGAAGTGTATGAATTTCCCTACAATATGATTGACCGGGCCATTACCGATGAAGTGACAACCGGGAGGATATGCGTTTATGCCAAAAAATGGAGCGGCAAAATACTCGGGGCGGATGTACTCGGTGTTCATGCCGGTGAAATGATCAGCCAGTATGGACTGGCCATGAAAAACGGCCTCACTCTAAAAAATATATCCGATACCATTTATCCCTACCCAAGTTACAGTCTGGGGGCGAGGCGTGCAGCCGATCAGTGGTACGTGAAAAGTCAAAACAGGGCCGTTGTTAAATTGATTCGCCGTCTTTTCGGCTTTCAGGGCCCGTTACCCGATCTGAATGACCCCAACCGAATCGCTTAGCGCAATGGCGGATAATTGTCGGTTATCCGACAAGCATCAGTCTGCCACCCGTTGCCAAAAACACCAGATTGGCACATAAAAGCAGAAGATCATAATGCCAACCAAACCCTTCATCACTATAAAACCCTGTTTTCCAGGCGAATATTTTTTTATAGATAGCACCCAGCATGACGCCTATAAGCAGGACGGCTCCGACCTGGATGTAAATACCGGCAGCGACAGAGAGCGCTCCCGTGATTTCCGTAATTCCTAAAAAACGGGCAGCGCCAGGAGAAAAGCCAATTCCTTTCCCCCGCTCGACAGGTTTCATGACATGGCTTTTACCACTTGAGAAGAAGATAATCGCGACAATAATTCGCAGGGCAAGGAGTGCAAAATCCAGAAGCGGGCTTACATCTATAATCATGGCTTAACACTAAATGAAGCATTCTTGTTATCAGGGTGCTGTATTACCAACATTCTGAAAAATTCATTTGTTCCACGGTATTTCGGTAGATTCTTTATGATTTTTACCTCCCCTTTCCAAATCAGCAACAACAAACAATTCCGGTCGTTTTATGCCGTAACCTACATTTAAGCACGTCGGCAGAGAAGCCTTACCGTGCCAGATGATCCGGGTCATCTTCATCCGGACGGTCCGGCTGCGTTCCGTCCGGCAGTTTCCAGTATTCCTTCTGGCGGCGGAAAGGCAGCGTGAGCAGTCCCAGCAATGTCTGATCATGTCCGTCCGTCTGGTAGCCGGGCACGCCCACCACGACCTCGTCCTGACGAACGTTGAGCCGGATGGTGCGGTGGAGCCGGTCCCAGATGGTAAACAGGTTCGAATAGTTGGAGTTCGTCTCCCGCTGAACAATAGAGTGATGAATGCCATGCATCCGGGGCGTAACAATGATCCAATTGAGCGGACGTTCCAGCCGGATGGGCAGCCGCCAGTTACTGTGGTGAAAGGCAACCGATGCCTCGAACGCCACTTCGTAGATGAGCACGGCTACCGGACCCGCCCCGATCAAGAGAACGCCGGCTACACGGAAAAATGCACTCAGAAGCATCTCACCGAAATGGAACCGGAAAGCCGTCGTTACCCCAAGATCCAGGTCATTGTGATGCACGTTATGAAAACGCCAGAGAAAAGGAATCTTGTGGTTCAGCCAGTGCCAGACGTATAGCAGATAGTCCAGAAGCAGGAAAGCCAGGACACCATGAAGCCACGATGACATCGAAAACAGGTACAGGAGTCCAAACTCATGCTGCGATACCCAATACGCGACTGCTATCTCCGCAGGAATCAGGACAAGCCGCAGGACTGCAAACGCCGGCACCGCCACCCCCGCATTGGTCAGGAATCTCGGGCTCAGTCTTCGAACCCACCGCCTCAACGGCCACCTGTATTGCAGGAACAACAGTAAAATGAAGAGTACGATCAGGACGGGCGCTCCATATTTGTCGAGAATGGGAAAGAATACTTGATAATCCATATTCAGCTATCATTGGAGCTTAACGGGGGCTCACCGGATTCTACCGTCTTCCCTGGGATCAGCCACTGCCGGTTATATGCCTTTGAAATCCTCGGCCGGAATAAACAGCCGTTTCCGCTTATAAGAAAAGAAAAATGATAAAGTGGAGCTGCCGGGAGTCGAACCCTTTGTAAAAAGGCGTCCATATAGATTGGAATTAGAGATTTTTACGCGCTGGCAAAATGTGTCATCGTATAATAAACTGGGGCAAACTACCACCAGCTAGATTCATAATAACTGATGAGCGTAGTTATTCAAAATCCGAACGTGCTCCTCCCTTGTTCTTGTCAAATACCTAAGACGAGAAGAAATAAAAAAGCGGCTCCATACCAGAGAGATAAGAAAGCCGCTTTTCCCGTTGTGTGGGTGAATTGTTAATCTTCGATGCAGCGGATAGACGCTCCAACATCCTTTGTAATTAATGCTACATGATAAAAGGTGTCACCGAAGGTTAATGCCCATGCTAAGTCGTCATCACTTGCTGAAGAACTCCAATAAACACCATCAGAAAAAGTAGAAATCAGTTCATCGCTAAGAATAAACCCGCTTCGATGTAAACTCAGCTCAGATGTAAATGGATGGTCTCTATCCGGTTCGCCATCGACTAGTGGTGCAGAAGCATGGAAAGCTTCCCACTCCTCTCTGTTCGGAATTCGCCAGCTATTCCCAAGTAATTCTCTACACGGATCATGTTCAATTATCCAATTGGAATCTTCTTCTAACGGAGATTCCCAAGGTGTATCCGGAATTCTGTTATCGCCATCATGGTAATATCCCTGCATTCGATTAAATTGAAAGTACCATCCTGCACTTTCTGGATTGTCATCAGCCATAGAAGATGGTGCTTCAGTGGCACCCAAATTCCGTCCAAGCCATCGCTTGTCTCCGCCGGGTCCTTCCCAGTCAGCCTGAATAACCGGATACGTTCTCTCTGCAAATTGAGGATCATCACTGGGGGTTACTCCCTCAACAAAGCCATGTGATACTGTCTGTGGCTGTGGCTCCGGATCTTTTGGATTCACCGGAACCATGATATCCTGATCATCTCTGTTTTTGATAAACAAGGCGAATTTCTTGCTTCGATCATACCGGAAAGCCGATGCATGCTCTCTTACATGATCAATGATCCGCAGGACCATATCCTTATCAAAATTGATCTCACCATCGGATCGCAGCCTGTGAGGCAGATGGTTGACCGGCAGTTCATTCAGGTCGAATTTCGGTCCTTCCATGATGGACCAGATCACTGCCTGCAGTTCCTTGTTGGTCAACTCCGGACTTTCCTCTTTCAACTGATCGATGATATTCAAAAAATAGTTGAGCGGTTTCCACCGATCGACGCCATAGGTGGAGTACATGGGAAGGTTCTCGTGAGTGTCACCGTTTTGTGCAATGTGTTTGTTCCACTCGATGCACCAGCCTTCATACGTTCCCGGTATGATATACTCGTTGCTTTCGATATTATCGATGTCGAACTCAAACCAGGCATCCTCGCCTTGTCGAACGGTTACTTCTGAGTTCTCTGTTCCTTCCACCTGTTCCAATCCGTCATACAGATTGTACTCTTGTCCACTTTCGGCTGCAGGGTCAACGGGTTGGTCACAGGCTGCAAATAGCAACCCTCCGAAAACCAGTGCCATAAAGCCTCTCTTGATATCTGTCATAGTACCCCTTGTGGTTTATCGTGTTTACAGTTAGTGTAGAACCTGATAACCTGTCTCTCTCCTGAGGCAGGAATTCTACCTCATCATAGGGCGTGTGTTGCCTCAGTTACATATTCTACAGTCTCATTTTCTACAGGAAAGATATATCGAACAGCGAACAGCTGAGGTACAAAGAGATGTGAACTTGGTGCCGAAACTGGAGGGGGTGGCTGTCATCCGGATTCATTAGTAAGAATTGCAGATCCCAACAGCTTCTTTTCAGTATTTATTACAAGCTACTTCGGAAGCCATATTGAAGGAGTAAATATTCCGTACTGTAAAATTTCAAGAAATAATGTAGGGATCGACTGTCATCTTGATCAACAGGCCCGATTCTCTACTTTTAACCGGCTGAATTATTGGGAGGGGGTCATTCGTGGACGTTATTCATTACAATAAGATTTGAGTTGAAAATTGATCTGTGTGGCAATTACATGACAGGCTCACCGGCTATTGCTCAACTTTGTCGCATAACCTCTTAAAGATGCTAAATGATTGCTCCAGCCATTAGCATGTTCATCAATAAGAGTCTGACGTTTCTCACTGGCGTGTATAAACCACCCGGAATGTTCAAGAATCAGCCGCGTATGTTCGCCATCCTCAGATAATTC
>JBBDRV010000114.1:0-7005 GCA_040905285.1 Balneolaceae bacterium | reverse complement strand
AGACAGCACCGGCTACCCGCTGCGACGGAAGTTCGCCCATGTTTACGGTGGAATAAGATAAGAATCAAACCAGTACTGCGTATTGATAAGTTCTAATTCCCGGCCTGGCTCCAGCGGGTTTGCCTGGATATAGCCATCAATGGCATTTTGGCCGATGGCCGTGTCCTCCCCGTATTCTGCAAACTGCTGCATATGAGCTTCAATACCGCTTTCATACAAGGCTGAGGCATCGCCCGCAAACCAGTTCCTCTGGGCAGCTTCCGCCAGCAGTAGCTGCTGCAGCGAATAGGTGATCAGAAAACTGGGTGCCTGTGGATCCATTATTCTCGTTCTGTCCACCTGGCTGTAAGCCATGAAACTGGTGAGGCCGGCCGCTTCAGCTACAGGATTGATATTCGAATTGTCATAGCCCATAGGCATTCCCACCTGATTTCCGGGTGAACGATCGGCATTGGATTCCGTCTGATCGCCGGCCCCTGTGGCCCCCGGGTATCGGACAGCGATAGAACCCAGCCTTGGATCATCGTTCTCGCTGAGATAATCCACAAAGTCTTCCACAAGGTATTGATAATGGGACTGCCCGCCATTCAGGGAGCTTCCGACACTATTGACGTATTCAGCAGTATGGCGGATGATGGCATTGTCCTCGTTGGATTGCATTAAACCTCCTGCAACCGCTATGCCTACATATTCTTCAGCCAGATCAGGCTGCACCTTTGAAAGTCGCATTGCCGCTCTCAGCAGAAGGGAATATCCCAGGCGCTTCCACTGGGTAACATCCCCGTCGTAGAGAAGATCCCTGCTCGCCTCCGGCATGGATGCTGACAAGGCAGCAGATGCATTGGCCAGTTCTTCCAGGATCCCCTGGTCACTTGTATAAACAAACTCCTGCGTATCATAATCAGGAAAAACAATCCCTTCAAGGAAACCCAGACCCGCCTCGCCATACGGAACGTCGCCATAGGTGTCCGTGAGGATCATGAAAGAATAGGCCTTCCAGATCCTGATCATCTGGTACAGATTGGAATCCGGATCGGTGTTCCGCTGAGCGTCAATCAGATTTCTGAGCCGTGTCTCATAAATATTATCCCAGTTTGAACTGGAGGTTTCCCGGGCATCCACATTAAAATTCCCGCAGGCACCGACACCGGTAAAGATTCTCATTTGCTGTTTGACAATGGAGGATTCACACCGGATCTGATCTCCCCCAAGGGCACTTGCCATGATGGCGTTATTCAGTTGCAGGGCTGGCTCAACGGATGTCAGGCTTGTTTTATCTGTATTCATGGCATCAAATCCTGCATCGCAGGAGGTCAGCATGATGAAGACCGCTACCATCCAGCTGGTATAGAAATAGTTATTCTTCTTCATTCTTTTCACCTTGAGATTTTGAAAAATTTTGATTGGCAGCATGCTAAATCCCGACGTTTAAATTAAACCCGATACTGCGGGTGACAGGGAGACCGGTTGCTTCAAGACCCATCGATCGGTCAGAGATAAACCCGTTTTGATCGGGATGGATATGAGGCACCCATTTTTTTAATACGGCCACGTTATTTGCCACCGCACTGAGGACAACACGCCTCAGGCCGATTCCTTCCGGCAGGTGCCTGGTAAAATCATACCCAACGGTTATCTGCCGAAGCTGCCAGGAACCGGCATTGAATACCGATTGCTCGGACATCCTGTGTGTTCGAATAGTTTCATAGTACGCCTGCACGCCTGCCTGGACCGTGTTGACCGAACCGTCAGGATTAACACCGTCTCCTACTATGTAACCCTGCTCCCGGCCTTCCAGGGTGGCCTTGTCCAGGCCGTGCCGGTAGGCATTGATGTGCGTACCCGATATCAACTTGTGCCCCAGTTTAAAATCGATCAGGAAAGACATCGACAGATTCCTGTAGTTAAAACTGTTGGTGATGCCACCCGTCCAGGTCGGAATGGAACTGCCCAGGGAAAGTTGGTTCTCTGAACGCATCGGTGTACCGTTCTCAGGATTGAACACCATTCTTCCCTCGTCATCCCTCAGGTAACCGTACCCGTATAGCTGATTCATTGGCTGGCCGGTTACCTGCCTGAGCTCACCGTGGAATTCCGCATTTCCAACCGTAATATGGTCGATTCCGATATCGTCACCCAGATCGAGCACTTTGGTCAGATTATGGGCTGCATTTACGTTGACATTCCAGAAGAAATTTTCAGACCGTACAGGAGAAAAATCCACCAGCATTTCCACTCCCCTGTTTTCACTTTCCCCCATATTGATCAGCTGGCTTGTAAATCCGGAAATATTGGATATCTGCTGATTCAGAATCTGGTCAGTAGACAGTTTGTAATAATAGGCTACTTCCAAAGACAGATTTTCAAATAACGTCATTTCCAGTCCACCCTCCCACTCGGAAACCCGCATTGGCCGCAGATCGGGATTGGGTACGATAGAACCGCTGATACCACCCAAAGGCTGATTCCGGAACAGGTTTGAATTGATACCGTAGAACAGATTATTGGCATACGGCGGCACATCGGTATCACTTCCCACTTCAGCATATGACGCACGAATTTTACCGAAACTCAGCCAGTCGGGCAGCTCGCTTTCAAATGCATCAGAAAAAACAAAGCTGGCCGTAACAGAAGGATACAGAATACTCCTGTTTTCAGGTGACAGGGTGGAAAACCAATCATTTCTCAGCGTCCCCGTCAGGAACAAAAGGCCTCTGTACGAAAGCTCCGAGGACCCGTACAAGGAGTTAACCTGCCGTTCCTCCATATTCTGCTGAGGATCCAGTGACCGGCCATTCCCCAGTGAATAGAGGCCTCTTGTAAAGAAATCCTGTACCAGTACGTTGTTTCGGTCCGTCTGGCTGTGCATTTGATTTCCACCCAGATTTAAATCCACACCGTAGTTGCCGAAATTTCTCCTGGCACTTACAAGGAAATCCGCATTGATCTCCCGCGATCTAAGCTGATCCTGTACGTACTGGCCATTCACAAATCCGGGAGGGGCCGGCGGCTGTCTTTGCGAGCCTGTCGGCAGATTGTAATCCTGACTGCGTGAAAAATAATCCTGGCCAATCCTTCCCTGTATGAATATCCAGTCTGTTATATCAAATCGTGTAGTCAGGTTGCCGAATACGCGATCCCTGGTATTGTTCTCAAATCGGGACAGGGCGAAATAGGGGTTGGTGCGGTTGGTAAACCTCGACCATAACGGTTCATCTCCCTCCTCAGTAAATGCATTGTCCTTCAGCACCGACATGGGCATTGAAGTGGCCAAATTGTAGATAACCACAGGGCTGTAATCCTGCTCATGTATATTTGGCGGATTTGTACGGTCTTCACGAGAATAATTGATGTTTCCGGAAAATGTCAGTCTGTCAGCCAGTGACTGGGTAAAACCAAGGCTGAGGCTATTCCTGTCATAATCCGAATCCGGCAGGATCGCCTGGCTGTTCAGGTTGGAATAGGAAAGGCTGAAACCACCAAACTCGCCACCCTGGGATACAGTGATCGTGTTACTCAGGTTATAGCCGTCACGGTAATACTCTCTCAGCTGATTCGGCTGGGCTTCATATGGAACTTCCAGTCCGTCAAACAGAATATGAGTCATGCCCGGTTCAAATTTTTCACCAAAACTCCACTGGCCCGAGGTCGGACCCGGCGTAGTGGGACGCTGGCCGTTTTCTCCCTGGCCATAATCCATCTGATAATCCCGGTGATCCATTGCGCGGCTGGTCGTAAAATTTGAATTGTAATCCACCTCGATACCTGTGCCCTCCGCCCTGTTTTTAGTGGTGATCATAATAACACCGTCCTTCGCGCGGGATCCGTACAGGGCGGCAGCCGATGCGCCCTTCAGTACAGTCATCTCTTCAATATCGTCCGGGTTAATACTGCTGAGCCCGTCACCGCTGTCGGAGTTGCGGCTTGTACCCCGGTCACTTATGTCCCCGCCGACACCGAAATTGGTGTTATCTATGGGTACTCCGTTGACGACAATCAGCGGCGAGTTATTCCCGCCGAAAGAAGACTGTCCCCGGATTCTGATTTTACTGCTGCCCTGTGGCCCTGTCCCCATAGAGCTGACATTGACTCCAGCCATCTTTCCCTGCAGCGCATCCATAAAATTCGGGGTCCGGTTGACCGTCATGGCCTCCGGTTCAACCCGGGCCACAGAATATCCCAGAGCCCGTGCCTGCCGGTCTATACCCAAAGCGGTTACGACGATATCATCGCCGGTAATAGCCGAAGGCTGCAGTCCGACATTGATTTCCGTTCGCCCGGCAACAGGTTCTACCAGCCGCTGGTATCCGATATAGGTGATGACCAGTGTTTCATCCAGCGACGACAGTGTCAGTGAGAACCGGCCCTCAATATCCGTAGAGGTACCCGCTGAGGTTCCCTCAATAAGGATATTAACACCCGGAAGCGCTTCCCCGGTGACAGCATCGACTATGCGTCCCTCTATCAACTCCTGCATTTCTTCATTTTCCTCTGAGGCTGCCGGGTCATCCTCTACAATCTCCTTCTCCCTCAGCATGATATTCCTACCTGAAGTGTAGGCCTCCAGCCTTGTACCGGCCAGCAGCTCATTCAAGGCGGCACTTAAAGGTTTTCTCTGGATATCAAGACTGATTTTTTTATCAGGTATCAGGCTTGAATCAAAATAAAGTCCGACTTTCGCCTGTTTGGCAATCTTTATCAGAGCTTCGTTTAAAGTAATATTGTCAAGCTCGATACTAATGGATGGATCGGAATTCCACAGGATTTCCACTTTTTGATTATATGTCAGCTTGGATTCGTTAGATGAAACTTGAGCAATCACTCCTTTCTGCACAAAGCAAAAGCTTAGCAGAAGGATGACTATCCCCCGGAATGCTGGTATCTTTTTATTCATCATATGATCACCTGGTCAGTTGTTGGTACGATTATCTCTTTTGTCTTCTGTCACTGTTAAACTTTCCCTTGTCACTTCTTCTCCGGCATGCTGTCCTCCTGTTTGTGCATCCAGATCACAGTGTCTCCCTGTCTCTCGTATGCCAGATCCATAGCCAAGGCAATGGTCTCCAGCACTTCCCCCATTTGCATTCTTTCCGTATAGATCGTGAGCCGGAGTGAACTGATAGAAAGATCCTGCAACTCATACCCTATCCCGTATATTCGTTCCAGCTGTCTTACTACCTGGTCAAAGGGCATGCTGTCAAATTTGAGATATCCATTCATCCAGCTCATGTAATTTTCAACATTCGACTGTTCTATTTTTATTTCTCGCCCGTCTCCTGACAAAAGCCCCATTTGACCTGCTGAAAGCATGGCCGTGCCCCTCTCGTTCTGAATTCTGTGACGGAACGAAACCAGTCCGTCCTTCACTGCCACCATTACTTCATTTCCTTCCTTTATATTAAAAGCTGTACCCAGAACCTGTACCACAGCTTCCCCTGCATGAATAGTGAATGGCCGTTCGGGATTCTCCTCTACATCAAAAAATGCTTCCCCCTCCAACCGGAGGTTTCTGGTTCCCTCAGCAAATTCATCTCCCACTTCTATCTTTGAATTCTCGTTGAGCCTCACAACCGATCCATCTGAAAGAGTGATAATCCGCTGTTCCATAGCTGAGGTGGCATAGCTAACAGGAGCAGGCTCCTCCCAAAAATAAAATGTTGTATAGACTGACGAGCAGAGAGCGAAAAAAACGATCGAAGCGGCTATTCTCCAGGCTTGAACACGATATGACCTCTTTTCCTGCAGGCTTTTTTTTCTGAGGAAGAAATTGTCTTCGCTGATTTTGCTTCTCAGCTTTCCGAGTCCGCTTTCATAATCAAAAAGAAAAGGGGCATTAATGGATCTGCCCGGATTTTTTTTCCAGGACGACTCTATCCCCCTGTAAAATTCACGATGTTTCGAATCCTCAGCCAGCCACTGGCCCAGCTCCTCTTTCTCTTCAGGAGTGGCTTCTCCTGAAAGATTCCTGGTGATTAAAATCCAAATATGGTCTTCGATATCGCTCATTTACACAATCATGTTTTAGATTATCCTGAACCTTCTGCCGGAAGCGCTTCCGGAGAGTTTGTATCGCTATAGACAGGTAAAGAGGAGCCGATCTGCTATTCAATCTGAAATATTAATTTTTTCTAATATTTATGTACCGTACCTGTTCGACAGCCCGACAGTTATTGCAGCAACAGATGGGTGAAACAGAAAAGGAAGGGCGGGAAAGTAAAAATTGCCGGGGTGAGTAACGAAGAGGCAGTTCCAGGATCGAATTCAAAAATCTTTTTCCAAACGATGTTAAACATCATCTTTGATAGAATAGGCAGCCAGCTGCTTTATCCCCAGAGTCATCTGGTTCTGTACCGTATAAACGGATATTGATAGAATTTCTGCAATCTCTTTGTAGGTAAATCCTTCAAGCCGGCTCAGCTTAAAGATTTGTTTACGGCGTGGCGGCAGGGTGTTGATAAGTATTTCAATACGGTTTTCAAGCTCCTGATAGATAAGCTCCTCATCCTGATGTGATTTGTAAAAGCTGTTCTCGACGATAGATTCGTCCAGAGATACCTGGTCCCTTTGCTCCTTTTGAAGATAGTTAAGAGCCTGATTGCGGGTGGAGGTATAAATATATGATTTGAAGTTGTCTGCAATATCAAGTTTGTGACGGGATTTCCATATTTTAAAAAACACGTCGGAAACCACCTCTTCGGTCAGATCAAAACTACGCACAAACTGAAAAACAAAATCGCAGAGACGGTAATAATATCTGTCAAACAGATCTTCCAGAGCTTTTTGATCATTCTCTTTGATCCGTTTCAGTAACATTTTATCTGATTGCATCCCTTTCACCGCTTGATCTTGATCCTATTGAGACTATTTCTGAAGCGATTCCCTGATCCGGTTTTACAGCAGCCAAAAACAGGATCTGTAAACCTCAGAAAGAGAGCATGAATTCAAATAGTCAAGCAGTCTGTCGGACTTACTCTACAGAGCTGCGCATGCGACCTTTTTACACAT
>JBBDRV010000113.1:0-7055 GCA_040905285.1 Balneolaceae bacterium | reverse complement strand
TAGCCGGACTGCACGTGTGGAAAGATCGCGTAAAGACGTTTCTCCGGTTCCGCACCTTTCCGGATACCGGCCGGATTACAGGGCTGACGGCCGTTCTGTTTATTGTGGTTCAGCCCGTCATCTGGTATCTGGGGTACCTGAACTCCCAGCTGCCGGTGCCCGATTATTTTTCCGAATTACAGCAGTCCCAGTACGAGATGATCGAAAGCTTCCTGAGAAGTGACGGGGCGCTTCTCATGGCGATGGTCAACATCGCATTCGTTCCGGCAATCTGCGAGGAAGTGATGTTCAGGGGCTATGTCCTGTCTGCATTTGAAAAAAACTGGGGGATATGGCCGGCGATTATCGTTTCGGGCCTCATGTTCGGCCTTTTCCATCTTCAGCTGACCAACCTGCTGCCGCTGGCCTCCCTGGGTTTTCTGCTGGCCCTGGTTACGTGGATCAGCGGAAGCCTTGTGCCGGCGATCGTCGCTCATTTTGTCAACAACGGAAGCGCGGTCCTGCTGTCAACCTATTTTCCGGATATGGCCGTTACGGAATTAACGGCCGAGACGGCTCCGCCGGTCTGGACGCTCATTGCAAGTATCCTGCTGACAGCCTGGCTGATCCGTCAGCTTTTTGTCAGTTCAGAATCAGAATCAGAACAACGGTAGAATTAAACGGTAGAAATTTATGGGTTTTTTTGACGGACCCGGCCCTGGAGATATTGAAAATTGGGTGTGTATTATGGAACGCGGCACGGAGTATGAAGTGGCAATGGCCAAAAACTACCTGTCCAACCTGAAAATACCCTCCAATATCCTGTCCAAGCGCGATTCATCGTATAACCTGAATATCGGGGAAACGTCCATGGTATATCTCTACGTCCCCCGGGAATTTGAGGGACGGGCCCGCAAGGCACTGGAAGAGCTTGACCAGGCCGGACGGGAAGAGGGGCCGCAGGATGATGAAGAGGGAGACTCTTGAAAGAGCTGACAAAACGGGTCCTGTTCGGAGTTCCCGCGGCCGCCGTCTTCCTGTATATGGTCTGGCTCGGCGGAGTGGTTTTCCAGGTCTTTACCGGGTTGATCATGGTGATAACGCTTCTTGAAATGGTACGCATGTTCAGGAAAATGCAGGTCCCGCCTGTACCCTCTTTATCCCTGCTGACCGCTCTGTTCCTCTGGTCTTTTCCCCTGCTGCCCGGCTGGCTGGTCGTCTCCGTTTCCGCCGGGCTGGTCCTGGCAACCCTCTGGGCGCTGGCTGACCGCCGCAGGGACTTCTCCGACCGGTGGATGGTGTCGCTTTTCTGCGGACTCTACGCTCCGCTCGGTTTTCTTTTTTTGAACAGGGTGCGCATGATTGATCCTTCTGAGACAGGCATGTGGCTGACGTTCGCCCTGATCCTTATGATCTGGGGATATGACGTGTTCGCCTATTTCGGGGGGCGCAGCTTCGGAAAGCGGCCACTGGCTCCCGCAATCAGCCCGGGAAAAACCTGGGAAGGCTTTTGGTCCGGTTTTGCAGGAGCGGCTCTGGGGCTGATGATTGCCTTTCTGGCTGCAGACCCGTTCCCGCTGGATCTGTGGACCGCCCTTCCCGCCGTCATCCTGGTCAGCATTTTCGGTCCGCTGGGGGATCTGGTGGCCAGCAGGATGAAACGGCTTGCCGGCGCCAAGGATTCCTCCGGCCTGCTTCCGGGACATGGGGGGTTTTTAGACCGCTTTGATGCGCTGATCCTCTGTTCGCCTGTGGTGTTTCTGTATCTTGACTGGGTGATGTGAACAAAATGGCGAGAACCGGGTATTCACCAGGCAGGTATTTGAATTTGGACGGATTGTTTTAATTTAATATCAGATCAGGCCAGATTAAACCAGAGGAGGCCGGATTAAACCAGCGCAGACCAGATCAGGCCAGAGCAGGTGAGACAGGAAGCCGGCGCCGACCGGCAGGCCACACAGTTAAAACCAACAGCAAAAACCGACCGGCGGGCAGGCCACAGTAAAACCAACAGTAAAACCAACAGCAAAAACCGGCAGAAAAGGCCAGTGGGAAAACAATGAAATTTCTGATTACAGGCGGAACGGGATTTGTGGGGTCGTATCTGGTGCCCATGCTTTTGAAAGATGGACATTTTGTAACGGTTGTCACCCGGCGTCCCGGCAAATACCGGGAAGAGCAGGCTGACAACCGGAAGTATATCGGCTGGAATGAGGATCTCGCCGCAGCGATGGAGGAGGCCGATACGGTGATCAACATGGCCGGGGAGAATATATTCCGGCGATGGACTGAATCAGCCAGGGAATCCATCTATAACAGCCGCATTTCCTCCACCAGGCAGCTTGTGGAAGCCATGCAGGTGGCCGGTGACAGGCCGGATCTGTTCATTTCAGTCTCGGGTGTCAGCTATTACGGCGACAGCGGCGGCAGGCCGGTCGACGAGTCAGGTGAAGCGGGTGATGATTTTCTGGCCGGCGTCTGCAAAGACTGGGAAGGCGAAGCGCTGAAGGCGGAGGCGCTGGGTGTGCGGGTTGCAATAGCCCGGTTCGGCATTGCTCTTCAGGATGACGGTGGAATGGTCGAAAAAATGAAACTCCCGTTTAGCCTGTTTGTGGGAGGGCCGGTTGGCCACGGAGAGCAGTTTGTCCCCTGGATCCATATGCGGGATCTCTGCAATGCCGTGCGTTTTCCGGCAGAAGCTGAAGATCTGGAGGGCCCCTATAACGTATGCAGCCCGAATCCGGTGACGATGAATGAGCTGGCCCGGATCATGGGGCAGGTAATGAACCGGCCTTCGTTCTTCCGGGTGCCGGTATTTGCAGTCAGGTTACTGCTGGGCGAGGGGGCGGCCAATGTGATGAACAGCCTCAACGTGAAGCCGGTGAAGCTCAGGGACAGCGGTTTTGAATTTGAATTTGAGGATCCTGAAGAGGCGCTGGCGGACATCCTGTAGCGCCGGCAGATGCCCCGGTCTTTTCCGGTTTTCAGAATATCCGTATCAGGATAAAAGGAATGTGTATCTGGGTTCCGATTTCAGCGATTTCAGTCAGCGTATCAGGGCTGAGCGGTTCTCAGTTCACTGATCTCCTCGATCCGCTGTCTGTAGACTGACCACACCCGTAGCCCTTCCCTTGTCTGGGTAATGATCTCAATATTGCCGTCGCCGTTCAGGTCTTCGAATACCGGATAGTTCATGCCGCTTGTGGGCAGCTCGGAGATCCGGTTGCCTGAAACAAGATCCCAGGCGTACAGGCGGCCGGATTCCGCAAGGGAAATCACCTCCTGCCGGTTATCGCCATTGATATCCATGACAAGGGGGGAACGATCACCGGATCCGGGCTGACCCATATTGTTGGTGAACCGCAGTTCCCCTCCGGTGTTGAACATCTGGATGGATCCGTTGCTGCTTTGGGTCAGGATGAGATCCTCGCGTACCAGTTCGTCATTCACCCGGATCATTTCATTGCTTATCGACGGGGAGCGGATGAGGCTGTTGTTCGAGACCATCAGTGATTGTGTGATCAGCGAATCCCCGGATGATGAGGCGGCCAGGGAATCGAAGAAGAGCGGTTCGAGGCCTGTTGCATAGAGAGCCCCGTCGGCGGCCGCGCCGAGGATATGGCTGTCGTGGATTACAGGCGATCCGTTAAACCGGGATTCATTGAATACCGGGAAACCATTGCGCCTGGAGCCGCTGATGTTCCAGCTGTGCAGACCGTTTTCAGCAAAAGCAAAAATCGACCGCTGGTCGCCCAGTTGTGCCAGTACGGGTTTTGACCGGATCACACTGTTGGCCGTGCGGGGCCAGCCTGAAATAGCGTCACCCCGGGAATTCAGGATATGCACGTTCCGGTCGGCAGTGGCTACAATCATCTCTGCAACACCATTTCTTGTCACATCGGCTACCTGGAGGGGTGTGGTTATTTCTTCATCCAGGATGACGGGAAAACTCGGCAGGCTGGAACCGCCTTCATTCCAGGCATAGATTTTATTGCCGGCGGCCTGCATGATGATGTTTTGATTGTTGCCGTACCAGTCGTAAACCACAGGCGGTCCCACGGGGGTATCGGTCATCGTGGTTGTCTCACTTACGGAGGATCCGTCGTATGCCACGACGTAGACGGTTCCGTTGCGCGTTGAAAAGACGATTTCATTACGTGAGGCACCTGCGGTATTGGTCAGGATGGGGGCGCCTGTCAGATTTGAACTGAGCGGGAACACCCATCGCTCTCTGTAGGGCGCATCCGTTATCTCCCGGGCGTAACTGGAGATGTCGACCTCCAGGGGAGAATTTTCATCGGTGCGTGATGTCATAATGGTCATGATATCCAGATTTGAACTGAGTACTCCGACATTGTTCTGGGGATAGAGCCAGGGTTGCAGAAAGGTGTTGAATTCGGGGGTATTCACAAAGGTGAACGAGCTGACTGCTTCGGGCAGGGTCTCCCGGATGGATGTATAGTTGTCGTCGTAATAGTAAACCCGGCGCCGTTCATAATCGGTGCCGACGCTTTCAACCAGGCTTCTGCTCCTGGACAGGGCGGCTGTGTTTCCCTGAATGGTGATATAAAAGTTAACGAGAGACGACAGGTCCGAACCGAAGAGATTGCCCAGCAGCCGGCTGTTCAACACGTAGGAATCGCCTTCACGACGGATGAGGTTTTCGGCGACCAGGCTGTTGAGAATACGCCGAACTCCGTCGGGATCATCCAGGCGCCGGAGAAAATAGAATTCACTGGATGACATAAACCCCGATTCGGCAAAGGCGGCAAAGGCGACTTCGCTGTTTAGCATGGACGCGATTTCTCCATAGAGATCGCTGTTTTCATCGAGGTACAGGTCAAGAACGCTTTCTGACGGTTCTGCGGCCGGAACCCTGCGGGGCTCCATCCGGAAGATGGAAAACGCTGACGAATTGGTGGAGATGAACCGGTCCAGCTGGATATCTCCCGAGGGGGCGGAAATTCCGCGGACCAGCGGGGATTTCTTTTCTGCCGTCTCCATCTGCCCGTGCAATCTCCAGCGCAGATTTCCCTCGCCGGGACTGGTATCGGACAGCACTGTGGAAAGCGGGCCTGACCCTGCAAACGAGTCCTGCAGCAGAGGACGGTAGGAAATCCGCGCGAGCTGACCGATCCACTGTTCCAGACTGGGTGTGTTTGCTATAAAAGCGCCCGGCCGTGTCTGCTCCTCCGTCAGGGCCATCGGCTGGAGTTCGCCGTGCAGGGTTCGAAGCATGTCCTCGATGGCCAGACTTGATTCACTTACCAGCGTACCGGATCCGGTATCAACAATATAAAATGTGCGGCTGTTCACATACAGGATATCAATCGTATGATCCTTGAATTCATACCGGTTCTGGGCAAACGCCCGCTGGAACTGCTGTGTAAGCGTTTCAATAAAGCTGTTTCCGGAGTCTGTGACCCAGACAGGCTGCCAGTCGCTGGACGTATCCGGATAGAGCAGGATTGCAATCAGGGGGACATCGGTTTCAGGACGGTCAACGAGTTCTCCGGCCATCTGGATAGCCGACCCGCTCATATCGTCAAAAAGAGACATGTAGGGGGCATCCAGCATGTCATTAAATGTCCGGCCCTCTTCAGGGATAATCAGGAAAGGGGTTTTATCCGGAACCAGATCGGTCCAGTCTGTCGGGGCAGGTGCACTGCAGGAAATGATCCCGGTACAGAGCAGAAATAAAAACCAGCTACGCATGTGATTCAGTGTTGGGGCCAATTCGTTCAGTTTTGGAACTCATTTATGTGGTTGAAGCTTTGGAACTCATTTGTGTGGTTGAAGCAATGAGTATTCATCAACGGGTAATCTTTATGAAAGATACATCAGTGGGTCACCAGTCGCTAAAGCCAACGGGTAAACAGAGTCAGTGGTATAATCAGGTTGTATAATCAGTTGGTGCTATTGTAAAATCAGCTATTGTAAAATCAGTGACATTATCAGCAAATGGTATTATCAGGCAAATGGTATTATCAACGGGGTAAAGTCACCAGGGTACAACACCAGGGTACAATAAGTTTGTTAACGCAGGGTTATTGCCATAGCTTATTAAAGATAAGAAAAAATGTTCCAAACAGTCTGCAAAGCTGTCAGGACGGAATTAAATTCAGGATAACTGACGTTTATCTCACAGCAGCGTTTGCGTAGAATCACTGACATTTACTCATTATGAGTTTCTTGAATCCGTTTCTGTTGTTGGGCATAATGGCCGTCGCGGTGCCCCTTCTTATTCATCTCATTAATCTGAGAAGACCGACGAAAATCCGGTTTTCCACACTTTCCTTTTTTGATTCCCTGCAGGAGAGCGCCATGCGGCGGATACAGATCAAACGATGGCTGCTTCTTGCCCTGCGCATGGCCGCGATCCTGATGCTTGCCATGGCTTTGGCCCGGCCGTTTATACCCTCCGGCCTGGGACTTGCCGGTGCGGGGGAACAGCCGGGGAGGATCGGGATACTGATTGACAACAGCCCCGGCATGGATCAGGTGGATCGGGACGGACCTTTTATCGACCAGGCAAAACAGGTCGCCCTGGATATAATAAGCCGGACCCGCAGCGACGACCGCATCGGGGTGGAGGTTACGAACGGAGACCCGCTGAATTTGCCTGTTTTAAATGCGGTTTCTGCCGCATCCCGTGTTGAGGAGCTGGAAACTGTGAATAAGGGGAATTTTCTGGCTGCCAATATGGAGAGCCTGGTAAACCGGCTCGAAACGGACCGGCCCGCCGGGCGGATCTATTTTATTACCGATGGACAGGCAACACAGTTCGATGATCTGCGTGAAGCCGAAACGGTGTTCGGCCTGGAGCAGGACCTGCAGGTGATCCTTGTCGGGGAAGACACCCAGTCCAACACGGCTGTTACAGAAGTAAGGCTTGAAAGTGAATTGATCAGCCGTGACCAGCCGGCGGTGGTATCCGCAAGTGTTCGGAATTTCGGGCGCTCCCCTGTCCGGAATCATTTCCTCAGCCTGGATGTGGGGGATGAAATCGCCGGACAGCATCAGCTGAGCCTGGAGGCGGGTGAATCCGCCTGGTACGATTTTGAAGTTCTGCCCGG
>JBBDRV010000112.1:0-39532 GCA_040905285.1 Balneolaceae bacterium | reverse complement strand
CTGTCGGACTTACTCTACAGAGCTGCGCATGCGACCTTTTTACACATTGGAATCCAGCTTCCTGAATTCTTCAAACCATTTTTTCCGATAATTGTTCCTCCTCCCGGTACACGGATCCGGCCCGGCACGGCTGACGGGAATACCCCCTGGAATTAACAGCTGTATACAGAGGGTGTTACACAAACAGAGGGGTACACAAACAGAGTTTGTATACAAACAAGCTTACTACAGCCGCCACGAGAATCAAACCCTTGAGGCGGTACTCACATAAATCAGTCTCCGAAAAACCCGGGGCGGTTCACACACAAGAGAGGGGTACACAAGAGAGGAAACAGGAATGCACCGGGAAAATGTTAATCTGCAATTCAGGTTTAATCCGCAATTCGATAGATTACGACTATGAGGAGCTTTTGCAAAACCGTTCTTTTGCACCGACTCTTCGTTATCTCAGATTTTAAGTCCTCACATATGCGTAATATGCTGCGGTTTAAAATCTGCTCTGGCCTCGATCCGGCACAAAATTCCAGGTTTTTCAAAGGCTCCTATGAAAACATGCGTCCACCCTTCCCGGCGGGTTTTGCCTGCCGCTGTATTAGCGGGACTCCTTTTTTTAAATCTTGTTGCCTGTGCCGGCTCGTCTTCCCTGACATCCGATGTCACCCGGTTTGACTATCAGGTGGTGAATACCTGGCCGCACAATACGGATGCATTCACGCAGGGCCTGATCTTCCTGAATGGCTATCTGTATGAAAGTACCGGCCGCCACGGGCAGTCAAGCCTGCGAAAAGTCGATTTGAAGACAGGCAAAGTACTCCGGCAGCATGATGTGGATGAAACGTTTTTTGCCGAGGGACTGACCGTCTGGGAAGACCGGCTTATACAGATTACGATAAACTCGGGAACGGCGTTTGTCTATGATATGGAGACATTTGAAATCATCCGGAAATTCAGCTATACAGGCAACGGCTGGGGACTGACCAATGACGGTGAGCACCTCGTCATGAGTGACGGCTCTCCGGTTTTACGTTACTTCAATCCCGAAAATTTCCGGGAAACCGGTCAGGTGACAGTAACTGAAAATGGCCGGCCGGTCCGCAACATCAATGAACTACAGATGGTCGGCGACAGGATCTTCGCCAATATTCTGTTTGAGGAACATATCATCATCATTGATCCGGAAACCGGCCGGGTTACCGGAAGGGTGGATCTGGAGGGCCTGTTGTCCCCGGAAGACCGGAAAGAGGCGAATGTCCTCAACGGCATCGCCTACGATTCTGAAGGTGACCGGCTGTTTGTAACCGGTAAATTGTGGCCGGCCCTTTTTGAAATCCGGCTCCTGCCTCCGCCTCGCCGGCCATAACCTCCTCCGCCACACCGGCCTTAAGCAATACGTTTTTTACCGGCTAATTCTCTACAATCACCACGTGGAGCCGCCGCGGGCCATGGACCCCCTCTACACGGCTCAGCTCGATATCCGAGGTGGCAGAGGGACCGGAAATAAAGGTTACCGGAGGGCCTGAATCCAGGAGGGGCTTTTCAAGTTTTGAAAACGCTTCGGGTATAATGCCCACAATCTGCTCTGCATATACCACACACAGGTGGAAATCCGGGAGAAGCGTCAGCACTCGCCGTCCCTGGGCGGGACCGCCTTTTAAAATAATGGTACCGGTCTGGGCTACCGCCAGTGCACAGCCGGTCAGAACTCCCTGGCTTTCGTCCAGCTCCCGATAAGTCAGCGGCTTGCCGCCGGTCCCCGCATCCATTACTACTTCCGGATTGTCCGGGTTTTCAGGAATCCACCCCGCCGGAAGTCCGGCAGGGACAACCAGCCTTTTTACATTCTGTACAATGCATGCTTCACCGACAGCCCGTGACAGATCCTGTTCGTTTATCACAGTTACTGTGGCCCGGTATTCACTTAACCGTCCCGCAAATTGAATGATCCGTTCTTTCGCCGACAACCCGCCTGTCTGCTGATATCCACGGTCAATCGGGGGCAGCTTCTGGAATTCATCCTCCGGCACATCTTTCAGTCCGTTCCGGATTCGTTCCAGGATGGCTTCTTTTGCCGGACTCATGATCTTTCCCCCCACCATTCACGGAATGTCTGAGCGGGAATCGGTTTCAGATCCCTGACGGATGTCCATTTCGACAGCTCCCCCGGCAGGTGCGGGATGACCCCGTCGCGCACAAACAGTCCCTGTGCCGTCCGGGCCAGCTTCTGGGCCCGTTCATACCGTGACCGGCTGCGAAATATCCGGCCCATCAGCTTCATTCCTGCATGTTCAGAATTCATTCTGGATTTTATGCCCCCGGTGCTTTTCCGGTGGTCGACAACCTTCCCCCGCAGATGGACCAGCACATCCGGAATATTGATTTTTACCGGGCACACCTCGTAACAGGCCCCGCACAGGGTGGACGCATAGGGAAGGGAGGCGGCGCTTTTATCCTCCGGCCCCCGCAGCTGCGGGGTCAGTATCGCGCCTATCGGCCCCGGATAGATCGAATGATAGGCATGCCCTCCCGTCCGCTCGTAGACCGGGCAGACATTCAGACAGGCGCTGCAGCGGATGCAGTGCAGTGTCTCTCTGGCCGCGGCATCCTCCAGTACCCGTGTGCGCCCGTTGTCCAGCAGGACCAGGTGGAATTCCTTCGGCCCGTCACCGTCTGTAACACCCGTCCAGAAGGTGTTGTAGGGGTTCATACGCTCGGCGGTTGACGAACGGGGCAGCAGCTGCATGAACACCTCCAGATCCCGCCATTCAGGAATAACTTTTTCAATACCCAGAACCGTAATCAGGGTCTCCGGAAGAGTGGTGCACATCCGGCCGTTCCCCTCCGATTCAACAACAGCCACTGTACCGGTCTCCGCCACGGCAAAATTCCCGCCGCTGATACCTATGCCGGCATCCAGGAATTTTTTCCGGAGATAAAGCCTTGCCGCATCCGCCAGGTCCTCCGGATTGTCACTCAGGTCGGGCCGGCCCAGCTTGTCCCTGAACAGCTCACGAATTTCCGCCCTGTTCTTGTGAATGGCCGGAACCAGGATGTGAGAGGGCTCATCACCGGCCATCTGGACAATCAGTTCAGCAAGATCGGTTTCAAGTGCGGTGATACCCTCCTCTTTCAATGCCCTGTTCAGCTGTATTTCATCGGTAGTGATGGACTTGACCTTCACTACATCGGTTTCCCCCTTCTGCCTGACCAGATCGGAAATAATGCGGTTGGCATCCCGGGCATCCCCGGCCCAGTGAACCACACCTCCCGCTTTTTCCACGGCCGACTCGAGCTGCAGGAGATACCGGTCAAGATGTCTCATGACTCTTCTTTTAATTTGCCGGCCAGCTTCCCGCAGCTCTTCCCAATCGCCCATCTCATCTACAACCGCCTTTCTCTTCTCACGTATGGTCCGGGTCGCATGCCCCATATTCCGCCGCAGCTGGCTGTCATTCAAATAGCTGCGCGCTGTTTTTTCAAATGCCGGTGGTTCAGATCCGTTTCTTTTCATGTTTCTTCTGTTGAAGCCAGTATTTCAGCGATATGAACCGTTTCAACTCCACCGCGCTGCCTCTGGATGGCACCGCCTATATGCATCAGACAGGAGTTGTCGGCCGCCGTACAGACTTCGGCACCGGTCCATTTGACATGCCGTACCTTATCGCCGAGAATAGCCGCAGACGTATCCGCATTTTTAACGGCGAATGTACCCCCGAATCCACAGCACTCGTCCGAAGATGGCAGCTCGACCAGGTCGATACCCTTCACATTCCGAAGCAGCCTGAGCGGGGCATCCCCCACCCTGATGATCCGCAGGGAGTGGCAGGTCGGGTGATACGTCACACGGTGCGGGTAGTAGGCCCCTACATTTTCAACACCCAGCTTCTCCACCAGGAACTGGGTCAGCTCGTAAACCCTGGGGATCAGCTGCTCCACTGCTCCGGCCAGATCCGGATCCCCTGTCCGTTCCGCCGCCCTGGGGTAGAATTCATGGATCATTCCCGCGCAGGATGCGGACGGCACGACCACCGCTTCCGCATCCGAAAAAATCTTAGTGAACCGCCGTACCAGCGGGAGAGCCTCTTCCTGATACCCCGTATTGTAGTGCATCTGCCCGCAGCAGGTCTGTTCGGGGGAGAAGTCAACCGTATGGCCCAGCCTTTCCAGCAACCGCACCGTGGCCTTGCCGGTTTCGGGAAAAAGAGTGTCATTGAAGCAGGTTACAAAGAGAGAGATGTTCATGGCACCCCCAATATATAATTTATCCGGAAAATCACCCGTTTTCCCCGGGGTATAAAAAATCCTTTCGGGAAGTAGCCGCATTCCACAGTTCATTCCACTGCTTATTCCACTGCTTATTCCACTGCTTATTCCACTGCTTATTTCACTGCTTATTTCACTGCTTATTTCACTGCTTATTTCACTGTGTCATCCATACGCCATCCAGTCAGCTTGTCTGTTTCATCCAGAAAACTGCACAGACGGAAAACAAGTTCAAGCGTCCGCCTGTCCTTCCCTGCGTCTTCCAGGTTCAGGCGGGGAAAATTGCTGCCGAGGGTTATTACAATCTGCTCCAGGTAACGCTCATCCGCTTCTCCCGGCGCAGGCCGGTCCAGCTGATCCCGCAGTTTTTTCATCATGTGCTGTGAAGCGATGATCCCCATCATCATGGTAGTGACTTCGGCCAGTTCATCTGATACCGCCCTCAATCGCCGGTATTGCTCATCGGCAGATATGACCCGGGCAGCAATTGACAGCTGCATGGCGGATCGGACCATAAGTTCCGGTGAGTATATTGGATCTTTGGATCGATAAAAGAGATTAAGGATCGGGAACTGGTGAATTTTCTGGTGAACGTTATACATGATATCCAGAAGTGTCTGCAGCCTCAACCTCAGGTCGGAACTTTTCTCGCAGGAAAGCGAGCGGATTACGGCATTCGTGCCATCTCCTGTTTGCCCGTTTTCCGACCAGAGCCGCAGTGCCAGTGCATTTCTGTCGGATACGCCCGTGACCACATTAATCAAATAGGTCACAATGCCGGTGAGGAGTGCAAAGCCAAGGGCGGACTGCAGAATAGAGACAATTTGCAGTACCCCCTCCACCGGCGTAATATCACCGTATCCGAGAACTGTTGCCGTTACACCGCTGAAGTACAGCGCTTCGTAGAACCCGAGAAGCATAAACTCTTCGTCTGCCCTGAAAAGGCCGATATACGGATAGTATATCAGTGCAAAACCAACCACGAAAATCCCGATCCATACGGCGAAGGTAGCGACGATCATGACGGGACCGGCCAATGCCACAAGCGTACGGCGGGTGTGCGGGAAAAGCCTGATGAGCTTCTGAAACCCTCTCCATACGGACTGGAAGATCACCCAGGCAACGGGTCCTTCGGTATCGATGTGCAAAACGGTCAGTATCACGTCGATCGAAATCAGAAGGGTAACGGCAATTCCGAGCAGTGAAATCAGCCAGTTCAGGTCTTCCATACGTCGTTCTCTCTATCTGTTCATGACCCGTATTTATTCATGCCACGTATTATGCAAAATGATACTGCACCCGTCAAAACAGCAATGAGCGGTGGAAAAATTCCCTGTGGTGAATTTCCCGGTTGCACAAATCGGTACCACAGGTCATGCAGAGGAACAGACGGCTTTATCCTGCGTGGTTGATTTTCCGTACGTAGCTGGTTTCCCGCGGTTAACTTGCACGGGATTTATCGGGGGTTTATTTACGCGGGGATTTGTCGGGAGGTTAGTTCACTGAGATATAATTTTTTTTCGCGACCAGATCATTCAGCGCATCTTCCAGAAATTCATACGGCCCGTACACAGATACAAGACGGCCGTTGCTTACAGGATCACCGGCATGTGATTCTTTTGGATTGAACTGGCGGCATACCCACTGGTCATTTTCATACTGGATCAGGAACTGGGATCCATCCGTCAGAAAAACATCGGCACAGTCACCGTTGCTGAAATTGATGTTCCGGTATTCCCCCCTGTCATCCAGATACAGTTCAACCGGGCTGTAAAATACGTCGATAAGTTCTTTGGCTTCTATAGTTATGGAATGGAAATTGATCATATATGTCTCTCTCGGAATGTAATAAAAGTTGGAGGTTTCACTTTGTTACCTTTACGTATATACCCGCCTTTTTATTACAAAGTTCCCATAAATTTTCTACACCCCTCTCATATAATTGACGGGTTGTGTCGGCATTGCCCGGTGAGGAACAGTTCACCGGGTTAATGCCAAACCGCTATATTTGCCTCTGCCATTGGCTTGCGGATAAACCCCGGCATAAAAAAGTCAGAATACCAGGATTTTCCGGCAGAGGAGTGAAACGGGAAGGAAGGAAAATGAAAAACGAAAAGGGGAAGAGGAAGGGAAAGCGTCAAGAGAAAGCCGTAAAAATAAAAAGAGACGGTTTTTTATCCGTGTACCGACGCCTTCATTTACGATTTCAGTTTCTTTTCAAGGTCCTCAAGAATTTCGAAGGTCAGGGGTTTGGAAACAAATTCCAGTATTTTTGAATAGTCGTTTGCCCTTTCTTTTTCCCGGGGATCCACCGAGGAAGTAAGAATCACGATAGGGGGCAACAGAGATTCGTCTTTATTCAGCTTTTCAATTTCATCCAGAAATTCCCAGCCACCCATAACCGGCATATTCAAATCCAGGAAAATCAGGTCCGGATGTTCCGAACGGTCTGTCGTTGAAGATTTCTGCATGTCCATGTAGTACTCAATGGCTTTTTTGCCATTTTCAATAATGATAATTTTATCAGCAAAATTAATTTTGTTGATCATTCTCTTGTATATTTTTTGCATGATTTTATTATCCTCGATGCAGAGGACTTTATTTAACATATTGACTCTTTTTTAATTTTATTAACAAAGTCCCAGGCAGTCTGTCGGACTTGGGAACAGAAAGCGAGCGGGGCGGCACAACTCGCCCATCCTGATCAGCCGTATTAGCAGGTATACCAAGTCCGTTCAGCATTTAAATCCCGTCACCATCAAAAATTCCCCTTTTACAGCTAACCTTGTGTTAGCCCTAATGCATTTAAACATGAAAGTATACTAAAATTAAAAGAAAAAAAGGCATGGTTGGATTTTTGATAAATTTGTAATAAATAATTCCACAGCTTTAAAAAGCCGGCACGGAAGAAGATATCTTCCTGCTCAGGATCCATCCCCCCAGCAGTCTGTCGGACCATTCATTGGGTACAATCGGGTTGTATAATTTTTTCCGTCCTGTCCCGGAAAAAGGGCAGGAATTACCCGACCGGTCTTTACAACTCTTTTTCTATAGGTCTGTTAAGATCTGTTAAACAGATTGGCACAGTTATTGTAACCATTGGAATAGTCGCAACAGCACAACCGGCAGACGGCGTCCGGAGGTTATCCGGCAGCCGCCCGGCGGTCTATTATTTCATTTAATGTTTTACTTATGCGGTGATAGCTCAACGGAGAGCGTCGGACCTCCAGTTCGGAGATGGTGGTTCAATCCCACCTCACCGCTCTAATTTTCAGGCACCGCTTCTTCTTTCGGGCCTTTAGGTACCTATCAATGGTCAGGTTTTAAATGGTCAGGTTTCTATCGACCGGGCAGGTTTTCTATCGATGGTTTAACCGGGATTTCAGTTCATTCAGGATTTCGAATGTCAAGGGCTTGGACAGAAATGCGGCTACAGAATATTTATTTGCTCTTTTCCTGTCTTCGGAATCAACAGATGAAGAAATAACAACTATGGAAGGTTTAAGCTCTTTATGCAGATAAAGCGCTTGAAATTCCTCCAGAAACTTCCATCCATTCATTACCGGCATGTTTAAATCCAGAAATATCACATCCGGAAATCTGTGGCGATTATCATTCTCCGGCAAATTCAATAAATTCCTGTAGTAGTCAAGGGCTTCCTCTCCATTATTTACAATAATAATTTCTTCAGCGAAATCACTGATATCAATCATCCTTCTGTAGATGTTTTGCATAATGTTATTATCCTCTATGCAGAGAATTTTATTTATCATACAGTTAATTTAGAGAGCATAATATTCAGTTAAGCCATAATATATTGTTCCGGAAAACTTTCTGGCCACTGCAGGATACCTCAGACTTAAACACCTGTTAAACCTGAACGTTCATTTCTGCGGTAATCCGGCGGCATCACTGAATCTCCTCAGGGGCTCCTTAAAGCCCGAACTGGTCGGTTTTTTTAAGTATGACAGCCGGTTATGAAAAATCCTACAAAAAAATCATTGTTCTCCCTATACATATTAATCCGGTCGTGCCATAGTTTGTATTTGTTGAAAACAGAATACGCGGTCCGGCAATAAATAATGAATATCAGAAATACAAACATGAAAACGGGAAATCGTTATGAAGACAGAATCTTTCAATAAATGGGAAAGCAGTAAAAGCCTGACGACAGGACCGGTTCTTATTCTGCTTCTGGCTATTATGGCAGGCTGTGCAACAACATCGGGTATAGAAAGAGCCGACAGAACGACAAGTTCGATGGAAACAGTTGAAAGCGACATCGAATCAACTCTTGACGCCGTCGATGCAGTGGAAACCTCATTATCCGAACTGATAAGGGTTGGCCAAAGAGATATATCTTCTGCCTTTGAAAGCTATTCTGAAAATGTTCAAAGACTGGAGGAAAATGCGAGCAGTTATCTTCAAAATGCCAGGGAAATGCAAAGCAGTGCAGAAGATTATTTTTCTGCGTGGGAAAATGACAGCTATGAAAACCAGCGTATACAGGAGGTCAGCGAACGGCGGCGGAATGAGGTAAGAGAAACGTATAACAGAATTCCGGAAGTGATTTCCGAAGTGGAGACGGATTTGGATACGTATATTTCAAACAATAATGAGATACAAAACTACCTTTCAACAGACCTTACTGCGCAGGGGATTGAATCCATGACTCCCCTGATTGAAGAAACCATTTACGAAAGTGAAAACCTGAGAGACAGACTTTTGGATGTGGATGAATCCATTGAAAATGCAAGAGACGAGATGGAACGGAGAGGCCGGATGGATGAAAATGATTTTGACAGTAATAACTGAATCAATAACTGAATCCGGAATCCACCGACTGATTCTCCCGGTCAATTGACTGAGGAAATATAGTTTCTTTTTGATATTAAATCATTTAACGCCTCCTCAAACATATTGTAGGGGCCGTACAACACGACCAGGTCGACGGAACGTGGATTTTCCCCCAGTGTTTTTCCGGGATCAAATGGACAGCAGATCCATTTTGACTTCTTGTAAAGGATCAGAAATCTCGTTCCGTCCGTCAAGAGAACTTCCGCACTGTCCCCCTCATGAAAGTCTATGGCCCGTGCCTTGCTGAACAGGATCTCTACCGGGCTGCAGAAAATTTCTGTCTGCGGACGTCCGGTTTCAGGATCATATAATTCTTTTGCTTTTAATTTTATGGTATGAAAATTGATCATTCATTCAGTCATTTGTGCTGCATGAGAGAAAATCGACTGTCAGTTTACCGATGCCAGATAGTTTCGCTTGGACACCAGATCCGTGAGTGCTTCTTCCAGTTCGGGATACGGACCGTAGAGGGTGACGAGGGCAAAATACGATCCCGGTACAGGCGATTTTGGAAGAAACTGGCAGCATATCCACTGACCATTTTCATAGAGCATCAAAAAGTGTGTCCCATCCGTAAGTATCACGTCGGCACTGTCTCCCTCATGGAAAGTAATATTTCTGGTTTCTCCATAAGCGTTGACGAGGATCCCGACTGAACTGTGACAAACTTGTGAATTTGGAGAGCCGGTTTCCGGATCAAACAATTCATGTGCTTCAAGTGTTATCGTATGAAAATTTATCATTAATCCGTTGTCTGTCTATTCAATTGTTATGCTTTATGTAGAGGATTATGAGTCCGTAAAAGAAGAGGTCCTCTGATTTCCTACCCTTTAACATCTCTTTTTACTACAATGTTCCCGATAAAATACTACCCCTGATTATACAAAATTTTTACAGGTAATACAGGCAGAAACCGGCAAATGTTTCAGGCGGGGATGCCTCTGAAGTGCCGGACCTGCAAATACTTTCCCGCAATTGTTCAGGGATTGGGGTTGCAGCCGGAAAAAAGCCGGCAGGCTGCGAGTTCACAGCAGCCGTATTACATTTTGTGCGGGCGGGGTGAGTAAAATTTACTACCGGGGTAGCCGAAGTGAGAATATTTTACATGCCCGTCATGCCGCTTCTTCCGGCTGTTTCACTTCACCGCCCATCTGCAGATAAATTAATGTTGATGAAAACAGCTTCCCCCGCTTCTACCGTGTCAACAAATTCCTGACACCGGAACCGGCCAACCGGTTTATGATAAAAGAGTTCGCATGCCGGATTTCTTCACACGGCCTATTATCACCCTGGCACGTTTATTGTAACAGAATTCGGTTACACCAGGGCAGGAAATATACCGCCAGAATTTTCAGCCGGCAATTGAATGATGTGAATTCAAATTTATTTAAAAATATGTAATATTTAATATAAACCTATTAAGGTAATAATAAATAAACTTATAAATAAATAAAATATTTTATATACTATAATGCCTGCTGAAATACATAAAGACATTAGTAAAATAGATCATCTGAAACAGCTGCCCCCGGATTCCGAAACATGGACGGCCGGATCTGCGGGAAATCCCCTCTCCGGTCAGCGGCCGGAACAACTGAACGTGAAAACAATCACAACAGAGGGTCAGTTCGACGCCCTGAAACCCCAATGGATTGAATTGGCGGACAAGGCAGAATCCCATGTTTTCCAGACTTTCCAGTGGAGCCGCACCTGGTGGAAACATTTCGGCAAAAAAGGTCAGTTGAACATACTGCTTTTTTTTGACGGCGATAAGCTGGCCGGCATAGCCCCGCTCTTCCGGGATACGGTAGAGTGGGCCGGAATTGAAATAACCTCGTGCCTGCGGTTTTTGGGTTCCAATGTAAGCCAGCCGAAAGAAGAGATGATCGGCCTGATTTCATATACCGATTATCTGGATTTCATTATTGTACCTGGTTATGAAAGGGCCGTTACTGCACAAATGCTCCGTTATCTAAAGGGAAACCGGTTGCCCTTTGATGAAATCCTGCTGGAAAACATTTCCGAGACCAGCGGATTATGGGGGACGCTGATTTCCACTCTGCAAAACCACGGGATCCCGTTTATCATTGATGAGAGCACGTCGAGTCAACTGATAAATACCAGTCAGACATGGGAGGAGTATCTGGCCAGCCTGGACAATGGCAAAAGATACAAGGCACGGCTGCATTGGAAGAGGGCGAATAAGACAGATCGAAAGGTGTTTGACATAAAAGAAGCTGCCAGCGGGGAAGAGGCCGGTATATGCTTTGAACAACTCGTCAAAATGCACCAGAAGAAGTGGAACAGAATCGGATCTCTTGGAACGTTCTATGAAAAAAGTAACTACGAATTCCATAAGGAGATCACCCGGAAATTTTTTGAAGAGGGATGGCTGCAACTCAAGCTGGCGATACCGGTTGAGAAAAAAAACGCCTGTGCAGCCATAGACCTGAATTACCAGTATAAGAATCGCATTTATTGCATACACAGAGCTGTTGACGATGAATCGCCTTTTTACAGCAAAGGGCCGGGAAACGTATTGCTGAATGTCATTCTTGAAGAGGCAACCCGTGGACAGACAGTTACCTATGATTTCATGCGTGGAAATGAATATTACAAGCGCAGTATCGCTGATGAAACGATAAAAACCAGAAGTATTTCCATTGAGAGCACCGGCAAATGGAGAATGGCTAAAAGCCGGGTCATTAAAAAAATCATCTATTTCAAAAGACGCATCAGCAGAAAATTAAAGCTGCTGGAGATGATGCTTGGTGATAAAACGGTATGGACAGGAACAAGAGAATTCATGTCGCTATTGACGAAAAGGCTGACCGCATAATTTGCCAGCCGGCAGGCGGCCCTGCAGCAATCCGCAACAAACCGCATGATACTGATTAATGAAAATTCTACATCTTCTTCCATATCTGCCTACTCCGGTAAATTCCGGCGGAGCCATACGTATGTACCATATCCTGAAACACCTGTTCGAAAAATATGACGTCACGGTGGCGGGTTTCCGTGAATTTGGTGATGCCGAACTGTTTCAAAGCACGTTTCCAGGTCTTCAGGAGAGCATGCATTTTATCAGCCGGGGAAAAGTCAGACACCGCCGTCTGCTGCAGCTCTATTCACTGTTTACATCCCACAGCTACTGGTACAACTGGGCCCGGTCAGACAAACTGGAGGCGGACCTCAACCGGAT
Organism: Balneolaceae bacterium; assembly: GCA_040905285.1. Classification (GTDB taxonomy): domain Bacteria; phylum Bacteroidota; class Rhodothermia; order Balneolales; family Balneolaceae; genus JBBDRV01. The sequence continues at coordinate 27,213 of JBBDRV010000112.1, read as the reverse complement.
GCTGGCCCGGGACAGCTATGATATCGTACTTGCTGAGTTCGCTTCAATGGGACATTTCAGACTGGAAACAGATGCAATACAGATTCTGGATGCCCATAATGTGGAGTATGACAATTTTCGCAGAATGAGCCGGCTGGAGTGGTCCGGCATCCGCAAAAAGTTTTATCTGCGCGAATACAGGAAAAGCTACAGGGAAGAAGTCGCCGCATTCAACCGGCACGATGCCATTTTTACGACATCCGTCCGGGACGGGAATCTCATTAAAAAGGATGCCCCGGCTGTGCCACAGTTCGTAATCCCCAACGGGGTGGATATGTCCTATTTCCATCCGGACGGGTCTGATGCTGAACCTTACTCCATGATCTTTACCGGAACGATGAATTATGTTCCGAATTATGACGGGATGATCTATTTCCTGGACCGGATTTTTCCCCTCATCAAAGAGACTATTCCCGTCGCAAAAATCACGATTGTGGGAAGCAACCCGCCCCCCGTGCTGACCGGCTATGAATCGGATTCAGTGATTATCACCGGATTTGTCGATGACGTCCGGCCTTTTGTCAACCGGGCAGGCATCTATGTGGTACCTATAAATATGGGCAGCGGCACGCGGTTGAAAGTGGTGGAAGCTCTTTCCATGAAGAAACCGATCGTTTCTACCAGTATCGGCTGTGAAGGAATTGACACGGTTGACAACGAGCATCTTCTTATACGTGACAAACCCCGTGCATTTGCCGAAGCCGTCATACAGCTTATGAAAGATCGGAAGCTGGGCAACAGGCTGGTCAGAAGCGGGTATGAACTCGTCAAGCAAAAATATGACTGGAATGTGATCGGACATTCCATTGATAAGGCGTTTAACCGGCTGATGGCAAACCGGGAGGCTATTTTAGATCGTAAAAACCCGGACGGGGCACATCTCATACTAAAGAAAGGGAAAAATGGTATCCTGCATTAAACCGGCTGTATAATCACGTTCCGGAAATCATGCTTTTTATGAATTTACAGGATATTGTTTTTCGTGCAGGCAATTTTCCGTTTTCAGCTTCTGCCCGTAAAATGGGTTTTTCCCGGTACGCCGTTTTTTGAAGCGGCCTTTTCCACTGTTCCGATCCCGTATACGTTGTTAATCAGATCGGATGCCCGGTATAATTGCCGGATTTCATGCTTTTCCCGGAAGAACAATTCATACTGGTTGTAGTGGACCATTTCAATGGAGTTCAATCCAATTCCGCGGATCCGGTAACCCCGGTGCAGGGCATTCCTGATACAGCGTGTGACCCGGGCAAGGCACGATTGCAGTATGTAGTCATCCAGGTTGGTATACCCCTCTGTTGAAAAAAGCACATTTTCGCCCTTCCGCCCCGCATCCTGATACCTGATGTAACAACACCACTTCCGGGCTTTCCTGTTATATCCGCGTAACCGGTAGCAGACATTTCGCACCGCCCTGACAACCTCTCCCCGGATCTGGTCGATGTTGACTGTCCAGTCGGAAAATGTGTGCATATAGGATATCTCATCGGGAATATGATGATCATTGTCCAGGATTTTTGCCTGGTCCCGCCCCGTAACAGTGTCATGGAAAAGCTGCCCCTGCATTTCACCGAACAACTTTTTAAAAATGCCCGGGCCACGGTGAAATGCATCGGCTATGGTGTAGAGGCCATTCTTCCGAAGCTTTTCATACCTCCGCGAACCGATTCCCCAGACTTCGTCGAGTGGCAGCCGGAACAGGTATTCAGCTGCATCGTCGGGAGTCAGGAGTATTTTCAATCCATTCGGTTTCTGCAGGTCTGACGCCAGCTTTGAATAGGTTTTACTTGTAGCCACACCGACGGAACAGACCAGGCCCAGCCGGTCATAAATCCTGTTCTTCAGTTGACTGGCAAACCCCTCTATTCCCTTCCGGCCTTTTCCCAGCAGATGTGTGATATCCAGAAAATATTCATCCATGGAATACGTCTCCACGTCCGGAGCAGAATCCTCCAGAATAGATCTTAACCTGCGGCTGATTCCCTGATATTTGTCGTAATCAATTTGGAGGAAGACCAGATAGGGACAAATCTGCCAGGCCTCGTAGGCACTCATGGCTGTCTTGACCCCCAGTTTTCTGGCTTCATAACTGGCTGTGGCTACAATTCCCCGCGGAGTTCCATCCGGCTTCCTCCATCCTCCCATTGCAACCGGGAATCCGTACAGGTTACGGGCCCGCTGCTCAACCTGGGCGTAGAAGCAATTCAGGTCCAGATGCAAATACAGTCGTTTTTTAAAACCTGCATGCCGGTGCTCCCTTGCTACAGTACTGTACAGCGTTATCCGGTGAACATCTTTTTCTGTGTGATATCTGTGAGGTCGGTTCAGGTCCATGGCCAGTCCATTAGTGAACATGTATTGTACATATAATCCGCGCTTTTAGTCAAGGCCTCATTGATATATGTATGAAATATGTGTAATCTTCCGGTGGGCGGAAAAAATCCGCCCGGAATGAGCTGGAATTCATGAATAAAAATATGAGCAAAGACCAATACCCGCCGATCAATGTTATCAATGCAATACGGGGCTTCCCCTCCGGAAAACTCAAGCTCAAGATCACGCCTTACCGGTTCCAGCTCCCGGACGGACGGGCCTTCACCATAAAAAAAGTCCGCAGAATGACATCGCAGAATGTGGGCAATTTCAAGCATTACCACTTTGCTGTCCAGACTCGTGACGGGCGGTTTTTTCATATTGTCTTTGATACGGGAAATGTAACCTGGAAACTCGTTCAGGAAGTGGACGAGGAGCTTTTTTTTAATGATTAACCGGCCACATTCCGGCTGCCGATTTTTTTGTTAAACATTTTCTTTCTGTATAAGTTCTTCTACAGGAAAATCTTTGAATGAATTTAGTCCAGCGTCCTCTCCAATGCGCCAATCCCGTGACCAATCGAATGCAATCGAAATACACCAACCGATCCCTGTGAAGCTCTGCAGGATCAATCCGGCGGACTCCTAAGATGACTTTATCCCCGTTAACCGCCCGACCGGCCAGTCAGCAGAAGCCTGAAAGAGTTGTCCTTTTTATCATCGACGGGCTGCACACCGATGCCCCCGCCAGGCTGAAGATGCCGAATTTTACGGAACTGACCCGGGAGGGGGCACTGATTGAAAAAACAACGGTGATCATGCCCGGGCACCCCACCCACGGGGGCTATGCAGAGGTCCATTCCTCGTCGTTTCCCAACCCGGTCATGATGACCGGGACGGTTTTTCTGACGCCGGACCAGCGGATGCTCCAGCACAGCTTTGACAACAGCGCATTTATTGCCAACACACTCTCCTACCGATCTATTACGGATGGATACCGGTTTGTGGTCCAGCGCAGCGGACCGGATGAATTTTCCGTTGACAAAGCTGTTGACATTCTCCGGGGCAATGACCCGGAATTCACGAGGATTCATCTGCAAATGACGGGAGATGCGGGTTACCAGGTATACAGTGCTGAAAATTCCCCTCCGTACAGGCATAATATATGGCATGAGGTATCTCCCTATGTACAGGCGGCCGAAGAAGCGGACAGGCAGCTGGGCCGTTTTATTTCAGCCCTGAAAGAGATGGGCAAGTGGGAGGGAACACTGCTGGTGGTCACCTCCGATCACGGCCAGACCGAATCAGGCTGGCACCCGCTGCTGCCCGAGGACAGCTGGCTCCACCCGACCGTCTTCCACGGCCCCGGAATCCGGCAGGGGCACACCACAGAGTGGGCCGACCAGACGGATCTGGCACCGACCATTGCCGATATCATGCAGGTGGAGATCCCGAATGAGGACGGCGGCGGCGGCGTGGTCCTGGAGAGTGTCAGACAGACGGGAACCGGTAGCAGCGGTACCTCCCCGTCCAGGCTGTATAAGCTGAACAGCGTCATTGCCCGGTACCTGCGTGCAGAGGCGGAACTGCTTCTGAATAGTGCTGAACGCCCCTGGCTGAACTCTTATGCAATGATTGCGGAAAGGAATTTTTACGGGCTCGACCGCATCATGGACTGGAACGAACTGGATTCGGTTGACGCCCTGATCCGGCACAACCGGAAGATTGCAGAAGGAATGGAAAGGCAGCTTGAAGAGCCTGACAGAAAATGAATTATCCAGTTAATCAGAAACCCGGTACCACCCGGTAGCCGGGTATCCATCAGACCCGATAATCAACCAATGAAGGAAACAGCCAAAAAAATCTTCGTACGACCGTCCGCCCCGGCAGGGAGCGGGATATTTAAAACAGCCACAATCCTGGGCGCCCTGTGTATACTCCTTCTCATTGATGCCACGGTAACGACAGTCACTGCACAGACCAGTGAAGAAAGAAGACAGGCTTATCTGGAAGAGCTGATCCGCCTCCAGGAGCAGCCTGAATCCCGCGATGCCTTTGTAAATTATCATGACGCCACCTGGATTGACTGGATTGAACGCACCGGCGAATTGCCGCCGGATTTCGATGCGCTTCCATCCATCCCCTTTTTACCCGATCCGCTTGTTATTGATGAAGACGGAGAGAATATTCCGGTTGAAACAGCCGCACAGTGGCAAGAAAAAAGAGACTGGATAAAAGAGCAGGCCAGGGATATCCTTTCCGGCCATTTTCCCGCCCCGCCTGAAAACATAACGACACGTGTTCTGGAGGAGCGGGTGGAAAACGGGGTTACCGTTGAAATGATTGAATTAAGGTTCGGTGAGGATGAGAGGGCCAAACTCACCTTTGAACTGTTTACTCCGCCGGGGGAAGGGCCTTTCCCTGTTTTCATGACCCAGTGGAATCACCGGGGCTGGGCACAGATTGCGGTGCGCAGGGGATACATGGGGCTGGTATATGCGGGGGCGGATGCAAGAGATGACACACGGGATTATCTTGCCCTCTATCCCGACCATGACTGGAGTACCCTGATGACCCGTGCCTGGGGAGCTCACAGGGCCGTTGATTACCTGTATACACTTGATTCGGCGGACAAATCCAGAATTGCCATTACCGGCCATTCCCGCAATGGGAAACAATCGGTTTTCGCAGCTGCTTTTGATGACAGGATTACGGCTGTCATCAGCAGCAGCGGCGGAACAGGCGGAGAAATCCCATACCGCTATACGGATGAACGCCATTCCAATGAATCCATTGATTTTCTTACCTCGAGAAGGACACACTGGCTTCATCCGGGATTGCGGTTTTACTGGGGAAGGGAACACAAGATGCCGATCGACCAGAATTCCGTCCTGGCCCTGATTGCCCCCAATTCACTGTTGTTGAGTACCTCGGTCAGGGAAGGGAAGGCGGGAGGTGATCCGTGGGCTATTGAACACAATTACCGTTCGCTGACTCGTGTCTATGAATTTCTCGGCGCCCCGGAAAAACTGGGGATCCGTTTCCGCGATGGTGGTCACGCTGTTGAGGCACGGGATATCGAGGCCTATATGGACTGGCTGGACGTCCAGTTTGGACGGGCCGGGGCTGTGCCCTGGGAGAACACGCTTGTCTATGGCTATTCCTTTGAAAAATGGAAGGACCTGAGTAATGAAACCATCGATCCCGATGACTATCCGGATATTCCGGAGGATGCCCGCGTCCTTTCCGGAGACGGGGGACAGACCCTTGAAAACACCCGTGAATGGGAGCAAAAAAAGAGCGACATAAAAGATCGGATAAACTGGGTCCTGGGTGAAGAGCCCGCAGGCATCCGGGCCGGTCCGATCCGGCGGCTGAGCGGCAGAGAAGATTACCTGGCCGGTCTCATCGACAGACCCGCGGTTAAAAACAGCAGGATGCGAAATATTGCCCCGTACAATGCGCTCGGTGACTACTTACACGGATCCCTCTACTACCCGGCCGATGAGAATGATGAAATGATGACCGGGGAGAATGGGTCCATGCCGGTTGTGATCTATTTGCACCGGTTCTCCAACACAGGATTTGACGCCTACAATACCAACGCATTTTTTGAAGATATTGTATCCAGGGGCATTGCCGTGCTTGCCATGGACCTGATCGGGTTTGGACAGCGGATTGATGAGGGAACCCTGTTTTACGAACGGTATCCCCGCTGGTCCAAAATGGGCAAAATGGTTACGGATACACGGGCTGCCATCGATGCGCTGGAAAGTCTGGACTTTATTGACAGGGACAGAATATTCATATCAGGATATGCTCTCGGAGGAACGGTAGGTTTATTTACAGCGGCCCTGGATGAGCGTATTGCGGGTGTTGCCGTATCCGGCTCGTTTACCCCTTTAAGGAATGCGACGGAAGATGTGGAAGGGGTAAAAGCCTATTCCCATCTGCACGGACTGCTCCCCCGGCTCGGTTTTTTTGCAGGCAGCGAACGTGCTATTCCGATCGATTTTGCGGAAATCATCTCCTCTGTTGCCCCCCGGCCCCTGTACGTCATCTCTCCTGAACTTGACAGGCATGCCGATGCTGAAAATGTCGAACAGGCCATGCGGGACGTTGAATCCGTCTTCCGGTTATACAATGCTGCCGACAACCTCCGGTTCAGTACACCTCCTGAATTCACCGGGTTTTCGTTTTCTCAACAGACAGATATCGCAAACTGGTTGGAAGAAACAGCCGGTTCCCGGTAAACCACTATCCCGATAAACCCCAACAGACCCGGCCCGGATGATCGAAACCACCCGTCAAAACTATAAAACCATTGCCATTCTGATTTCCACACTGGGGGCCGGCCTTCCGGTATGGACGCGCACTGTCCGGCAGATAGATTTTACCGATCCCTCTTTTCTGGGCCTTTGGCTGTTTACGGGGATTCTTATATCCTTTATCTCCCTTTTCTTCATAAACCTGTCGATGCGTGACATGATCACATCTTTCACGGTCGGATACGTCCTCTCCGTAGTGGGCCTTTTTACAGGAGGCATTCTTATTTCAAATCACGTACACGGCCAGCTGATCCTTGCTCTTCCGCTGTCGATGGGAATAGGGATCATATCCGGTTTCACAGGGTCTGTTATCTGGACCTGGATCAAGAGAAAAGACAGAAGCCGGCGGTGACAAATAAATGAGTTACAACACCCGTAAATGAATTACAACACCCGCCTTACACCCAGGAATCGTGAAGCCCAGTAGCGTTCGTTCATATCCGATATCATCACCCCGGCCGATGTGGAGGCATGGACAAATTCACTTCTGTTAACGGCGATACCAACGTGAAGATCCCTCCTGGTGGTACGGAAAAAGATAAGATCACCCGGACGGACCGAATTTCTCCTCACACCCCGTCCCTCCCGGATCTGCTGTCGGGTATTGCGGGGCATGTCCACATCAAAATGACGGGTAAAGACAATCTGGATGAATGAAGAGCAGTCCACTCCATTGTAATCACTTCCACCCAAAACATAGGGGGTTCCCCTCCATTCTTCATGCACCTGATAAAGCTTTTTTTGAACAGTCGTCAAAGAGCGCGATGTTCCTGCCGGGGCGGATTCCGGTCCGGCAGCTGTTACAGATCCTGTATTCGCGGCGGGTGCTGTCCGGCCGGTCACACCGCAGGCAGAAAGCGTACTGACAAGAACGGCCGCTGCTATCAGCAATCCTGCTGGAATTGATTTTTCCGGTGATGTCATTAATAGCCAAATCTTTTGAACAGGTTTCTTATTTTCTGAAATCATCGGCAAAAAAACAAAATGTATGCAATTATTAGTAAACATTGACCATGTTGCCACACTCCGCAATGCCCGCGGAGAAGGATATCCCGATCCGGTGGAAGCCGCAAAAGTGTGTGAAAATGCCGGCGCTTCAGGAATCGTATTTCACCTGCGGGGGGACCGGAGACATATCAGGGATCAGGATGTGTATCGCCTGAAAAAGACTGTCAAAGGTGTTTTTGACTTTGAGATGGCTGCCAGTTCGGAAATGGTGGACATTTGCATTGATGTAAATCCGGATCTGGCAACACTGGTGCCTGAAAACCGTGCAGAACTGACAACGGAAGGGGGACTGCATATGAAAAACATATTCGAAGACTACAGAGACCGGGTGATTCCTGCCCTCCGGGAACAGCAAATCGCAGTAAGTCTTTTTCTGGATCCAGTTCCGGACGATATAAAGCTGGCTGCCAGGCTGGGGGTGGAAGCCGTGGAGCTTCATACGGGCCAGTTTGCCAACGCCCGGAATCAAAAAGACAGAATAGCCGAGCTGGAAAGGCTGGTTACAGCGGCCGGACTGGTACACAGCCTGGGAATGAAAGTGAATGCAGGTCACGGCCTGAACCTGAAAAATCTGGGGCAGCTTGTAAAGGCTGTTCCTCATTTAAATGATGTAAGCATAGGACATGCCCTTATTTCCGAGGCCCTTTTTACAGGCCTCGACAAAGCTGTCGGCAGCTATCTGGATATTTTGAACTGCACAGACAGGAATGAATAACTCCCGTATACTGTATATGCAGATGCGGCGTTGCGACAGGACGGCTGCAAGATTGTTGGGACGCGGCGGGTTATCGATCTGCAGCACCGGAATCCCGCGGGCTTTATGAATATTTATACAGGACACCTTGAGTGAAGAAAACCATAAATCGGGTTATGTAGCGATCATCGGCAAGCCGAACGCCGGTAAATCCACTCTGATGAACCGTCTTCTGGGGAGCAAAATCTCCATCACGACCCATAAGCCCCAGACCACCCGTCACCAGATCCTGGGCATACATTCCGATGAAAACTCCCAGATCATTTTCCTTGATACTCCCGGCGTGCTGGTTCCCAGGTATGAATTGCACAATGCGATGATGCGTTTTGTGGAGAAGGCCCGCAATGATGCGGATGTCATTTTCCTGATCGTCGACGGGTCTGATCCGGATCAGCCGGAAGAAATGATCTCTCTGCTCAGGTCCGTCGAAGTGCCCGTCCTGCTGATCATGAACAAGACAGATCTGACAGCAGATGCTGAAGCCGAAAAGACAGCTTCACTTGTTCAGCAGCAAGTCCGGGTATTTGATACCTGTTTCGTATCTGCTCTGACGGGTGACGGCATTCCGGAACTACTGCCTGCCGTAAAAAAGCTTCTGAAACCGGGACCGCCGTATTATCCCAAAGATATGCTCAGCGAACAGCCGATGCGCTTTTTTGCCGCTGAATTAATTCGCGAGCAACTGTTTTTACAGTTCCATGAAGAGATTCCCTACTCCTGCACTGTGGAGATCATTCATTATGAAGAGCGCGAGGATCTTGACTTCATCAGTGCTGAAGTGGTCGTTAACCGGAAGTCCCAGAAAGGCATGCTTATCGGCAAAGGCGGCCGGGCCATTAAACAGCTGGGAACCCGGTCTCGGGAGGCCCTCGAGGATTTCACCGGGAGAAAAGTATTTCTGGACCTCCATGTAAAAGTACGCGAAAAATGGAGAGAGCAGGAAAACTGGGTGAAAAACCTCGGGTACCGTTAACGGACAGGTTCCGGTGGAAACATACGGGCACCGGCGCGGCTTATGCCGCTTCCCCGAAACTCCCTCTGAAGGTGTGGCCCTGCAGTCTGTCTGGCGGCCTGGAAAAAATATTTTGCGAAAAAAAATTTAAAATCGGTATATTAATCTGAAATGAATCGTATAGAATTAAATAGTCCCGTATCCACTTGTCGATGCATCTGTATGATGTGTATGTGTATTCATACATGATGCCGGGGGGATATCTGTTGAACAACATTACCAAAGCCCTCTGATACTGATCGAGGGCTTTTTTGTTTTACAAAGCAGTTTTGTTCTTTAAAAACATAGCTCTTATCGAGAAAGGCGGAGGGAACAGGCCCTGTGATGCCTTAGCAACCGCTTCCGGAAACGGAAGGGCAGGTGCTAAATCCTGCCCCCATGCGGGGAAAGATGAGTCGTGAGGTTATTTGAACAGCCGTTTCAAAAGCCTCTTCCGAACTCTTTCCCCCTTAAGTGAGGGATAATTTTGGAAGAGGCTTTTTTTATGGCCTCCTTTCCAATGTTATCCATAACATAAATGAACCATCCGGTAACCGATTCTTCTGACACAGCGTCATTTAACGAATAACACCAACTAATCCCCAAGCCAATGAGCAGCAACGAACAGGAACGCAATTTCAAATTCGAGACATTACAACTGCATGCAGGCCAGGAACCCGATCCCGCAACAGGATCCCGGGCTGTGCCCATCTATCAGACGACGTCGTACCAGTTCAAGGACACGGAACATGCTGCATCTCTCTTTGCACTGAAAGAATTCGGCAATATCTATACCCGCATCATGAATCCGACAAATGATGTGTTTGAGAAAAGAATGGCCGCCCTGGAAGGGGGAGCTGCCGCACTTGCGACGGCATCGGGCCAGTCAGCCCAGTTTCTGACCATTATTACACTGGCCAGGGCGGGTGATAATATTGTTTCCTCGCCGTTTCTGTACGGCGGGACCTACAACCAGTTCAAGGTTACCCTGCCGAGACTGGGTATCGATGTCAGCTTCGTGGAGGAAGACACGCCGGACGCCTACGAAAAAGCAATCGATGAAAATACCAAAGCAATCTATGTGGAATCGATCGGCAATCCCCGCGGCAATGTGCCTGACTTTGAAGAGCTTTCTAAAATAGCGCAAAAGCACGGCATTGCCCTGATCGTTGACAACACATTCGGAGCAGCCGGCGCCATCGTCAGACCCATTGATTACGGAGCTAATATTGTCGTTCAATCCGCAACCAAATGGATTGGCGGACACGGCACAAGCATCGGGGGCGTCATTGTCGATGCCGGCAATTTCAACTGGGCCAATGGCAACTATCCTCTCTTTACCGAACCGGCTCCCGGATATCACGGGCTTAATTTCTGGGATGTTTTTGGAGAGGAAGGTCCGTTCGGTAACATAGCCTTCGCAATACGCGTCCGTGTTGAAGGCTTGCGCGACGTCGGCCCCGCCCTGTCACCGTTTAACAGTTTTCTGCTGCTGCAGGGGCTGGAAACCCTGTCGCTCAGGATCGAACGGCATTGCGAAAATGCCATCAAACTTGCCAACTGGTTAAAAGAGCGGGATGAGATATCCTGGATAAACTTTACGGGACTGCCGGATCACAAATACCACCGGAAGGCCAAAAAATATCTGCAGGAAGGGTTGTTCGGCTCTGTCTTCACATTTGGTGTGAAGGGCGGGTATGAAGCGGCACGGTCCTTTATAGAAAGTTTGGAGCTTTCGAGTCATCTGGCGAATGTAGGTGATGCCAAAACCCTGGTCATCCATCCTGCATCCACCACACATCAGCAGCTCAGCAGTGAAGAACAGGCTTCAAGCGGGGTAAAGGATGACCTGGTCCGCGTATCTGTCGGGATTGAGCATATAGATGATATTATCACTGATTTCAAAGAGGCATTCAAGCGGATCGGTGTAAAAGGATAAGGCACAGATGTATTTTACAGGTGTCCTGCCGCCGGTCCGCCGGATCACGGCCGGACCCGTGAAAGATAAGATGACAACAGTACCGATGGCTTCCCTGTCCCCGCTGGAACGGGGACAGGCATCACCGGTACCCAACAGATATCTTTCGATTTAAATTTATGAGTGAACGTATCGTACAGACAAAACTCAGCCGGCCATTTGTCACTGAATCGGGATTTCGATTTGAAGAGGCCGATGTTGCATATTCAACCTGGGGAAGGCTGAATAAAAACCGGGACAATGCGATTCTGATCTGCCATGCTCTGACGGGCAATTCCCGGGCCGATGAGTGGTTTCCGGGCCTTTTTACAGAAAAGGGCCTTATCAGTATTGACGATCATTTTGTCATCTGTATCAATGTGCCCGGCAGCTGTTACGGCTCCGTGGGCCCCCTCTCCGTCAATCCGGCTACCGGCACCCTGTATAAAGCTTCTTTTCCGGACATTACCATACGGGACATGGTCCGGTTCCAGCAGCAGGTTCTGGACGATTTGGGGATTTGCGGTGTTGAGACGGTGATCGGTGGATCCATGGGAGGCATGCAGGCGCTTGAATTTGCGGCAATGGATCCCCGGATAAAATCGGCCATCCCCATAGCCATGGGGAAAGCGCATACGCCCTGGGCTATAGGCATCAGCCATGTCCAGCGCAAAGCCATTTATAATGATCCCGACTGGAACGACGGTTTTTACGACACCCGGACTCCGCCGGTCAGGGGACTCGCCAGTGCAAGGATGATGGCCATGCTGACCTATCGGGCACCCGGTGATTACGAAAAAAAATTCGGCCGGAAACCCCAGCCGGACTCGGCCTTTTATCAGGTGGAGTCTTACCTGGACTACCAGGGGAAAAAACTGACTGACCGGTTTGATGCCAACAGTTATGTGATCCTGACAAAGGCAATGGATACTCATGATGTTGCACGTGACCGGTCAAGCTATGCCGGGGCCCTGGGTAAAATCCGTATCCCCGTACTGGTTGTCGGTATCGATACCGACCTTCTGTATCCCGTCAATGAACAAAAAGAGCTTGCTGATCTTCTGCCCCAGGGCACTTTTGCGGAAGTACGGTCTGTACACGGCCATGATGCATTTCTTATTGAATTCGATCAGCTCAATGAGATCAATCAAAAATTCCTGAACCAGCGAAAAAGCGAGGTTATCTGATGTCTTCCAGAGCATATAAACTGAAAAAAATCCCCCGCGGAGCTTTGGCCGGGGCAAAATCCGCCGATATTTTTCTGGCCGGAGTCGGAGCAGTGGGCGGAGCCCTGATCGGTCAGCTCAACAGCCTCGACAGGGTAAAATACGACCTGAATGTGATCGGATTCTGCAACAGTACCAAAGTTAAATGGCGGGGCGGCGAGATTACAACGGATGAACTTTACGGCGGCCGGTCAAAAAACTGGACCGAGATTATAGAAAAGCTGAAAAGCAGCAGGAAAAGCGGCAGACCTCTTATTTTTGTGGACGCAACCGGCAGCAGGGAAGTAGCCGACCTTTATCTGGAACTTCTCGAAAGCAGCATCCACATCGTTACACCAAGTAAAATTGCCAATACCCTGGATCAGTCTTATTACGAGAAGCTGAAAAATGCAGCCAGAACAAACAGTGTCTGCTACAATTATGAAACAACCGTGGGTGCAGGCCTCCCGGTGATCCAGGCCATAGAAAATCTGCTGGATACCGGTGATGAAATTATTGAAGTCAGCGGTGTTGTATCGGGGACCATGACATATCTTTTCGACCAGCTCGAAAAAGGGGTCCCTTTCAGCCGCGCAGTGGTACAGGCCCGTTCACTGGGTTATGCCGAACCTGATCCGAGGGACGACCTGTCCGGAGAAGATGTCGCAAGAAAATTCCTGATTGTCGCCCGGACCTGCGGTCTTGAGATGGAACGGGAGGAGATCAGTGTGGAATCCCTGATCCCGGAAAAACTGCAGGACAAGGATGCCCGCTCCTTTCTTTCCCTGTTTTCCGACTATGACGGGGGCTGGACAAAGCGAATCACAGAAGAAAAAGCTGCAGGCAGAACCCTTCGCTATACCGGTGTACTCAGGGATGGTGAAATCCGTGTAGGTATCCGGCCGGTATCGATTCAATCCCCGATTGGCCGGCTGACCGGCACCAACAACCTGATCCAGATAAAAAGCCGCCGATACCATGATCAGCCTCTTATCATCATGGGCCCCGGTGCGGGCAAGGAAATCACGGCCGCCGGACTGCTGGCTGATATTCAAAAAATTCTGAGGGAAATTCAGGGGTAGAGGTTCCGAACGTTCAGGGCAGCAGATTGAGGGCCGTAATAAAAGAGCGCCCTGCCGTTTTCCTGAAAGAGCTGCTTTTGCAATAAGAGGGAAACGGACGCACGATTTTACCGGTTATCCCGTTGCAGGAATATCCTAAAAGAAACAGACACTGATCAAAATAGATGATTAAAATAAAAACAGATAAATACATTTCCCTGGCTCTTGCCCTTTTCATCATTCCGCTGGCAGGCTGCAATACGAATAATACTGATGATGAACAGCCGCTGGCCCGTGCGGAATTTGGATTCCAGCTCCTTGAAGGTGACAGCCGGGAACCCATAACAGATACGGATGTATCCATAGCCACCGAATTTGTGGGAGAGGAGGAATCCATCGACCGGGGGGTTGTTGTCACCGATTCCGAAGGCAGATTTGACGGTTATATAATAACCGGTATGGAAGAAACCATCAGTACGTTTATTTTTACCCTCTCCATCGATGGCACCGATTATGTAATTGAGGAAGAAGCGGAACTTGAACTGCGGTATGGCGAAGACCTGGACAATGTCGACCTGGAAGTACTGGTTGCAACCGGTACCGGGGAATAAAACAGGTTCAATGCAGTTGTGAATCCACGCCGGCTGTCCTGCCGGCAACGGAAGCCGGTTACGCAGCTGTCTCAACCGGTTATGCTGTTGCCGTAACTGCCCCGAAACAGTCTCGTTTACATTAAGTTCAGCAGGGGAATCAGGCCGAACCAGATAATATATGCAAGGGATATAGCCATAAGCCCGTCAATTCGTTGCTTCACAGGCCGCCGCCAGTACCGCCAGAGAAGAAATAGCAGAATCAACGCATGAACGGGGACCCATGGATAGGCTCCATGCAATACCCCTTCCAGAGCCGGCAGAAAGTTTAAATAGATGACGAATAATACCGCGGCGACTGTGAGTGCCATGGCAAGCAGGACAGCTCCCTTTCTGCCAATATAAACAGCCAGTGTTTTTTTTCCTGCCTCGCGATCCGCGTCCAGATCGGGAATCCCGGACAAAATGATTGCCGGCAAGACAGACAGAAACAGCGGGAGACTGACCAGCCATGGAAACGGATGGGTCCATGCGCCTCCCTGGAGGAGGAAACCGATCAAAAGTACACCCAGGCTGTGGGTTATTCCGACATCCAGCTCCCCCAGTCCCCTCCATGAAAATTTCAGCGGAGGTACGGTATACCCCAGCGCAAAGACGGTAATCAAAACCAGCAGGAAAAACAGAGGCAGCCCGTCCTCCAGCCGGTGCATCAGCAGTCCGCCGCTGGTTCCCGCCAGTATCAGGGTGACCACAATCCCGGCACCCAATTCCCTGAAACTCAGCAGGTTCTCCACGAGGACCCTTGATCCCCCCGTAAAGGGACCGTGGAATTGATTAAGCCGGTCGCTTTCATAGTCGAACCACTCATTGGTAAATACAGTTGCAGCTTCCAGCAGGAACAGAAAAGCAAATCCCACGGCATACAGCCATATATCCCGGCTTCCTGTTACTGCCGTCGCTCCGAGGGCACCCACGGTATAGGCCATCCAGGTCATGGGATAAAACTGCAGGCGCAATGCCCTGAGCCAGGCTGTCAGTTTCCGCCTGACACGCCGGCTGCGGCTGCGGGCTCCGTTTATCAGGGAATAGCCCATCGCCCCGGCTTTTTCCAGCCAGCCGATACGCTCCTCGTAAGTAGAGTCTTTCACCGGCCCAAAGGCCAGTATGCGTGTGGTGGATATTCCACAAAAGCCGAGCACGGATCTTTTCATTGCATTATGACCCGGCGATCGGTAAATAATCCGGTAAACCCAGGGCGCCATGTCAAGAGTCGTAACAAGGTGAGCGGTTCTCCCCCCCAGCAGACCTTCAAAGCGTCCGTCATCCCGTTCCCGAAAGGCAAATCCCGGCAGCAGGATCCGGTCGAGAAACCCCCTGAGACGGGCCGGGCCAACGCCCCACCATCCCGGATAGACAAATGTCAGGTGGTCGGCCCAGACGATAAGCTTCCGGGCATGTTTTAAATCAGGTTCCAGCGGCTGGTCAAGAGGGGAAACCGGGTGAACATCCGGGTCGAATTTCAGTCCCCCCAGATTCAGTACCTCAACATCCATATTTGCAGCCCGGGCACCTTCCGCATAAGCTTCTGCAAGAGAAGCACACAGACTTGGTGTACGAGGATGACCTACAATGACAAGTATATTCATTCCAGATAGTGCACGCTGAATAGATGATCATTGTCCGTCCAGACCTTTTTCACCTCAAAAATTCCGTCCGTCAGCCGTGAAAACTCATCGACAGTATATTTATAGGAATTCTCGGTGTGAATGGTTTCCCCCCGCCTGAAAAAAAAGGTATAACCGGCAAGTTGCACCCGTTGGCTGATCAAACTGACCAGGTGCATCTCTATACGCCCTTCCTCCTCGTTAAACACAGCTCTGTGGCGAAACCTGCCGGGATCGAAATCCGCATCGTATTCCCGGTTCATGCGAACCAGAAGATTTTTGTTGAATCTGGACGTCATTCCTTCTGAATCGTTATAGGCAGCTTTGAGAATCTCCCCGTCTTTCTTCAGGTCTACACCGATCAGCAGGCCTCCATCCTCTCCGACCAGGACTGCGACCGAACTCAAAAAATTACGTGCGGCTTCCGGTGTGAAATTTCCAATCGTTGAACCGGGATAATAGGCAATCCTCCTGTTGCCTGCCGATCCGTCCGGCCCTCCCGGTATCGTAAACGGTCTGGTGTAGTCCGCAATCACAGGCTTCACTGCCAGCCGGGGGTAAGCCCTGCGGAGGCGACTCGCAACACCGGCTAAATACTCCCCGGATATATCAACCGGATAATAGGTTCTGATGCCGTCGATGTGGTTCAGAAGAAGGCGGGTCTTGGTACTGCTACCGCTGCCCAACTCAATCAGATCGATACGTGCAGGAAACGCCTGCTTTATCTCACCGATATTCATCTGCATTATCCGGATTTCTGCATCTGTCAGATAGTATTCATCCAGCCGGCAGATCTTTTCGAACAGTTTTGAACCCTCTTCGTCATAAAAAAACTTGCTCGGCACTTTTTTTTGAGTCCGGCTCAGCCCCCGGATGATTTCCGTGAGCATGTCGTCCGGCTGTACCGACTGTTCTGTCGTCTCCATATTTATTTTTATTCATTTTTTTGACTGATCCATATCACCTGGCAAGTCGAATTCCGGAGAACTGCCACCGGGCGCCGGCGTGAAAAAAATTTCGATAGGTCTTACGTATATGGTGCCGGGCTGTGACACAGGATCCGCCCCTCAGTACGTATTTGTCGGACATAAACTTGCCGTTGTATTCGCCAAGAGCGCCCTGCAGAGGTTTGTAGCCGGGATAAGCTGAATAGGAACTTTGTGTCCACTCCCAGAGAGTGCCAAGCATCTGCTGCAATCCGGGGATATCAGGATCCGGTCCGGCGGGATGGAAACGTTTTCCTTCTATAAAATGGCCCCCGTTTCCACCGATGCCTTCGTTTGCACTGTTTGCTCCGTTTCCACTGTTTGCTCCGTTTCCACCGATGCCTTCGTTTCCACTGTTAAAATTGCTTCCGGAGATGGTATCCGCCTTTGCTGCAGCCACTTCCCATTCCTGCTCGGATGGAAGCCTGTACCCCACCCACCGGGCAAAGGCATCTGCCTCGTAATAGCTGATGTGGCTGACCGGCTCATTCAAATCAGGACTGCAGACACCCCCAAGTGTATAGTGAACCCATTCTCCATCCCTGCGAAACCAGTACAGCGGTGATTGCAGGCCTTCCTCCACGACAGCGGTGTACCCTTCATCAAGCCACCACACCGGATCTTCATACCCTCCCGCTTTCATGAATTCCAGATACTCGCCATTCGTCACCAGCCGGTTGCCAAGTTCAAAATCATGGATGTAGACTTTATGCCGTGGAAATTCATTGTCGTATCCAAAACCGTCTCCTGTGTGGCCTATTTCATAGATTCCTTCTTCAAAACCGGTCCAGGTCCGGGAAACCGGCTTTGCCTCTGTACGTGATCCTCCTTCATCATATGCCGGATACAGGGGATTTTGAGCAAACATGAATTTCAAATCCGTCAGCAGGAGTTCCTGGTGCTGCTGTTCATGGTTCAAGCCGATTTCAATGACCGGAGCCCATTTGTCAAGCTCTTCCCCTGAAGCTGATT
This sequence comes from Balneolaceae bacterium, assembly GCA_040905285.1. Taxonomy (GTDB): domain Bacteria; phylum Bacteroidota; class Rhodothermia; order Balneolales; family Balneolaceae; genus JBBDRV01. Next base: position 9,349 of record JBBDRV010000112.1, on the reverse strand, counting down.
CAATAAAATCGCAAACCTGCCGGTTGACAGTTTGCCTGTAGTCGAATACGTCACGGACAGTCGGCCTGGAAAGATTCCCCCGCTTGGCCCGGCAGTGCGGCTCCCCTGTCTGCAAATAATAGGAGTTAAACAGGTAACTGTAGCGGGAATCCACTGGTTGATATCCTTCCACAGCTTTCTTCAGCAGGAATGTTTCAAAAAACCAGCTCGTATGAGCCAGGTGCCATTTGGCGGGACTTGTAAATTCTGCAATCTGGATGACGAAATCTTCATTTTCAAGAGGGTCTGTCAATGTTTCGGTAAAAGAACGGATCTCTGAAAAACGTTTTAAAAGTTTCCGGGAGGATTCCCTTTCTTCCGCGGCACCCGCTCCGGTCCGGTTTCCCTTACCGACTGACAAATCAGCTTGTACTCTCATGTCAACACCTGCTTTTGGTTTTGTAGTGATATATAAACCCTGCTTGTAGCGATATAAATCCAGCTGAATCCCAGCTGAATCATGTAAACTGCCTTTCATACAATGGAACCAATATTTTCTCCGGATGATTCTTTTGATTTTTTGTGCAAGTTTTTTTCTGCCAGTCAGGGTGAAACCCGCAGTCAGGGGCGGGCCGCCAGGCAATCAGGGGGCGAAACCCGCAAAGTCCGGGCGGGCCGCGATCATTCTGCAGGCATAGAAAGACAGAGCAGTCTTGAGGCGGAAACTTTTCCACATAATATATATGCAATATATGTGTGACATCTCATGATTTTTTTTTATAATGACTCAATGATAAAAGCTAAAGGTGTTTTATAAACTTATCTTGGTTCGATCAGGATTATATTAAACTTCTGTTTTCATTTTTTCTTGACATATTGACTCGATTTAGGGTACATTGTGGGTAGAAGTGGGGAATAGTGGGAGAATTTTTCAAGCCACTTCAATCAGTCTGCCACATTTTTAAATCAGTTAACGAAACCTGAAAATACCCGTGCCGAGCTTTAAAGGGGAATATGAACACAGCGTAGATGACAAAGGTCGAGTCGCTTTTCCGGCTAAGCTGCGTAAAGCGATCAGCCCCGAGGCGCAGGAAAACTTTACACTTCTCCGTGGACTTGAGCCCTGTCTTTATCTCTATCCCCGAAATGAGTGGGAGCTCGTTGAAGAAAAACTTGCCGGCATTAACAGTTTTACCAAAGAGGGGCGGACGGTAAAACGTAATTTTCTCCGCTTTGCCGAAGACTTTTCACTGGACAGGCAGAACCGGATCCCGCTCCCCTCCCATCTTATGGAATGGGCCGCCATTGACAAGACAGCCATATTTATAGGAAGCGGTGAACGAATTGAGGTATGGTCCCCCGCAAAGCTTGAAGAAGTCGATTCAAATCTCAGTTTTGAGTCATACCAGGAGCTGTTTGAACAGGTGATGGGCGGACATGAGGGAAGGGAAACGGATGGAGGCTGACATGACCGGATATCATACACATATTCCCGTCCTTTCCGGGCAGTCTGCAGATCTTCTGATTACAGACACAGAGGGAATCTATGTTGATGCCACACTGGGCGGGGGCGGTCATACCCTTGAAATGCTGAATCGTCTCGGGAAACAGGCTTCTGTATATGGAATCGACCAGGACCGGGAAGCCATCGCAGCCGCCGGGGAAAGAATCGGCAGTGACCGGCGGTTCCGGTCGGTGACTGGAAATTTCGGATATCTTTCCACCATTCTGCCCTCTGAAATCCACGGTAAAATTAACGGCATCCTGTTTGATCTGGGCGTCTCCACTCATCAGCTGCGTGAACCTGTCCGCGGCTTCAGCTTTCAGGATGACGGCCCGCTCGATATGAGGATGAGTGACCTGACGGGCCTTTCAGCCTACAAGATTATCAATGAATACCCCTATGAAAAGCTGAGGGACATTATTTTCCATCTCGGAGAGGAACGCCTGAGCCGGCAGATTGCCCGCTCGATCCTAGAAAAACGTCCCCTGGAAACAACATCGGAACTGAGGGAGGCCGTCCGGGATGTCGTGCGGGGACCGCGGGTGATCAAATCTGTCGCAAGAGTGTTCCAGGCGGTACGTATTGAAGTAAACCGGGAACTCGACATGCTGAAATCAGGTCTTGACGAAAGCCTCGGCCTGTTAGGGCCGGGCGGGCGTATTGCAGCGATCTCCTATCACTCCCTGGAAGATCGCATTGTCAAAACATTTTTTAAAAGCGGTAATCATGAAGGAACCGTGGAAAAAGATTTCTATGGGCATGAAATCAGACAGATCCGACCCGTCGTGAAGCAGGTTATCGTCCCCACAGACGAAGAGGCTGCCCGAAACCCTGCTTCCCGCAGTGCCAAGCTGAGAGCGGCTGAAAAAATAAAGGGGGATTGAAAATGATTATGCAATCCACACTGACCGGGAATAAAACCAGGCCCAACCGCCGTGCCGGGCCTGCCCGGAAAAAAACTGCAAAAAAAACTGTACAGGCATTCCGGGACACATTGAACAGGGGCGGTTCCAGAAACAGGGGCAGCTCCGGCGGTTCTGTTACAGGCGGCCATATACCCCATTATGGCACACGCAAGAAGGCCAGGGCCTCAGACAAAATAAATCTTCCCTCTGTTACCCCGTGGAAGGTTATACTCGCAAGTTTCATGATCGGAATTTGCGGGCTTATCTACATTACTCATGTTTTCAGTACACAACAGACACTGCAGCAAGTACAGCAAATAGAAGACGAATACAACAAGGTGAACCGTATATATGAAGAAAGACGTCTCGAATATGACCGTATGGTCGGTCCAAAAGAGATCTATCAACGTGCTCGTGAACAGGGTTTTATCAATGCCGGCCCTGCGGATCCAGTAATCATCCTGAAAAAGTGAGTCAGCCAAGTGAACGAACGCACAGCTATAATGAGCAGAATGTTCGTTGTCCTGGGACTAACATTGCTCCTGCCGACAGCAATCATCATTCAGCTAATCAGAATCAATGTGGCTGAAGGGGAAAATCTGCGTGAACTCTGGAATAACCAGACGATCAACTATATTGACATACCGTCCCAGCGGGGTTCCATCTATGATATAAACGGAAGTCAGCTCGCAACCAACACTGTAGCCTATAAAATAGCGGTAGACCCCCGGGCTCCGGGAGCGGATACCGGCAATTTCCGCGAGCTCAGCAGAATCCTGGCACGTCACACGGGCAAATCCGCTTCTTCTTATATGAACCGGATCCGGAATGCCTCCCCCCGGTCAAGGTATGTCGTGCTTGAAAGGGATGTCGACATAGACGCTTATGAAGAGGTGACGAATCTCCGTGCCCGGGAGGTGATCGTGGAGGAAGAGTATCGCAGAAGCTATGGTTTCGGCTCGCTGGGCTCCCACCTGCTCGGTTACGTGAATCACAGCCTTGAGGGGATGTCAGGACTTGAATCAAGCTATGACTCGGTGCTGCGCGGTGAAGACGGCTTGCAGCAGGTACGGCGGGACCGTTCCAACCGCATATTTGCTTATGTGGGCGCACCGAGGAAACTGCCTGTCCAGGGACATTCGCTGCATACGACGATTGACGTTTATATACAGGCCATTGTCGAGGAGGAGCTGAAAGAGGGTATTGAACGCACCCGGTCAAATTACGGTACGGCGATTGTTATGGATCCCCGTACAGGTGCCGTTAAAGCCCTTGCCAACTATCCCGACTACGATCCCAATTCCCCTGCTGCCGGAGAAGGGGGAAATCGGCGCAATTATGCGGTTTCCGACATGGTGGAACCCGGATCCACCTTTAAAATTGTCACGGCACTGGCCGCCGTGGAACAGGGTGTGGTGGATTTTGACGAACGTTTTGAAACGCCTGAAAACGGGCAGAAGGAAATTCACGGGCAGATTATGCGGGACCATGATCCGCTGGGAACGGTCGATTTTTCCGGGGCGATATCCAGGTCGTCCAATATCGCCGTGTCCGAAATAGCCATGCGGCTGTCCCCACAGGTTTTCTATCAGTACGCAAGGAATCTCGGTTTCGGCACCCCCACCTCGGTGGATCTCCCGAATGAAGAATCCGGCAGACTCCGGAGGCCTTTCGAATGGAGTCAGGTCACACTGCCGTGGATGTCCATCGGCTATGAGGTACAGGCAACGCCCATCCAGATACTGCAGGCCTATGCCGCGTTCGCGAACGACGGTCTGTTGATGCGACCCTATGTCGTAGAGCGGATAAGCAACGAGTTCGGGGAAACCGTCAAAATAAACCGTCCTTCAAAAGTGCGCCAGGTTGCAAAAAAGAAGACCATTGAGAAGTTGCTGCCCGTATTCCGGGAAGTTGTCAGTGATTCGGGTACAGCCAGCTGGGCAGATGTCACCGGGTTGAATATTGCAGGTAAAACCGGCACCGCCCAAAAGTATATCGACGGGCAGTACAGAAACTTATACAGGGCGTCCTTTGCAGGGTTTTTCCCGGCTGAAGAGCCCGCATATGCCATTCTTGTGATGCTGGATGAACCCAAAACCAGTTACTACGGCGGATATACGGCAGGTGCCATTTTCAGGGAAGCAACCAAACGGATTGCCGGGCTGGACAACGACATGCGGCGAACGGCCGGACCCGGTGAGGAAAACCCGCCGGTCCGCCGGGCATTTGCACCCGCGCTGACCGGACTGGAAAAAGAGAAAGCTGTGAAACTTTTATCCGGTTTGCGCATTGACTTTAGAACACGTGGTGAAGGCGGAGCCATCCTCGCACAGTCCCCCGAATCCGGTGAGGAAATTGAGCCGGGGCAGCAAATTACTCTGCAGCTTGGGGAATGGGATGATGAATCGGTATCAGAGGAATTTGCCAGGGTACCCGAACTGAGGGGCCTGAGCATGAGGCAGGCTGCAGCCATTCTTCAACAGCTGGGTATGGAAATCGAAATGATCGGTTCCGGCACCATCTACAATCAGTTTCCTCTGTCCGGCGAGCTCATGCGCAAGGGGCGTACAGTAACAGTCCGGGGTAAAATCCGGGAGTTTAATCCATCAACCGTTTTAACTTCCCTGAATTGACATTTGATCATCTTATATCGATTTGCAAACCGGAAACAGTTTCCGGGGATGAGCCGGATGCCATCGGCTCTCTTCAGCAGGACTCCCGGCTGATCAGGAAAGCGGATGTCTTTCTCGCTGTCCGCGGACTGATTATGGACGGGCATGACTTTACAGGGGATGCCGTCGCCCGCGGGGCCTCGGCAGTCATCTGTGAGGAACTGCCTGCGCTGAACACAGGCGGGGCGATTTTTATCCGGGTGGAATCGACTCGGAAACTGGCGGGACAGCTTGCACAGGCATTTCAGGGGTACCCCTCCGCAGACTTGTCCACGGTAGCGGTAACCGGCACGAACGGTAAAACAACCGTAGCCACTCTCGTCTGGCAGGTTCTGCAGAAAATGGGGGTGAAATCAGGTCTTCTCGGTACAGTTGCAAAGCAATACGGAGATGAACGCTCCGAAAGCAGGCTTACCACAGCCGATCCCGTAGAAATCGCGGCGGATATGAGAAAAATGGTCAACGTTGGCTGCACTTCGCTTGCGATGGAGGTTTCTTCTCATGCACTTGAACAGAAGCGGACAGACGGCATCAACTGGAATATTGCCGCATTTACCAATCTGAGCCATGATCATCTGGACTATCACGGGGATATGAACAGGTATGTGGCTGCCAAAAGAAAACTATTTGACTCTCTTGACCGTTCTGCATGCGCAGTGGTCAATGCTGACGATCCCTGCGGGCCCGAAATGGTAAAAAACTGCAGAGCGAAAATTATTTATTTCTCATTTGGCAAAGAAGCGTCCGTCCGCTGTAAACTGCATCGGTCTGATGAGACAGGTTTGCACATCCTGGTCGGGGATACAGAGATCTTTACACCCCTCACCGGTTTGTTTAATGCCTACAATGTCGCAGAAGCTTTCCTCATTTGCAGGGAACTGGGGTATGACTCCTCCCGGATCAGCGGGGCACTGCGGGAGTGCGGAGGCGCTCCGGGTCGCCTGGAAAAAGTCACTCTTCATGAAGAAACAGCCATAAAACCCGCCGTCTTTGTGGATTACGCTCACACGCCGGATGCCCTTGCCAACGTCGCATCAACCCTGGAAGGAATCCGAAAGAAGGACCAGCTTCTGGTCATTCTCTTTGGCTGCGGCGGGGACAGGGATATGGCAAAGCGTCCGGAAATGGCAAAAGTGGCTGAAACCTACGCCGGCCGCATCATGGTCACTTCCGACAATCCCCGCAACGAGGACCCGGAAAAAATAATACGGGATATCGAAGGCGGTTTCTCCGGCAGTGCCGAATGGACCTCTGTCACGTCGCGAAAAGAAGCGATCCGCCGGGCTGTTCTTGAAGCGCCGGCCAATGCCATCGTACTGATTGCAGGCAAGGGTCATGAGACGGTCCAGGAAATTGGCGGAAAGCGGATGCACTTTGACGACAGGGATGTTGCCCGTAAGGCACTGGACCAATATAACGGCATAAAAAAACAACCGGAGGAAACGGGCTGATGTTACATGCACTTTTTGAATGGCTTCAGCAAGAGTATCAGCCTCCGGGATTCGGCGCATTTTTCTACATCACCACCCGGACGGCTTTTGCTGCGGCGACGGCACTTATTATCAGTCTCCTGATCGGCGGAAGGATTATCAAATGGCTGGAAAACATGCAGCTCAAAGAGGTGATCAGGCTTGATATCGGCCTGGACAGTCATCTGGAAAAAGCCCATACACCTACAATGGGCGGAGTCATTATTCTTCTGGCCACCCTGATTCCCGCACTGCTCTGGATGAGGCTCGACAGCATATATACATGGATGATCATCCTGACCACCCTGGCACTCGGTCTGGTCGGATTTGCCGATGACTATATCAAAGTTGTCAGAAAGGACAAAAGCGGGCTGCGCGGGAAATTCAAACTTATCGGCCAGGTGATGGTCGGTCTTGTTTTAGGGGCCCTTCTCTACTGGTGGCCTGATTTTTCCGAATTCAACACCCTGTCCACCATTCCTTTTCTTAAAAATGTCAACATTGACTATGCCGTCCTGGGGGAAGCCTGGAGCTGGCTGATCTATATCCCGGTTGTCGTTTTTATCGTAACCGGTGTAAGCAATGCTGTAAACCTTACCGACGGTCTGGACGGACTCGCTTCGGGAACCTCTGCAATCGCGGGAGTGATTCTCGGCATTTTCGCCTATGTATCCGGGCGGATTGACTTCTCAAACTTCCTGAACATTATGTATCTGCCTGGAGCCGGTGAACTGACCATATTCTGCGCCTCCCTTGTCGGTGCCTGTATGGGTTTCCTCTGGTACAACACACATCCGGCAGAGGTTTTTATGGGAGACACCGGATCTCTCGCACTGGGCGGCGCTATCGGTGCGGTTGCCCTGATGATTCACAAAGAGCTGCTGCTGCCCATCATCTGCGGTGTATTTCTGGTTGAAACCCTCTCTGTCATTATCCAGACCTACTGGTTCAGGCATACACGGAAGAAATACGGAGAAGGGCGCAGAGTCTTTTTGATGGCGCCGATCCATCATCATTTTGAAAAAAAGGGATGGCCGGAAACCAAAATTGTGGTCCGTTTCTGGATTATCGCCGTCCTGCTTGGAATTTTAAGCCTCCTGACCCTGAAACTCAGATGATCGACGTAAGGAATAAACATATCACTGTTGTCGGAGCAGCCCGGAGCGGACTGGCGGCGGCCAGAATGCTTGCCGGCCGTGGTGCGACTGTCTATGTCAGTGACGCTTCCCCGATACAGCCCGGGGTGAAGTCCGCGCTGGACCGCGACGGAATTCCCTGGGAAGAGAGAGGGCATACGGAACGGGCGAAACAGGCCGATATGGCGGTGGTCAGTCCCGGGGTGCCGGACGACACGCCGATTATGGCCCACTACGGAAAAACCGGAATCCCCGTTTATTCTGAACTGGAAGCGGCAAGCTGGTTCAACCGGAGTCCCGTGGTTGCCGTCACCGGAAGCAATGGTAAAACCACTGTCGCCAGATGGATGGAGCATACCTGGAAAACGGCGGGCAGGGCCTGCCTGACCGGCGGCAATATCGGCCGGCCTTTTTCAGACATCATAGACGAGACCGGCGCCGGCCGGACAACCATCCTGGAGGTGAGCAGCTTTCAGCTTGATCATATTCTCGGGTTCAGGCCGGATGTAAGCGTCATTCTGAACATCACCCCCGATCATCTGGATCGGTACGAATACAGCTTTGAAAGATATATCGAGTCGAAACTGAGAATAGCCGCAAATCAGCGGACGGAAGACATACTTATTTTAAACAGTGACGACCCCGTGCTTTCTGAAAAAGCGGACCTGCTGAAAAAAAGAAAGGCACACCCCCGGATCCTCTCCTACTCCATCAACAGCGAAGTGGAGCGGGGAGCTTTTATCCGGGATCAGAAGATTATTTTTAAAATCAACGATACTAACGATACTGAGGAACTATTTATGCACAGCGGAGATGTTGGATTACCGGGAAAACACAACTTGTCCAATAGCCTTGCGACTGCACTGGCGGCGAGGGTATCGGAAATCAAAAGTGAATCAATCCGGGAAAGCCTGAAAACCTTCGGGGGGGTGGAACACCGCCTGGAGCTTGTCAGCGAACTGAATGGTGTCCGCTATATAAATGACAGCAAGGCGACCAATATCAATGCGGTATGGTTTGCCCTTGACAGCTACAGGATGCCGGTTGTCCTGATTATGGGCGGACGGGACAAGGGCAATGACTATCTGGCACTCAAAGAACAGATAACCGAGAAAGTGCATACGATTATCGCACTTGGAGAAGCCCGCCCCGGCATCAAAAAGCAGCTTGGAAACGTCGTCCCGGATTTTTTCGAAGCGGAAACCATGGAGGAAGCGGTACAGCTTGCCGGTAAAAAGGCAAAACGGGGAGAAATCGTGCTTCTCAGTCCCGCCTGTTCATCCTTTGATATGTTTGAAAATTACGAGCAAAGAGGTGATGCATTCAAAAATGCGGTCCGCGAACTGGCCACCTGATTCCCGGCATGGCAACCGCCGTTACACCGGTACAGGTTAACTGCTAACTGATAATGGATACTGATAACTGAATTTGCTGTACACAACACCACATAGCGCAACAGGGCCGGGGATTCCCGGGGCCTCTTCCGAAGAGATGGATACCCGCAGCCGCGGAAGCGACCGGATCCTGCTCACTGCCGTCATCATGCTGATGATCTTCGGTGTGCTGGCCGTTTATTCATCCATTGCCTATTTCGCCGGGACGCGGGGAACAACCGCGGGCAGCCTGGTAACGGGGCATATGGTGAAGCTGGGGATCGCGTTTATCATGCTGCTGATCGCATCCA
>JBBDRV010000111.1:31029-39631 GCA_040905285.1 Balneolaceae bacterium | reverse complement strand
CAGCTGGTCCATTCAACAACCTCCACTATGCCAAACGACAGACATTATATCGGCGGCCATGAGTTCTCACAGTGGCTACACCAACAGCATGGGAAATCTGCCATGAAAGAGGCGATAGAAAGGCATTACAAGTGGCCCTTTTTAGGATTCGGTTATGCACTGAAGCGAAGTACCGGTCACTGGCCGGCTACGCTCTACACACAATTTACCGACCATCTGCAGGCACGCCGGACAGAGAGCCTCCATGGGAAATCCGCTTCAGAAACAGAGGTTACTGAACTTGCACTGCATGGAAAAAAAGGTGTTCATATCCGCCGTCCCCTGTGGATTGACGACCAGACTCTTCTGATGCACGGAATGTTCTACAATTCCCCTGCAGGATTTTATCTGTACAACCTCGATGTCAGGAACTTTCATCTCCTGCTGGAGCATCGAAGCGTGGAGGATTTCAGGTTTTCGTTCGACCGAAACCGGGGGGAACTGTATTTTGCAGATTATGTGACTGACGGCAGATATGACAACACCTACAGGGCCCGCCTTTTCCGGTTTGATATGAAATCCCAAAAAAAATCAGCCGTATCGCATGACAACCGGCTCTTTGCCCCTTCACCGGGCAATCGGATGCTTGCCCTTCAGCCACACGGTTCAGGGAACCGGATCGTGTCCATAGACAGGAGTGACGAATCCCTGACGCCGTTCGCGGAGACAGACGGCACATCCACAATCGAAGAGGTCCGGCAGCATTCCCTCCACAACCTGGTGGCCGTTATCGCCAGGAAGGGCAGCGTACAGGCCCTGTGGGTTGCTCCCAGTGGCGACCTGCAGGAAAATCTGAAAGGAGAGCCTGATATTGCTTTTGAAAACGGCTCCGTTTTTGATCTCGACTGGCACAGCAGCCAAAAGAAACTGCTCTTCTCAAGCGACCACACGGGAAACCTGAATGTATATGAATATGAACCGGAGGCTGCCCGGGTGACACAGGTGACACAATCGAAATTTAATGCTTTTGAAGCGAGTTATTCTCCTGATGGCAGCCGGATCGCCTATATCATCCATAAGGGAGACCGTCATATTCCGGTTATTCTTACGAGAAGCGGCTTTGCCGGCAGGATACTTCCGCCTGATGAATGGGTCCCCTCTTCACCACTCCTCCGCATGAGTAAAGGCCCGGCGGATCAGGATCAAGCGTCTGCCGGAACGAATTGGCAGCAGCAGTCCTATCAGGCAGGTTTCTCCTGGCTCAGTCCGCGCACCATACTTCCCCTTTATGAATCGGTTTCAAACGGAAAGCATAAATACGGCCTCAGCTTCATGTCGACGGATCCGCTTGCCATCCATACCTACTCTGCCTCTGTAAGTTACCTGAATCAACGACCCTGGCATGATACAAGCTACACCTATTCAGGTTTCCACCCGGGCTTCAGAGTCAGCAGCTATAACCGCCCGTCATTCCCACTCCTGCGGAATGGTGGCCCGGAGTCAGCTCAATTTTCCAGATTCCTCCTTCAGAATACAGGTTTTTCCCTTCAGATCCCCTACCACTTTACATTTGAACGTAATACACGGTTTACCCGCCTCTCGGTTACTCCTGAATACAATTTGTCCCGTGTCAGATTTTTAGGCAGCGGATTATCATCCGGTCCGCTTACCTCTTTCAAAACCCTTCATTCCACCTCGTTACATATATTACTGGATTACAGGATCCGTCAATTCAGACGGGATGTTCAACCGAACAAGGGCTGGACCTTTTTTGGCCAGATGGATTATAACCTGAACGGGTCCACGTTTAATTTTAAAACGGACGGCTCTCTTTACAGGGGTGCTTTCAGCGGCCGGAGAGGAACAAGTCTGGGTCTGTTCAACTACTTTTCACCTCTTCAAAGATGGAACCAGTCGCTTCGGGTAGGTGGACAGGTTATTTTACAAACCGGATTGAACACATACTCAAGGCAAAATTTATTTTCAAACGCATTCAGTGAAGAGATTTTTGCAGGAATCGGTCGTATAGGGTATTTAAGTACCCGATATACAATACCTCTTTTATATCCCGATGATGGAGGTCTGCTTTTTCCTGTCTATCTTTCAAATATCTATTTTGTATTATTCAGTCAAACGGCCGGAAACCTGGCCCGGGATTCATTCACGGATGTTATCAACCGTTCAAGAACGGCTCTCGGGGCCGGGATCAGGACGAGGATAAAACTATCCAATCTTTCATTCGATTTGGGTGTAGGTTTCGGTTATGAACCTTCACGTAACCAATGGAGCTTAATTATAGGCCGGTTTTAATTAAATACCCTATGAAAAATCAATTCAACTTTACGATCAGCATTCCCGTTCTGCTGTTTTTTTCCCTGCTCACGTTTACAACTTCCTGTGAAGAGACCAGTGAAATGGTGGATGATACCGTAGTCGAACACAGAAAAAGTCCTATCGTCATCTCATCAGCCGCTCATGAGGGGACATACATTAAAGTAGTCTATGGACAGCCCTATAAAAGAGGGCGGCCGATATTCGGCGAACTGGAACCGTTTGGTGACGTGTGGCGAACAGGTGCCAATGAAGCGACGGAAATAACAATAACAGACGATATTCTTATGGATGGAAACCCCGTGGACGCCGGCACCTATGCCCTTTTTACGATACCACAGGAAGATGAATGGACCGTTATACTGAATACGGCACTGGGACAGTGGGGAGCTTTTGACTATGATGAAGAGCAGGACTATTTACGCTTTAACCGACCTGCCCGGGAAACGGAGACGGTGATTGAAGCGATGACCATTGCCTTTGACGAGGTGGAGAATGGCAGAACGACCCTGTACATTGCCTGGGACAACACCAAAATTGAAATACCGATAGAGTTTCTGTAAAAGCGTTACGGGGTTTTGCGTTCCCGGTTTACCAGGTTTATCAGTTCATCCGGGACATCCAGTTCCATTTTCAACAGAGTGGATGCATGGGTTTTTCCCTGGGCGTCAAGTTTCAGAGAGACGGTTCCTCCTCCATCCAGGCTGTTGTTCAAAACGAAGTTCAGAGCAGCCACGTTGGGTAATTCATACCGTTCCACAGTTCCCTTGCAGATGTGTTTCATATGCTCTTTAACAACTTCCGGAGTGAGATTTTCCCTTAAAAAAGGATAGATATCGGGATGTCTTGCAATAACCCCTATATTGCTGCTGTTTCCCTTGTCCCCGCTTCTGCCGTAAGCGATTTCGATCAGCTTTGTCTTACTCATGGGAGGATATTTCCACTCATTTTACAGATCCGATAGAAAATGCGGTCTCACCGGCTGCCTCTATGGCTGATAAAACATCTTCTTCTGCCGCGGGAGAGACCACCGCCACCAGTCCTATTCCAAGATTAAAGGTTGCTCTCATGTCTTTTTCCGGCACATTTCCTGTTTTCTGAATCAATTCAAACAGGGAAGGGCGTTTCCAGGAATTCCAATCGATTGAAAGGTGCAGGCCGTCAGGAAGAATTCTTCTCGTATTTCCTTCAATACCTCCCCCGGTTATATGGGAAAAGCCGTTGACACCCTTCAGGTCTTTTAACTCTCCAATCACTGACAGATATGATTTATGTACAGCAAGGAGAGCTTCACCGATTGTCATATCCAGTTCATCAGCAAAATCATCCATGCCGTATTTGCTGAAAATCACTTTCCGGGCAAGAGAATAGCCGTTGGTATGAAGACCGGAACTCGAAATTCCTATAAGTTTATCCCCTGTCCTTATTTTTTCACCTGAAATTAGATTTTCCCTGTCAACAAGACCTACTATCGTACCTGCCAGATCAAACTCTCCTTCCTTGTACAGATCCGGCATTTCCGCTGTTTCACCCCCTATAAGTGCCAGACTGTTTTCTCTGCAGGCCTCCGCAAAACCTTTTATGACCTGATAACCCGTTTCCTTGTTCAACCGTCCTGTCGAAAAATAGTCCAGAAAAAAAAGCGGCTTTGCACCACAAACCGCAATATCATTGACACAGTGATTGACAAGATCCTTTCCTATGGTATCCACCTTTTCCGCTTTGAAAGCAACAATCAGTTTCGTTCCCACCCCGTCGACGCTGCTTACAAATACAGGCTCTTTGTATCCGGAAAGATCAGGTGCAAACAGAGCACCAAAACCACCTATATTTGTTAATACCTGATTGTTATGAGTCCCTTTAACAATTTCCTTGACCGAGTCAATCAGCTCTTCACCCGCCCTGATATCGACTCCGGCATCTTTGTATGTAAATGATTTGTTGCTCACTGTCTGTGTTGTCTTTTATAATTGGAATACTCAAATATAGAAAGAATACTCTTCCTATCTGAAAAGGAATAAAGGTAGTTTTCAACAGGAAAATACAAGAGTTAAAAAATTTGAAATCCTTTTAGTAAGTAGTAGGTGGATGTTAAGATGTTCATAAGAATTTTAGTAACGTCAGAGATAAAAGGATTCAATAGTTGTGTAATAAACGGTGGATAAGACGTGTAATAAAAACAGTTACATAGATAATTTAATTCAGGGGATGCACATCGAGCACATGAGTTGAACATATATAGGGAGAATAGTTTTCGACACGGGTATGAAACAGATAATAATGTTGAAAGACTCTTTTATTTGTGAATTGATGTGGAATACTTCTTGTTATTTCAGCCATTTTCCTTTATCAACATTTTCCGGTTTAATTATCAACACAGTTGTTCACGTATGAAAGTAGTTGTACAAAAGGTCAGTCGTGCGAAAGTATCGGCAGGGGGCCGTGTAGCGGGACAAATTGGAGAAGGGCTGTTGCTGCTGGTAGGGATTCACGGGCTGGACAGTTTTAAAACGATAAAGTGGGTGAGTGATAAAATAATAAAGCTGCGCGTTTTTGAGGATAGTGAAGGAAAAATGAACAGATCTGTAAAAGATGTGGGTGGGTCCATTCTTGTTGTTTCCCAGTTTACCCTTTACGGTAACATCAAGAGGGGAACCCGGCCCGGTTTTACAGAAGCTGCAAAACCTGAATATGCAGAACCACTGTATGAAGACATGATCCGCTATCTGAAAAAGCAGTCGGACCTCCATATTGAGGAGGGCGTTTTTGGTGCGGCGATGGATATAGAACTGGTAAATAACGGACCGGTAACCATCCTGATAGAAAAGGAATGAGCGTACTTTTTCTCTTTATTGACGGGATCGGGGTGGGAGAATACGGTGAATATAATCCCCTGTGCAGACCGGAATGGGATTCCCTTATGAAATTGACAGGAGGCCAGGGACTGAACAGCGGGGCGAAACCCGTATCTGCGAAGGATCTTATTTTCAGAGCGGTAGACGCAACACTGGATGTCAGGGGATTGCCGCAGAGCGGCACGGGACAGGCATCGCTGTTCTCCGGTGGAAATGCCTCGAAGCTTATCGGCCGCCACTTCGGCCCGTTCCCTCATTCCCGTACCCGGTTTCTGCTGGAAGAGGAGAGCCTGTTTCAGAAGGTATTGGAAAAGGGGTTAAAGCCGCATTTCATCAATGGATATCCGGATATTTTTTTTGAAAAAATGAGCAGGAGGAATAGATGGACCTGCACGACACTGATGGCATCTTCGGCAGGACAGAGACTGAACCGTATGAAAGAAGTGACAGAAGGGAGAGCGATAACGGCGGATATTACCCAGGAGGTGTGGGGGACACATCTTCATTCGGATGTGAAGGAAATAACAGCCGAGGAAGCGGCGGGAAGATTTTTGAAGGTGGCCGAAAGCTATGATCTGACAATGTTTGAATATTATCTTACCGACAAGGCCGGGCACAGCATGAGACTTGAAGAAAGTCTGGTGGTACTGAACATTCTAAACAGGTTCATTAATCACATAATCCAGTATAAAGAGAATAGCGACCACCTGATTATCTGCAGTGATCATGGAAACCTGGAGGATCTTTCAGTCAAAACCCACACCCGGAATCCTGTTCCGCTCATTGCATACGGAGGGAATGTTTCTGGGATAAAAAAGGCGCACTCCATTATGGACGTGACTGATATAATACTGGGTCTTCTGGATGAAGGTTCAGAAGCGGAATAGATCCTATTTTTCAAGAACGGATCCAATCCTTGCAAAAATCTGGTTTACGGTACCGGTGCCGTTCACTTCAAAGACAAGCCCCTTCTGCTGATAATGGTCCTTAACAGGTTTCGTCTCTTTATTGTAAACGGCCAGTCGTCTTTTTATACCTTCTTCACTGTCATCGCTTCTGCCTTCACCCCGGTCCAGAATTCTTCTGACCAGCTCCTCCTCCGGAACGTTAAGAAAAATAAAGGCATCAATGGCCTCCCCCTTATCCGAAAGAATTTTATCGAAGGATTCAGCCTGAGCGACAGTCCGGGGAAAGCCGTCCAGGATGTAGCCTTTGTTGTACTCCTCTTTTTTCAACTCTTCTGCAACCAGGTCAACAACCGTCTGGTCCGGAACCAGATCACCGGAATCAAGAATGGTTTTTACTTTTTTTCCGAGATCGGTTTCATTACTGATAGCTTCCCTGAAAATCTGTCCCGTTGAGAGATGGGCAATTTCATAGTGGTTCTTTATCAGTGAAGCCTGGGTCCCTTTGCCGGCACCGGGCGGTCCGAATAAAATAATTTTCATAAAAACATTGATTTAGGTTTGACGGGGAAACCTGGTTGATCAGTCCTCCTGCAAGCGGAAAGCCCGTTGAACGACAACGGCAGAGGCCGGCCCGGGTTTTCTACTGTCCTGGAAAGCATCAGGATTCTTTCGGAGCAGGGGTGCCTTCCTGCTGGCGGCCTTTTTCCTGAATCCGGGCAGCTTTACCTCTCAGTTCACGCAAATAAAAGAGCTTTGAGCGGCGGACTTTTCCTTTTTTTAACACGTCTATTTTCGAGATAAACGGAGTATAGAGAGGGAAGATACGTTCCACACCTACATTCCCCGACATTTTTCGGACAATAAACGTTTTGTTCGCCCCGCTTCCGCGTTCGTTGATGACGATTCCCTTGTATTGCTGAATACGCTCTTTGTCACCTTCTCGCACTCGATAGTGTACATTGACAGTATCACCGGCGGTAAAATGAGGAATATCATCCCGTACAACCGTTTGTTCGATTAGTTTTAACTTGTCCATGGTAGTTCCTGTTATTGGGCTGTTGATTCTTTATTGAATTTTTGAAATAGATCCGGCCTCAGCCGTTTTGTCCGTTGGATCGCCTGCTCCTTTCTCCAGTTTTCAACTTTTTTATGATCACCGGATGTAAGTACATGAGGGACCTTCATCCCCCGGAAATCTGCAGGTCGTGTGTATACGGGGGCAGAAAGCAGAGGTTCCTGAAACGAATCCGTCAACGCGCTTTCCGAATCGCCGAGTGCTCCAGGCAAAAGTCGTACAATCGAATCGGTGATCGCAACAGCGGGGATTTCCCCGCCGGAAAGAACAAAGTCACCGATTGAATATTCACGGGTCACCAGCTGCTCTCTCACCCTCTGGTCGACCCCTTTATAGTGTCCGCACAGAAATATAAGATGTTTATTGACGGAGAGCCTGTTGGCATGGCGCTGGTCATATTTTTCACCGTCGGGCGCTGTAAATATGATTTCGTCATAATTTCTTTCACTCGTAAGTTTTTCAATACAGGAAAAAACAGGCTGAGCGGAAAGAACCATGCCGGCGCCTCCGCCATAAGGGTAATCATCTATCTTCCGGTGTTTGTCTTCTGAATAGTCACGCAGGTCATGGATATGGATATCCACCAGGCCTTTCGCCCGGGCTCGCCCGATGATGCTGTTGCTGAGCGGACTGTCCAGAAGGGACGGCACTGCCGATATGAGATCGATTCGAAGCATGTATTTCAGAGAGACTTTAACTGGTCGATATTCCGGCAGGTTACAATATGGTTATCCGTATCGACAGATAGGACATACATGTCAACCCACGGAACAAGTATGGAATTTTCGTCCTTATCCTTTACGACAAGAATAGGGTGGGCCGGATTCTGCATCAATCCGGTTACGGTCCCTACATGTCCCGCCCGGTCCCTTACTTCAAAGCCTTCCATACGACCTGCATCAAATGAAGGACTCTCCGTCTCCGGAGGATAATCGGTGTAAACCGGGGTATCCTGGAATAACGCTGCCTGTGAGCGATCGGCGATTCTGTCAAATTTTACAAAGAACGAACGCATATTGCGCTTCATTTCCACACGAACGTCAATTATCCGTGCGGGTACAAGATCTCCTCGCCTGTTTTTCAAATAGAGAAGATTTCCTTCTTCAATAAACTGTTCAGCTTCTTCGGAAAGCTGCAGCCGGACTGATCCCTCCAGCCCGTGAACCTTGCCGATACGTGCAATTTCAACGAGCCGGTTACCTGGTTCAGCCATATGACCGGGTCTTGGCAGTTATTCAGATTGTTTACTTTTCCATGCACGCTGCACCGTAACCCGGTCTTCATCGTCAGTAACGAACCCTTCCAGCTTTTCAAGAGGGGTGTTTCTGATATGCTCGATTGCCTCATTCGCATTCATATCGGAAGAGACCTGAGCTGTTTCACCCGCTTTCTTTTCTGAATCATCCGTTTCCGCGGCGGCTTCTTCCGCTTTTACATCTTCTTCCGCGGTTTCA
>JBBDRV010000111.1:0-30929 GCA_040905285.1 Balneolaceae bacterium | reverse complement strand
GCACCGGCTGCTTCCTGCGGGGCTTCCGTTTTTTCTGCAGTGTCTTCCTGCCGGCTTGTAGCGCCCGTTTCCGCGGCGGCTTCTTCCGCTTTTACATCTTCTTCCGCGGTTTCAGCACCGGCTGCTTCCTGCGGGGCTTCCGTTTTTTCTGCAGTGTCTTCCTGCCGGCCTGTATCGCCCGTTTCCGCGTCGGCTTCTTCCGCTTCTGCAGGGGCTGAAACGTCCTCAGGGGGCTCTTCAGCACCTGCTGTAGGAGCTTCAGATTCAGCGGCCTCTTTTTCCGACTCTTCCTGCTCCGCCGCTATTTTCTCTTTTTTCGCCTGTCTTGCAGCTTCTGCAGCTTTCTGCTCAAGCTGTTTTTTATACTCTTTTTCTTCGGTTTCAAGAAGAGCTTTCTGACGTTCTTTCCTGCTTTCTTCTTTTTCCGTACTGGAAGACCGGCTTTCCTTCCATTCGGCAATCGTCTCCTCAATTTCTTCTTCAGACTTGCCCCAGCGCATCAGATGCAATTTGTACATGATACCTTCTTTTTTCAGCAGGGACCGTACGGTGTCACTTGGCCTGGCTCCGATTTTCAGCCAGTGAAGGATCCGTTCTTCGTCCAGAGTCAGCAGCTTGTTCTCACTCACATTATCGAAACGGCCCAGCCTCTCGATAACCCGGCCATCCCGCGGGAAACGCTGATCCGCTACTACAAGATGGTAATAAGGCCTTCTTTTACGGCCTCGTCGTTGTAAACGTAATTTAATCAATGATTTACTCCTGTATGGTTATGTTTTATTCTTTCATTATCGGCTAAAAGGCATGTTCTTCAGCCCCTGCATGGCCTGACCCATTTTACCCGTTTTAGACATGGATTTCATCATCTTTTTCATCTGTTCAAACTGCTTGATAAGCTGATTTATCTCACGTACGGATGTGCCTGAACCCTGGGCTATGCGCCTCCTCCGGCTGCCGTTGAGAAGGTTCGGCTCCCGGCGCTCATCCGGAGTCATTGAATTAATGATTGCTTCTATGGGTTTAAATGTGTCTTCATCGAGCTCCGCATCGTCGAGGGATTTGCCGGCGCCGGGGATCATGCCGACAAGATCGGTCAGGCTGCCCATTTTTTTTATTTTCTGAATCTGGTCGTAAAAATCTTCCAGGTCAAATTTTTCAGAACGAATTTTTTTCTTGAGGGTCTCGGCCTGATCCTCATCAAACTGCGATTGTGCCTTTTCGACCAGGGAAACAACATCCCCCATCCCCAGTATCCGCTGAGCCATCCGGTCCGGATAAAACGGAGACATCGCGTCAAGCTTTTCTCCGGTACTTATAAACTTTATCGGCTTGTTGACAACGGTTCTGATCGATAACGCGGCACCGCCTCTCGTATCCCCGTCCAGCTTGGTCAGTACAACGCCGTCAAAATCAATCTCATCATTAAAGGCTTTGGCTGTATTCACGGCATCCTGGCCGGTCATGGAATCGACGATAAAAAGTATTTCGTCAGGCTGTACGGCATTCTTTATTTCGCCGACTTCAGCCATCATCTTTTCATCCACATGCATCCGGCCGGCCGTATCGATAATCACTGTATCCAGCGCAAGACTTTTTGCCATTGAAACGGCTTCTCTTGCTACCCGTACAGGATCTTTTTGTTCTATGGAGTAGACGGGGACATTGATCTGGGAAGCCAGTGTTTTCAACTGATCAATCGCCGCAGGGCGGTAAACATCTGCCGCTGCGAGAAGCGGATTGCGGTTGCTTTCATTTTTCAGATAACTTGCTATTTTTCCGGCAAATGTCGTTTTACCGGAGCCCTGGAGTCCCGCAATCAAAATAACGGTTGGCGGAGTCTGGGCAACAGCTATATCCGAACGTTCTCCCCCCAGGATGTCCGCAAGCTGATCATAGACAATTTTGGTAAACTGCTGGCCGGGGTTTACACTTGTGATGACACCTTCCCCCATGGCCTGTTTTTTTACCTTGTCGGTAAATGTTTTGGCAACGTCAAAATTAACGTCGGCATCCAGCAAGGCACGGCGTATTTCCCTCACAGTTTCAGCAATATTTACATCACTGATCCTGGACTGACCCTTCAGGGACTGAACGGCATTTTCAAGTTTTGACGAGAGATCTTCAAACATAATAGACAAACCCTATGAACAGATACCTGTACCTGTCGCAAATTGCAAAGTCTCAAAAAATACGGACAATCAGCTGTCTTATCAACAATCAATGTAGATAAATGTGATCTGTGGTTTCTGGCGGCCCCTCGGGGCAAATGCAAACCGGGCCTCACTGATTGCATTCACGTAAGACAATAAAAAACCTTGGCTTGCACCAACCATAAGAGAAATTAAACCACCATAGTTCACAGAATCAACAGGGACATGCCCGGGGCCGGCCGGTTTACCGGTTTGGTTATCCACCAATTTTAAACAGTTTGTCGGAGCCTGTAAAGCGTTTTTACCGCCGACAGTTGTTCTCTACAGCTATACGATCACTATTCAGGTCGGCCCTGCCATTGGACTCGGGTACAAACCGCAAGGACATTCTTTTTAAAAGGCCATATTTATTATCTTCGGGAGAATGGAAAACCAAGAAAGGAGATAGCATCTATGGCTGATGATAAAGGGTATGAACTACTAAAGGGCAAAAAAGGGATTATTTTTGGTGCACTGGACGACAGAAGCATTGCCTGGAGAGTTGCGCTGGCATGCAGGCGAGAGGGGGCGGAGCTGGTATTGTCCAATGCACCGATTGCTTTGAGGCTGGGACAGCTGAACACTCTGGCTGAGCAGACAGGGGCTAAAATCTATCCTTGTGATGTATCAGACAATGATGATGTTGAAAAAATGATGGCTGAAGTCAAGAGTGACTATGGAAGCATTGATTTCATGCTGCACGCGATAGGGATGTCTCCCAACGTCCGAAAAAAAATAGAGTATACGGATCTGAATTATCATTTCTTTAATCAAACGCTCGATATATCGTCTATTTCCCTCCATAAAATTATTCATTATGCGGACAAAGCCGGGCTGCTCAACGACGGGGGCAGTATACTGGGTCTCTCCTATATCGGTGCGCAGAGAATATTTTCCAAATACGCTGATATGAACGATGCCAAGGCATTACTGGAAAGCATTGCCCGGAATTACGGCAGCCGGCTGGCGGATCGGGGCATTCGGGTGAATACAATTTCGCAGGCACCCACCAAAACATCCGCAGGAACAGGTATAAAAGGATTTGATGCGATGTATACATTTGCAGACAAGATTGCACCGCTCGGGAATCCTGATGCGGACGAGTGTGCGGATTATTGCGTCACGCTGTTTTCTGATTTGACGAGGAAAGTAACCATGCAGAATCTGTATCATGACGGGGGATTCTCTACGGCGGGAATTTCTGAAGATATGATCAATGCATTGGCCGGCATATATGCAGATGATGACGAATAGATTTATCCTTTTTTTAGTACCGTTTTTTCTGCGGATGCGGGGCTGTTATGCTTTCTCATTTTACTCCGGATTAAATAAACAGCCATGGCCGAGCGTATAATTTTAGGTATCGATCCCGGTTCCCGTCAAACGGGCTATGCGATTCTTGTGGAAAAAAACCGTTCGTTTGAAGCCGTGGAATGCAACGTGATCTTTTCAGCTCACCTGGAGGATCACACGGAACGGTTACGATATATCTATGAAGCGGTCGCAGAAATTTTAAAGCGGCACAATCCACATTATTGTGCGGTTGAAACTCCCGTTTACGGAATTGACCCGCTCGCGATGCTGAAGCTCGGAAGAGCACAGGCTGCGGCGATTCTCGCCATTTCCAACCATCAGCTGGCCGTTGCCGAATATTATCCGAAGGCGGTGAAAAAAGCTGTGACCGGAAATGGCAATGCGAGCAAAAAGCAGGTGGCCTTCATGCTTGAGAAACTGGTGAAGCTGCCTGACAACCGTCTTACCGGCGATGCGTCTGATGCTCTGGCAGTTGCATGGTGTCATTCACTGTCCGTCGATCTGCCCGGAAAGGCAAAATCAGCAAAGAAATATCACCAGAATAATCGGAAATCGAGCTGGAAATCTTTCATAGAAGAGAATCCTGGCAGGGTGAAAAAATGATTGCATTTCTTCAGGGCATACTTGACATAAAGAAAGCCCATTTTGTAGTTATAAATGTAGGAGGGGTTGGTTACCGTGTTGAAATATCTGCACAAACCTATGAGAACCTGCCTTCCGGCGGGGAGGAGGTAAGAATGCTGATTCACCATCATATTACAGACAGTGACCAGCGGCTGTTCGGGTTTTTTTCAGAGAGGGAAAAGCAGCTTTTCGAAAAGCTGATCACAGTTAAGGGGGTCGGTCCCAAGCTTGGTCTGACAATTATGTCAGGCTTAAAAGCCGCAGTGCTTATTGAATCCATTATCCAGCAGGACCAGGCAGGTCTGTCACGAATTCCCGGTATCGGCAAAAAAACCGCCCAGCGAATCATACTTGAGTTAAAAGAAAAAATGCTGGAGAGTGTTGATTCCCGGGACCATTCTGCAGATGGATCCGTATCGAACAAGGAAGAAGCCATATCGGCTCTTGAAGCTCTTGGTTATAAGAAGAAGGATGCTGAAAAAGCGGTAATGCAAATTTCCAGTGAGGAAGGCTCCGCGGATGTTTCGACAATCGTAAAAAAGGCACTGATGCGCCAGGGGAAATGAGGGCTGACTGAACTATCTCTTTTCACCATCTGTTGACTTTCCTGCTGGCATCTGCCTGCTTTACCGCCTAAATGGCCGGGTGAATATGTGATAGAAAGAGTTTGTGTTCCATCAGGGGGTAAGTGCCGCCGCCTGAACTGTCAGGCAAATTTGACAACCATCGATTAACGTTTCAGCTAAGTAATCCTTCAACTATGATATACGCTGTTATTATGGCCGGTGGGTCCGGAACCCGGTTCTGGCCCAGGAGCACACAGGAAAATCCCAAACAGTTTCTGAAATTATTTGGCGACCGTACAATGATCCAGTCGACTGTTGACCGGCTGAAAGGGTTTATACCCGAAGAGAGAAGCATGGTGGTGACCAATGAACGGTATGTTGAGAAAGTGGGGGCGCAGTTGCCCGGCATTCCACCGTCTTTTGTTATTGGTGAGCCTGTTGCCCGGAATACAGCCCCATGTATTGCAGCCGCAGCTCAGATACTTTTCAACAAAGATCCCGGGGCGGTCATGGTCGTGCTGCCTGCCGATCATCATGTCCTTAATGATGCCACATTCCGGTCTTTGCTTGCGGGGGCAACCGAAACGGCCATGGAGGAGCAGTCACTTGTGACCGTCGGCATCCGGCCGGACCGGCCCGAAACAGGTTATGGCTATATCCGCTATAACCGCTCTGCGCAAGTTAAAGCCGGTTCTCATGAGGCTTATGAAGTAAAGAACTTCACAGAAAAACCGGGGAGGGACGAGGCGATGGCATTTCTTGAATCCGGGGACTACCTGTGGAACAGCGGCATGTTCATATGGAAGGCTGAAACCATACTGGAGGCATTCAGACTGTACCAGCCCGATATTTACGACAAGCTGGGCTACCTGAAGTCGGAAAAGGTGACACAGGATGATCTGACCCGTTTCTATACGTCCTGTCCCTCCATTTCCGTGGACTATGGCATTATGGAAAAGGCATCCAAGGTTCATGTGCTTCCCGGCGATTTCGGATGGAGTGATGTGGGAAGCTGGAAAACTGTCTATACCCTGGCGGAAAAAAACGGCTTAAGCAACTGCATCTCAGCTTCGAAAACGTCAGTCCAGAACTCCCGGGGTAATCTTATCCACAGTGAAAGCAATAAGATCATCTCCCTTGTCGGAGTAGAGAATATGGCGGTTGTGGAAACAGAGGATGCCATCCTGGTCTGTAACCTTGATCATTCGCAGGATGTAAAGAAAGTGGTGGAGCACCTGAAGGGCCGTCCTGACTTGAAGAAATATCTGTAGTCTTCAGGGCCAGCCGGTTCAGACATATTCAGACTTCAACGGTCAGTTGGTCGTAGGCCAGTTGTACATGAGCAGGAAGTTTGCGGTTTGTCTCCCGATGGTTCACATAAACATTCATGTGAATCAGGTATGTCTGTTCTATTTCAAGTTCATCGGCAATTTCAACAGCTTCCGGAATGGTCAGGTGAGTTGGATGTTCCGGACTCCACCGCAACCCGCTCAGTACCATAATTCGCGATCCCCTGACGATCTTCTTCGTGGATTCCGGTATATATTTGGTATCGGTCATATAGGCAATGTCATCAATTTTGTACCCCAGGATGTCGATCTCTCCGTGATTGATGGGCAGAGGGGTGATTGTCAGTCCCTTGTGGTGAATCGGCTTTTCCATGATCCGGATATCGACGGAAGCTGAGCCGGGATACCTGTCTTCCCCGAACATATATTCAAACCGTTTGCGGATGGAAAAGGCCGCCCGCCTGGATGTATAGAGGGGAATGGATTTCTTTTGAGCGTAATTGTAGGCGCGCAAATCATCCAGTCCTGCAATGTGATCCATATGCTCATGAGTGATAAGGACAAAGTCGATGTTCCGGATGCCGGCCCTGATCGACTGAAGCCTGAATTCGGGGCTTGTGTCGATGAGGATTGAGGAATCATCGGTCTGAATCCAGGCAGAGCAGCGGTAACGCTCATTCCGCGGATCACCATCCAGCAGCTCGCTTCCGAATCCCCCGGCAACAGGAACGCCCATAGAAGTACCTGTTCCCAGAAATGTAAGTTTCATTTTATCCCTGTTGGCTTGACTCTGTGATTTCCTCTTTTGAATCCGGGGAGATCCGATCCCATAATTCCAGCAGTTTTTTTCTTACAGCCGGCTTGACATAGAACTCTTCAATATCAATTTGCTGTAACACTTTTGCCAAGACCATGACCTGTACGTCAACAGGCCTGTTCTTGTTTACTATGATCAGCATATCTCCTTCCATCACGCACGAGTCTCCCCTGAAGGCCCCCCTCTCCTTGCGGATCCGGTAGCCGGCATGTTCACACAGGGCTTCAAGTTCGTGTATGAGAGATTCTGTTTTCATAGTTGAACTAGAATGTAAACCCGAGGGTTAATGAATGTCCGCGATAATCATAGTCGAAAAGCTCCCCGTCAATATTGTAACTTCTGTAACGGTAGTCATACCCTAAAACGATGGCCCTGTTGGCAAAAATATTCTCCAGATATACCCTGGTCATCCCTTTTAATGAAAAAACAGTGCCTCCGACGAATGATCCCTGGGAATTGCTGAAGCCGTAATTGGGTACCAGCCTGACCACAGCATTCAGCTGTTCACTGATTTGTGTTTTGAGACCCAGTCCGGCACCCAGCTGAAAGGCACTCTGTTGAAACTGGTTGGAAGACGCTTCTGTCTGGGACCTCTTCAGATCCGTGTTCAGCTGAAGAGGTAAAATAAACCAAAACCGTCCGGACCGGTTCAGGATAAAATCATTAGAAATCGTAGCACCGATATTCAGATAGTTCTGATTTTCACTGCCGGTAAGTCTGCCGGCGATTCCGAAGTACATATCAATTCCGGGATTTTCAAACTGAACCTTCAGTATCCCGTCGTTGAAATCGAACCTGTCCGGAGCAGTCTGATCCGGATCTCCCTGAAAAGTAAAATCGCCGAGTTCCCAGCCGAAGGAAAGAGATGAATAGGAAAAAAGAGCAGGTTCGCGGTTGGGTTCATCTTCTACGGAAAACATTTGTCCATGCAGGTTCTCTGTAGAGGACAAGAGGCAGACAGATGTTAAAATAACCAGGGAAGAGTATTTCAAAAGGGTATTCATTGCAAAACTTATTACTTAAGCCGGTTAAGTATTCAGTCAGTTATTTGTTCAAGCCGGGGAAAGGAAATGGTAATGGCAAAACTGTGCAGGTACTGTTTTCATTCCCCCAGTCCGTGAATTGTAATGTACGAAAATGATGAATCTATCCACGATGTCAAATTTAAATGCGGGAGCGAGAGGGCATGAGTGGTACCATGGATTGAATAATTGTCATACATCCTGTTACTGCAGCGTCAAAATTTAGGATGGATACTATAAGTGGAAATTCATGCGTTATGTAAGGCGGACTGAAGTCGTGCAAGAAAAAGCGGGATTGGAACGGAAATATTGCAAGAAGTTTTTAAATGTATGTAACATCAAAGCAAAGAATAACAGGCGCATTTGAACAGTCGCTTCTATTCCTTGCTTGAATATATTATATCATCACCATCCCGATAGAGGGCTGCAGTTGAAATCTGCAGTCCTTATTTTTATACAATATCAGTAATTGTCCGCTAATAATAAATGTTGACAATAGATCCTCAGTCTATTTATATTTCACGTCTTGGATCGCACTTGCCGGTCCGGTAGTTCAGCTGGTTAGAACGCCTGCCTGTCACGCAGGAGGTCGTGGGTTCGAATCCCATCCGGATCGCATATATATAGCCTTGTATTTCAGTGAGTTACGCTGATGCAAGGCTTTTATTTTTTAGTCTTTTCTCTGGTTGAATTTTTGCTGGTTACAAGGTGGTAACAAGGCAAAAGCGTTTAACCCCTCACTTTTATGTTGTCTCATAACCAAACGGAAATACAATTATGAGAGCAATCATTGAAGGAAAGCGGTATGACAGCGATAAAGCCGAACAAATAGCCTCTCACTGCTGGGGACACCCCGGTGACGTTGAGCACATCGACGAGTCACTGTATCGCGCGTCAAAGGGTAACTGGTTTCTGGCCGGACGTGGCGGGCCAAAAACCAAATATGCCCGTCCCGTTGCGGGTGGGGATATGTCGGGGAGCAGTAATATCATCCCCCTCCCGGAAGACGATGCGTATGAATGGCTGATAGACGAGATCGGGCAGATCTTGGTTTATACTAAAAAGGGCACGCCTCATACGGGTGCCCGGATTGTAAGGCATGGCTCTTTGTATGCCTGCCCGGCCAGATATACGTGTCAAGAATCAACCATTCAATGAAGCGCGGCACCTATATCCATCCGGTTGCCATTTCACTTTTCCCGGTACGGTACGGGGAAATGGTCGATATCGCCTATTTTTGAAAAAACCGGCGCGTCTCGGGAAGGGCAGGGACCGCCCCGGCTGCTTCTCTGTCTCCGGCCGGGTCTGCTTGCCGGGGGGTCGGGTTATTTGAAACAAAATTCAAACAATGTACCTTTCGTTACTCAATAAAAACTGATGAAAAGCCATGAAATTAAAAGTAGTCATACATAAAGCAGAGGAAGGCGGCTATTGGGCTGAGGTCCCGGCGCTTCCGGGGTGTATCAGTGAGGGTGATGCGTTAGAAGAGATGAAAGCCAACATACGGGAAGCCATTGAGCTTTATTTAGACACATCTTACGAATCGATTGAGCCGGTTAAAGAAGGAGATGAAATTTTGGAACTGAGCTGGTGAAAACAGTTTCTGGAAAGCAGTTTTGCCGGGTTCTGAAAAAACAGGGATGGCACCCGGTACAATCGAGAGGAAGCACTTCAAGTACGTGCATCCAGAGAGGGATAAACCTGTTGTAGTGCCGGTGCACGGTAACAGAGATTTAAGAAGAGGAACACAACGAGCCCTTATGAAGCAGGCCGGTACTACAGAAGAAATGTTATAGCAACCCCCACACTTAAAAGTGATTCAGAGAGAAAAAATACCCCGGCAGTCGGTAACGGGGATGTCGTTCATTTCTATCCGCTACATAGTGCGATTATGGCATTTTTTCGGAGCGAACCGTCTGCATCCATAGTGTGGGCTTACCTGATACTCATTCCATTTGCCTTATAATTTTCCCGTCCGGCATCATTGCTTCAGGGTTTCTTCAAAATTACTGGTTATCATATGACATGAAGCTACTATTAGTAGAGGATAATGAAGATTTGAGGCAGAATATTCTGACCTATCTTGAGCGGGAGGGGTACATTTGTGAAACGTCTGCAGATTATGACCAGGCTTTCGACAAGATTATCACCTATACCTACGATGTCGTCCTGATAGACATCATGATCCCGAAAGGGAACGGTTTGCAGTTGCTGGGCGAACTGAAAAACGAGCACCCGGAAACAGGCATTATCATCATTTCGGCAAAAAATTCTCTGGACGACAAGATAAAGGGGCTTGAGCTGGGGGCGGACGATTATATGACCAAACCGTTTCAACTACCCGAATTGCAGGCAAGGATCAAGGCGGTGCATCGTCGCAACCGCCTGAGCGGCTCTCCTGTCGTGCTGGTCAACGAAATCAGGATCAACACCCTGGCTATGGAGGTACTGGTGAATGACCGGAAGATTGGATTGACGCCGAAAGAGTACGATCTGCTGCTCTATTTTGCCTCCAACAAGAACCATGTCCTGTCAAAGCAGACTATAGCCGAACATCTGTGGGGGGATTATGTAGACCACCTGGAAAATCTCGATTTTGTTTATCAGCATATTAAAAATCTGAGGAAAAAACTGATCAGCGCCGGCTCGACCGATTACATAGAAAGCGTCTATGGCATCGGTTACAAATTCAATGTTTCGGAAAAAAAGCAATGAAGCTGTTTACAAGGTTTATAACGATCTATCTCGTCATTACGGTGATCGCTTTGGTGATCGGCGGTATCGTATCCTATTCTGTTATCAAGGATGAAATAGAGACTGAGCTGAAGTGGCAGTTCCTTGAGCGTATTGACCGTGTAACTTACCTGCTGGAAAAAGGGAGGCGGTTTAACCGGGTGAAAAAAATTGACGGGGACCGCAATCTGGCGATCCGGCAACTTGACCGCTACGAAGAATCAAGGGTGGAAATCGGGGATACCATGGTATGGCATGACTATCTTGAACAGATGGAGGCCAATCTGAAAGTAACGGCCTACCGTAATATTGACGGAACATCATACTATATCTCCACACATGGCGCCATAATTGAATCAGATGATATTACAGAAGCGGTCATTGAATCCCTGCTGTGGATCTTCGGAATACAGGTTGCCGGGGCCATTGGTGTAGGGTTTCTGGTGTCGGGCCATCTCTTCAAGCCTTTCCGGAAGACACTCGAACGCATCCGGAATTTTCAGCTTCAGGAAAAAAGGCATTTGCCAGCCGCGAAGACAAATGTGAAAGAGTTTGATGATTTGAATCGTTTTGTCGAGGAGATGACATCAAAAGCGGTATCTGATTACAGGAATCTCAAAGAGTTTGCTGAAAATGCTTCCCATGAATTGCAAACCCCCCTGGCCATTGCAAAGGGTAAGCTTGAACTCCTGACGGAATCGGGGCTGACCCCCAACCAGTATACATATGTTGAGTCACTCCAGCGGACAATCCGAAAACTTTCCCGCCTGAGCGAGTCTCTGGCTCTTTTGACAAAGATCGAGAATCATGAATTCAAAAATGGAGAAAATGTAAATCTGAGTCAGCTGGTTCGGGAAGGGATTCATTCATTTGAGGAATTTATCAGCCTGAATCACCTGCATGTTGAGATGGCGATAGCGGATGATGTCCAGGTGCAAATGCATCCTGTGCTGGCTGATATTATGTGGATGAATCTTTTCCAGAATTCGATCAGGCATAATGTGAAAGATGGTGAAATAAATGTCCAGCTGACCGATTCGATGTTGAGCCTGTCAAATACGGGTCCGGAGCCGACAGTTCCGACCGCAGAACTGTTTGAACGTTTCAGAAAAGCGGATCAGAACTCGAATTCAATTGGCCTGGGATTGTCGATAGTCCGTCACATCGCTGATCAGAATGGTTTTGAGCTGTCATATACGTTTGAAGATGGCTGGCATAATATACACGTTCTATTGAACGGCGTTAAAAGCTGACTGCCGGTAAAAAGCTAAACCACAAAATTTAAAAACTGGTTGACGTAGGTACGCGGAGGATTACGAGTTATTCCTGTCCTGGAATCTGTATATCTTTGCCCAGCACATCCTGCACATAGAGCATTCCAACCAGAACCATGGTAATAACGGCGAGCGGCGTGGCGAGGATGACCCCCGGGACACCAAAAATGACGCCGAATGCAACGATGGACAGTATAACCACGGCTGGAGGAAGATACACTTTCTGGTGCTGGATCAGGGGCGTCACCACATTACCTTCAAGCTGCTGAACAACCAGGTAAAGAAGCGCAGTTAAAAGACCGGATTGGGGATCCTCCGAAAAAGCGAGCAGGATTGCCGGCAGGAAGGCAGCGATTGGGCCTGCATAGGGGACAAAATCAAACAGTCCCGCTATCAAGCCGAGTAAAAGCGCCAAAGGGACTCCGATAATTGACAGGCCTATAATTATACTAATACCTACAAATGCCATTGAAATAAACTGGCCTGTAAGCCATTGCCACAATGCATTGGCTGATACCTCCAATGCTTCACTTACCCGGTCGACCCTTTTCTTTGTAACCAGAAGTGTGAGCCCGGTTTTATATATCACCGGATCAACTGCAAAGAATATTCCGATAAAAACGGTCACCACAATAATGCCCAGTATGTCGACAAAAGTGGTACCGGCTTCCAGTAACATAGCTCCCGACATGTTACCCGTTTGACTGTTTCCCTGGCCGTTGGTTTCTCCACCCTGTCGATTGTTTCCGTTATTGCTTTCGTCGGTGTTCCCTTCCGTTCCGCTGTTCATACCGCCATCAAGCAGCTGCTCACCCAATGGCCATTCCCTAACGGATTCCTGTAAGTCCATAATCTGCTGAGGTAGCCTGTTGGTCAGCGCTTCAAACTCCTCCGCTATCTGCGGTCCGAAAATCAGGCCGAATGAACTGATAAACAGGATCAGAATAATTCCCACTGCTGCCAGGGACCAGGGCCGGGAAATGAAAGGAACCAGTTGACGTAATTTGTAGGCTATGCCGGTGATAACCGTTGCCAGAATTACTCCTGCAAAGGCAACCAACAATGCGTCTCTGATCTGCCAAACGAAAAGTGACGCGGCAATAATGCCCACCACAACGAGTGTATACTGGGCTACAATACTGGCGGGAATTGGCTCTTTCTTTTTATCTGATGACATGCTGCAGACTTAATCATTTGATCCTTTGAAATGCAGGCGGCTGTCAGCAGGGAGCTGAATGATCGCATTCCGGCATTATGAAAAACTGAACAGCTGCTCCGGGTAAACTGCAGTGACCGTACAATCGTTCGATCCCGACGCCGGAGTTGTATGCGATTACTCCCGACCGGACAGGGATTAGTCGTTGCCTCTCAATTCCAGCCCGTCAATTTTCGTCTCGTTATTCACCGGAAGGTGGTGCTCGAACCATTTGATCATCTTGTCCTGCATGTCCGGCAGATATTCATGACCGGTATTTTCATAGAGCACACTGAGGAATTTATCCCCCGCACCATACATGTCATAGACGGAGCCTACTTTCTCCTCCAGGGTCAGGACACCACGCAGTGGTGCACCCGGATCTTCGTCTCCCGACAGCTGGAGCATGGGCCGTGGTGCAACAAGGGAA
The DNA here is from genome assembly GCA_040905285.1 of Balneolaceae bacterium. Classification (GTDB taxonomy): domain Bacteria; phylum Bacteroidota; class Rhodothermia; order Balneolales; family Balneolaceae; genus JBBDRV01. The sequence goes on along the minus strand of JBBDRV010000111.1, from coordinate 17,476 downwards.
AATATCGCCTCTGTATCGAAATGTTTCAGCATGTCCGGGACAAAATAAGGAGGTCGGCGGAAGAGGCAGTGTAAAACAACTTACTATTTTTCTCTTAAAACCCTTATTTTTACTGACTTTGACCGAGAGGACTTTGAAAGGATTTGAACTGATCGTTAGCCGCGGGCCAAACGGACAGCTGCTCAGACAGGACATCGGATAGGATATAGGTACTTTTTATAAATTAAATAAAAACAATAAGTTATATGTTTTTTCCTGAATATGACGTGATCGTAGTGGGAGGTGGACATGCAGGCAGTGAAGCTGCAGGTTCAGCCGCCCAGATGGGTGCTAAAACGTTGCTTGTCACAATGAATCTCGAGGCCATTGCAAAAATGTCCTGTAACCCGGCAATGGGTGGAGTGGCAAAAGGTCAGCTGGTCAGGGAAATTGATGCCCTTGGGGGACTGAGTGGACGCGTCAGTGATGAAACAGGTGTTCAGTTCAGGATGCTTAACAGAAGCAAGGGACCCGCCATGTGGAGTCCGCGTTGTCAGAGTGATCGGCAGTTGTATGCACTGAAGATGAGAGAACTGCTGGAGGAAAAGGAGTCTCTCCATTTCCGGCAGGATAATGTGGTTGATCTGATTATTGGGAAATCTGATTCAGGAAGAGTGGTGAAGGGAGTTGTTACCCAGACCGGTCAGAAGTTTTACGGTAAATCTGTCGTCCTTACAACAGGAACGTTTGGCAATGGCCTGATCCATATCGGAGAAACCCGGTTTGGCGGAGGCCGGTCAGGCGAAAGAGCGTCAACGGGAGTATCTGCGGCACTTGAAAAACTGGGCTTTGAAGTGGGACGTCTTAAAACAGGGACGCCCCCCCGTATTGACGGGAGGTCTGTGGATACCAGTAAACTTGAAGTACAGTATGGTGATGAAGATCCTTCGCCATTTTCTTTTCTTACCGAGTCTCTGCCCGGCCCCGAGGATCAGTTGACCTGCTGGATCGGTTATACCAATAGCAACGTACACAGCATACTTGAGGCAGGCTTTGACCGAAGTCCCATGTTCAGCGGGAGGATCAAGTCAACGGGACCTCGCTATTGTCCCAGTATTGAGGACAAGATCAACCGGTTTTCTGACAAGGATCAACATCAGCTTTTTTTGGAGCCGGAAGGCAGGCGCACGTATGAGATGTACCTGAATGGCTTTTCCACGTCGTTGCCCGAGGATGTACAATACGAGGCGATGAGACGTATCGGGGGATTCGAAAATGTGATTATGCTAAGGCCCGGTTATGCAATAGAGTACGACTATTTTCCTCCTTATCAAATCATGAGGAGCATGGAAACAAAACTTGTGGAGGGACTCTTTTTTGCTGGACAGATAAACGGGACGACGGGATATGAAGAGGCGGCCTGCCAGGGGTTAATGGCCGGAATTAATGCGGCGCTTAAAACAGCCGGCAAGGATCCATTTATCCTTCAGCGTTCCGAAGCCTATATCGGCGTCCTTATTGATGACCTTATTAACAAGGGGACAGAGGAACCGTACCGGATGTTCACATCCAGGGCAGAGCACAGAATATTGCTCCGGCAAGACAATGCAGACCTGAGGCTTACCGAACTGGGTTACAGGATTGGCCTTGGTTCTGAGGAAAGATTTCAGCGGCTGACTACCAAGAAAATGGCAATTGACCGAATACACGACCTGCTAGCCGGCTATACGGTCAGACCGGAACAAATGGATCCCATGCTGACCTCTCTTGGCACTACAAAGCTGTCACAGCCTGTGAAAGCAAAAACATTGATTCCCCGGCCCGAAATTCATTTGACAGATTTACTGGCGGCGGATAATGACCTGAGGGAGAAAGTTCATACGATCTCCCGTGACCGATATGTACTTGAGCAGGTAGAAATTCAGATAAAATATGAAGGGTACATACGAAAAGAATTTGAGATGGTTGAGGAAATTGTCAGACAGGAAAACGCATTTATCCCGGGGAAAATCGAGTATTCCAAGCTTCAAAGTCTTTCCACGGAAGGCCGGCAAAAGCTGGAAAAAATAAAACCCGAAACAATCGGGCAGGCAAGCCGGATAAGCGGTGTATCCGCCAGTGACATTGCCGTACTGATGGTTTACTTAAAAAATTGAGTGTTTCACGTGAAACATTTCATTAAAACTCATGCTGTTTCACATGAAATCCTTGAGAATACGGAAGCAGCCTATCTGCAGTCCAAGGATTTGTTGGAGGCTTATCTGAGTGAACTTCTCTGGTGGAATAAAAAAATTAACCTGGTAAGCCGGGGTGTTTCACGTGAAACATTGCGAGCCCATGTAAGGCACTCGCTGCTCCCTTCGGCTTTATCCCTGTTGAATGGTACGGATTACTGGATAGATGCCGGAACAGGCGGTGGATTGCCGGGCGTTCCTCTTGCAATTACCGAGCCTGATAAAAGATGGATCCTGAATGATATTTCAGCAAAAAAAATGGCTGCTGTTAAGCAAATCATTCATAAACTGGCGCTGGGAAACGCAAGCGGAGAGGCAAAATCACTGGAGAGTATGAAGATAGCGGGGGGGATGGGAGTTATATCCAAACATGCCTTTTCCGTTCAGGGCCTGATGTCCATGGTCGATGGAAAGCCCTGGGAAAAGATCATATTCTACAAGGGTGCTGACGAGGCGGAGAACGAAATTAAAAAATTGCCATACCCGGTTAGCTGTACAATTTACAGGCTGGAGTTTGGAAAGAAAGCACCGTTTTATCAGGGCAAGGGAATCGTGGTTATCCGGCAGCTTTTATAAATTTGCCTGTCCGCGTTAAGCCCAATCTCCACAGGCTGAGGAGAGGGTGCCGGCAGCTTTTCGTCTTTGTCCATTATGAATCTTTTTCAGAGTCAGCCGGCCGGAGCCGGGTGGGGACGCAGGGCAGAGTCGCCGGTTGGGGTTCGTATTTGCATTGTAAAATCTTTTCAGAATTATTTAATAAGTATTTGTTAATAAACAACTTATAAAACATATGAAAAGTTCAGAACGGCGAATGAAGCTTATCCTCATGCTTCAGAGTTCAGGTAAAAGAATTACGGTGGACAAGCTTGCTGAAAAGTTCAATGTAAGCCGGCGGACCATTTTTCGTGACCTCAATGCACTGTCAGAAATAAATGTACCGGTGACCTGGGAGCAATACAGTGGTTATGGCATTATGCCGGGGTATAAAATTCCGCCACTTATGTTCTCATCCAAAGAACTGGCTACGATCATGGTTGGCCTGAATTTTGTCAAATCACAGGTGGATCAGACACTTGTGACAGATGCCCGTGGTGTGGAGCTTAAAATCAAAAATGTTTTGCCTGATGAGCTGAAGGATTTCATGGATTCCCTGGCAGACAGGACCGTAGTGGATCCGTTTCTGAAATTCGGGGTTGAGAAAAAAAGCGGTGGCAGCTGGTATTTGATCAGCAGTGCAATTTCACAAAACAAGACGATCCGCTTCCGGTACCGGCCGCGGGGAAAAAAGAGGGCGGCAGGCAGAACGGTCGACCCGTATCTTCTGGTGTTTTACCACGATCACTGGAATGTGATCGGTTTCTCAAGAAAAAGAGAGGATATCAGAAATTTTGTCCTTGACCGGATGAGTGATATTGAAATCACGGGCCAAAAATTTATCCCGGATGAGGAAATGGACGCAGAGGCTCTTATTTTTCGATCTGACGCTTCCGACCTGTTAATACAGGTAGAGCTTCATGAATCCTGTTTTAATCGATTTGAGGCCAATCTGCCGACAAAGATATTTAAGAAAAGCAGGAAAAATGCCGAAATAGTTAAGGTCGAATTCCGATTTGATAATCTGGACTATATCAATGAGTGGTTGCTTCAGTTTGGGGAAAACGTCACTGTCACCGGTCCGGATGACCTGTTGGACAAGCGGGTGAAGTTACTGAAGAAAATGCTGACCTGACTCCGCCGGCATTGGAGGATATAGCAATAGTGGTTTTCGGAATGGCCGCATGTTTCACGAATGAACTCCCCGTGTTCCGCCCTAAATTTCAGTACAACGGCAGCCACTCCCGATCGTGAACTCACTATATCTTGGTTGCATCCTCCTCATCCTCTTCATTTACAACACGGGTGACAGCACCAATCTTGCCCTTGTCATCCAGACGCATGATACGAACCCCCTGCGTATTCCGGCCCATGGTCCGGATTCCCTTGCACTGCATGCGGATTACTTTGCCGCGTTCGGTGATAATCATCAGGTCGTCATCGTCAGACACTTCTTTCAAAGCGATCAGATTTCCGGTTTTTGGAGTTACTTTAAGCGTGATGACCCCTTTTCCACCCCGGCTCTGTTCACGGTAATCATCTACAAATGACCGCTTGCCGTAGCCGTTTTCAGAAATTGCGAGAACGGTTGCTTCGTGTGTATTCTTGATAACCACCATATCCACCAACTCATCATCACTTGCCAGGTTCATGCCGCGGACTCCTGATGTATTGCGGCCCATGTCCCGCACCTGTTTTTCATGAAAACGGATCGCCCGGCCATTTTTGTTGGCCACGATGATATTGCTCTGCCCGTCTGTAAGGGAGGCGCCCAGAAGCTTGTCGCCTTCCTTGATGTTGATTGCTATAATTCCGTCCCGGCGAGGCCGGCTGTACGCTTCCAGCGTGGTCTTCTTGACCTGGCCTTCTTTAGTCGACATGATTATCGAATGGCTGTTGATGTATTCTTCGTCGTCCAGGGTTTTAACAGGAACAAATGTCATTATCCGGTCTTCTTTTTCAATGTCTATCAAATTGACAATGGCACGGCCTCTCGACAGGCGGGAACCCTCCGGAATTTCATAAACCTTCAGCCAGTAGCAATTGCCCTTTTCGGTGAAGAAAAGAATATAATTGTGGTTGGTTGCCACAAAAAGATGCTCGACGAACTCATCACTTTTTGTGGTGGTTCCTTTCATACCCTTGCCGCCTCTTCGCTGCCGCCTGTATCCGCTGACCGGCATGCGCTTGATAAAGCCATTATTTGAAATTGTCACGACAACATCTTCGTCGGCGATCATATCCTCAATGTCAAAATCATCGGCAGAGTGAATGACCTGGGTCCGGCGTTCATCATTGTATCTTTCCTTGAGGTCAAGCAATTCATTCTTGATTATATCGGTCTGCAGACTTCTGTCCGAAAGGATGTTCCGATAGCCGGCAATACGCTCTATGATCTCACCGTACTCCTGATCTATCTTGTCACGTTCCAGGCCTGTCAGCTTCTGAAGGCGCATATCCAGGATGGCTTTTGCCTGGATGTCCGTGAGGGCGAACAATCTGCGAAGTTCGATATTGGCTTCCTGCGGGTTTTTGGAAGCACGGATTGTTTTAATAACCTCGTCAAGGTTGTCCAGCGCAATTTTAAGACCCTCAAGGATATGGGCGCGGGCTTCTGCCTGATCCAGATCATAGATGGTCCGCCGGATAATCACTTCAATCCGGTGTTCTATAAAGTGTCCGATCAGCTCATTGATGGCCATTACCTTCGGACGCCCTTTGACGAGGGCAAGACTGTTCACCCCGAAGGTTTGCTGCATCTGCGTATACTTATAGAGCTGGTTGAGGATGACCCCCGCATTGGCGCCCCTCTTGAGCATGATGACAATTCTCATGCCGTCCCGGTCCGATTCATCCCGCACTTCAGAGATCTCGGTGATCTTCTCATTATTCACCAGCTCGGCAATTTTCTGGATAAGAGTCGCTTTGTTTACCTGATATGGAATCTCCGTGACAATAATTTGTTCACGGTTGTTACGCATCTCTTCCACATTGGCGCGGGCACGCATCGTGATTTTACCCCGGCCGGTTTCATAGGCATTCTTTACACCTTCATACCCGTATATGATGCCTCCCGTCGGAAAATCCGGAGCTGTTATATGCTCCATCAGCTCTTTCACTTCGATGTCGGGGTTATCCAGCTGTGCCACAACCCCGTCAACCACTTCCCCGAGATTATGGGGCGGCAGATTGGAGGCCATGCCTACCGCTATACCGGACGCTCCATTGAGCAGCAGATTTGGCAGCATGGATGGCAGAACGGTCGGTTCATGAAGTGTATCATCAAAATTCTGCTGATAATCGACCGTCTCTTTGTTGATATCATTCAGCATCTCTTCAGCAATACGCTGCATACGTACTTCCGTATAACGCATGGCTGCGGCAGAGTCGCCATCCACAGAACCGAAGTTGCCCTGTCCGTCCACCAGCGGATAGCGCAGGGAGAATTCCTGTACCATCCGAACAATGGAGTCATAAACGGCAGAATCTCCGTGCGGATGATATTTACCGAGAACTTCCCCGACGATACGGGCACTTTTCTTGTAGTTGCGGTTATGAAGCATGCCGAGTTCACTCATGCCGTACAATACGCGGCGGTGAACCGGTTTCAGGCCGTCACGGACATCCGGCAGAGCCCGGGATACAATCACCGACATCGAATAGTCGATATAGGACGACTGCATTTCATCTTCAATAGCAATAGGTATTATTTTTTCTCGGGCCATGCTGAAGCTTGGTAAAGAGGGTTAATTTGTTGTCTAAATGTCGAGGGTGGCGTACTTTGAATTTCGTTCGATAAAATCACGTCTTGGCTCTACATCGTCACCCATCAGAGTGGAAAACATCTTGTCTGCGGCCGCCGCATTCTCTACCGTCACCTGCTGGAGAGTTCTCGTTTCCGGATCCATGGTCGTTTCCCAGAGTTGGCTCGGGTTCATCTCACCAAGGCCTTTGTAGCGTGATACATCAAACTTCTTATTGCTCTTTCTCAATTCAAGGATGATTTTATCCCGGGTGTCATCGTGCCACGCATAATCAATACGGCCTCTTGATGCCGTTATCCTGTAGAGGGGAGGGGTGGCAATATAGACATGGCCTTTTTCAATGAGTGGCTGCATGTACCGGTAGAAAAAGGTCAGGAGCAGGGTCCGGATATGAGAACCGTCCACATCGGCATCTGTCATCACGATAATTTTATGATACCGAAGCTTTTCAAGATCAAAGTCTTCTTCCCCGTGGCCCACTCCTGCACCAAGAGCGGTGATCATGGCCTGGATCTCCTTGTTTTCCAGAATCTTGTTGATTTTGGCCTTTTCGACATTCAATATTTTTCCCCGGAGCGGCAGGATAGCCTGAAAACTCCGGTTCCTGCCCATTTTGGCCGAACCGCCGGCAGAATCTCCCTCCACCAGATAAATTTCACAGTGCTCGGGATCATTGATGGAACAGTCTGCCAGTTTGCCGGGGAGACCGCCTCCGCCCATTGCGCTTTTACGCTGGATCAATTGACGGGCTTTCCGTGCAGCTTCCCTGGCTTCTGCGGCAAGAACCACTTTTTCAAGTACTTTTTTGGCGATCTTCGGATTTTGTTCGAGATATTCATTTAATTTTTCATAGACAACCACTTCCACGGCACTTTGAACTTCAGAATTACCCAGTTTGGTTTTCGTCTGTCCCTCGAACTGGGGCTCCGGGACCTTGACACTCAGTACACCGGTCAGCCCTTCACGGAAGTCTTCACCGGAAATCGCCACCTTGTTGCTCGATTTGATGATATTATTCTTTTCCGCATAGTTTTTCAGGCAGCGGGTAAGTGCACGGCGGAAACCGGATATGTGTGTGCCACCCTCGCGCGTATTTATGTTGTTGACATAGGAAAAAATATTTTCCGTATAGGATCTGTTATACTGGAGGGCCAGTTCCACAGGCACCAGATCCACCTCTCCCTGTATATAAATCGGCTCATCCATCATGGACTCACGGCTTTCATCGAGAAATTTAACAAAATCCTTGACCCCGCCTGAAAAATGAAATGATTCAGAACGTAGCTCCTCGTCCTCCTCCCGTTCATCGATGAGGTCAATGGTGATCTCCGGATTCAGAAAAGCCAGTTCCCGCATCCGGTCGGCAATCAGGTCAAACTTGAATTCCGCTGACTGGGTAAAGATTTCCGGATCGGGTTTGAACCGGATAATCGTGCCGGTCTCCGAAGTTTTTCCGCTTGTTTTCAGGGGAGTGATGGTTTTGCCGTAACTGAACTCCATGACATAAATACTACCGTCCCGGTGTATTTCTGCCTGAAATAATGATGAGAGGGCATTAACACAACTGACACCGACGCCGTGCAGTCCACCGGAAACCTTGTAACTGTCCTTGTCAAATTTTCCGCCGGCATGAAGTTTGGTCAGTACAACCTCAACGGCAGGTAATTTCAACTTGGGGTGCTCATCAACCGGTATTCCTCGACCGTTGTCAGCGACGGTCAGTGACCCGTCGTCATGAATAGTCAGTTTAATATAATCGCAGTAGCCGGCAAGTGCCTCGTCAATTGAATTATCGACCACTTCATTTATCAGATGGTGAAGGCCACGCTGTCCTGTGTCACCTATATACATGGAGGGGCGTTTTCGCACGGCCTCCAGCCCCTCTAAAACCTGAATATTTGAAGCTTTATAATCAGTATTGGAATTTGTAGCCATTTGAAAGGGGTTGGTTCTGCTATTTTAAAGCCATCTAAACGCCTGAAAATACCGCTATTATGTGCAAAATCAAAAAAGTATACTATTTTATCAGGAAAGATGAGCTGATGGCTTAAAATCGATTTTAAGCGTTTACAGGACGTTATGCAAGGGGGGAGGAAGACTTGTTCAATCTGATAAACAGGGTAACAACCTGTGGCAAATTTTGCAAAAGAATGTAACTGGAACGGTACCCTCAATCCTGCCAAGTAACAGTTTCCGGGGGCTTTTCGAAAACCTTGCTTCGGGTGTGCTCAGTCGGGTCATGTACATGTCGTAAATGACGTATAAAAATGGGAATTAAAGATCAAAAACAGAATTGAAGTTATTTCTTAATTGCGGTATATTTCTGTTCTATCTGAAAATTTAATGTAGCGAAACAAAAATTGGTCCTGAATTAAGGCATTGCATTATGGCACGCAGAGACGATATTACTGGTAAACGGCCTCTGAACGGCTATCGTTCTTCGAAGTCAAACAACAAGACGAAACATCGTTTCCATCTGAATCTGCAGAAACGACGATTTTATATCCCTGAAGAAGATCGGTGGTTGACTCTTAAGGTAACGGTGAAAACCCTTCGGACGATCAATAAAAAAGGAATAACTGCTGTACTGAAGCAGGCCAGGAAAAAAGGAACACTTCTTAAAGAGGTTTAATATGGCAAAAGGAAATCGTATACAGGTCATATTGGAATGCACCGAGAAAGCCGGCAGCTCCAGATATGTTACGACCAAAAACCGGCGCAACACTCCGGACCGAATAGAAATGAAAAAATACAATCCGGTTCTCCGGAAGCATACGGTACATAAAGAAATCAAATAGGTTGAGTCATGGCTAAGAAACAAGCATTTGGAGAACAGGCCCAGCAGCTGAAAGCAGCTCATCGCAAAATGGCAAAAGTGATCATAGCGACAAAAAACCGCAGAGGTAAATTTGCTTATAAAGAAGCGATTGTGGATCAGGATGACGCACAGGAGTTCATACAAAAAAACAAATCCTGACGATCCCTTTCTTCAGGTTTAAAAAGGTTGCATTCGCTGAACGGATGGAACCTTTTTTTTTATGTACATTAAAAAATAAATGGCATGAGCATTCAAGACAAAATACGGAAGGACATCAAGGAATCGATGAAGGCCAGGGAAGCTGACCGGCTGCGGGTTCTCCGTTCCCTGAAAGCTAAACTGATGGAGAAGGAAATCAGTGAACGTAAAGGCGGGGACGCCTCTCTGAGTGATGAGCAGGCTGTCGGCGTTTTGTTAAAAGCTGCCAAGCAGAGAAGGGAGTCGATCGGACAGTTCGAAAAAGGGGGAAGGGAAGATCTCGCAGAAGCCGAGAAGAAGGAACTTGAGATCATTGAGGACTACCTGCCGAAAATGATGAGTGAAGACGAAGTACGAAAGGCTGTCAATGAGAAGATAGAAAAGCTCGGCGCATCCGGTATGGACGATATGGGAAAAGTAATGGGTTCCCTGATGAATGACCTGAAGGGCAAAGCCGAAGGTTCCCTCATCAGTTCCGTGGTTAAAGAGGAACTTTCGGGATAACAGGATGAACCTGCTGGACTTGGTTATCGGATTGATTGTCCTCCTCTTTGCCTTTCAGGGATTTCGAAATGGCATCGTCAGAGAAGTGCTGACCATTGCCGGGGTCGTTTTTGCTATATTCGTTGCTTTACGGCTTATGGAACCTCTTGCCGGACTGCTGAACCCATTTCTGGATTATCGGGAAGATGTGATTATCCTGATTTCCGGGCTGGTTCTGTTTACCGCGACGTTTATACTCGTGCTGGTCATCGCCATGCTTATCAGGAAGTTTCTGGAATTCATTAAACTGAATATCATCAACCGCCTGTTCGGGTTTGCTTTCGGCGGGCTCAAGAGTGTCATTGCAGTCAGCGCCGTACTTTTACTGCTTGCCGGACTTGACATGCCGCACGAAGAAACAAGGCAGGGATCCTTTCTCTATCCTTACATTATTCCCGTGGCACCGGCGGCATACAACCTGGCGGCCTCTGCGTTTCCGGGATCCAGTGATTTTATGAGACAGGTACAGGAGACGCTTGATGAGAATAACCCTATTCTGAACCTGTCGTTATAACCACAGACATTTATGACATTTCCATCCATTGACGAACAGTTAACAGTCATTCAACGCGGCACTGTTGAAATAGTACCGGAAGAAGAGCTTGTTCAAAAGCTGAAGCAGTCGGAAAAAAGCGGCAGCCCTCTCCGGGTAAAGCTGGGATGCGACCCGACCCGACCCGACCTCCATCTGGGACACTCTGTTATTTTAAGAAAACTGCGGCAATTCCAGGATCTTGGTCATCACGCTATTCTGATTATCGGGGATTTTACCGCTCTTATTGGTGATCCGTCCGGACAGAACAAGACGAGACCGTCTCTTACGGCTGATGAAATCAGTGAAAATGCCGAAAGCTACCTGGACCAGGCCGGTAAAATACTGGATCTGGATAAACTTGAAATTGTCTATAACTCCGAATGGCTGGGTGGGATGAACTTCGGGGATGTCATCCGGCTGAGCTCCAAACTCACGGTTGCCCGGATGATTGAAAGGGATGATTTTTCCAGGCGGTATAACAACAACGAACCGATATCGCTCCACGAATTCCTCTATCCTCTTGCCCAGGGAAAAGACTCGGTGCACCTGAAATCTGATATTGAGCTGGGGGGTACCGATCAGAAATTCAATCTCCTGGTGGGTCGCCATCTTCAGCAGCAGGACGGTCAGGAGCCGCAGGTTTGTCTTATGATGCCTCTTCTTGTAGGGACCGACGGGTCAAAGAAGATGTCAAAATCGTATGACAATTATATAGGTGTAAACGAGGATCCGGATGATATGTACGGAAAAGTTCTCAGGATTCCGGATTCGCTGATATATGAGTGGATGGAGCTGCTGACGGATATTGACGTGGAACGGCTGCCGGAGTACAAAAAAAAGGCCGTGGAGGATCCGAGAAATACAAAACATGAACTGGCACACAGGGTGACGGCTTTTTACCATGGCAAACCTGCTGCTGATGAAGCCCGCAGCCATTTTGAGCAGACGGTCATAAATAAGGAGATGCCGGACAATGCTGCGGTTCTGACTTTTGAGGCAGGAAGCAGTTACAGGCTGCTGGATATCATTTCCGATGCGGAATTAACCAGCAGCAACGGCGAAACGAAACGGTTGATGAAGCAGGGCGGTGTGTCGCTGAACGGGTTGAAAATCCGTGACAAGGCATTTGAATTAACAATTGAATCCGGCGGCGAATACCACCTGAAAGTGGGAAAACGAAATTTTGCAGTCCTGAAAAGCAGTTAAAACCGACAGCTTTAAATACAGGGTATGGGCACTCATTTTGAAGGTGCGGATGATGATATAGTGACGCTGAATGCCTTCATCAAGCTGATGAGAGTTTCAGAGTCTGTGAACAACCGTCTGAACAGGCATCTGGCAGAGAATAACCTGACGCCAAGCCAGTTCGGGACTCTCGAGGCCCTGCTCCACCTGGGCCCCCTGAACCAGCGGTCCATCGGTGAGAAGTTGCTGAAAAGCGGAGGAAATATAACCATGGTCATAGATAACCTGGAAAAAAACGGCCTGGTAAACCGTACGCGGGATCCGGGTGACCGGAGGGCTGTATTGATAGATCTGACGGAGAAGGGAAGGGTTTTTATCAAGGCGTTCTTTCCTGAGCACCTGAGACGTATCAGGGAGGAATTTGCTGTTTTATCCGACAGGGAGAAACAGGATCTCGCCCGCATCTGTAAGAAACTGGGTCTTAAACAGGATTTTCGGCCGGAATGACACGGTAGGGAAGCTGCTTTCTCCTTCAACTGGGGGGAATGAAGACGCTGACGTGCGGTGTAAAACCGGGTTCACCTGTAAGGCACATTCTCTTCCGGTACCGTACAGGCATGAGTGTGCGAACACCCTATCGATTTCCCTATTCCAAATATCCTGCAGTGAGAGTGGCCGTCTTTTTTGCCGCCGGAATCTCATTTTCGGCACAGACTGCATTCCCGTTCCAACGTCTTTTTACAGTGTGCCTGGCCGTGTGGCTCACCTGGCTTGCGCTGGAGATGACCGTCAGGCATAAACTGGCCGTAAAGATCTTCCGGGTCTCTCTGGCAGCTTATCTGTTGGTAATTTTTTTGTCCGGAGCTTTCTGGTATGATTTTCACCAGGAACGGCTTCAGATAAAACAGGAGAGAGTCTTATTGGCCGCCCTGTTCCCATGGGAGGAAATCGACGTGGAAGGAAAGGCGGTTCGTGCTTTCACAACGTCCGGCGGCAGGAGAATCATGGATCTCAGGGTAAGCAGGTCCTCGCTCAGGGGGAACAGCTGGCGTCAGCAGTACACGATCAGGCTTTATGTGAATGCCGGGGAATACGAAGACGTCTCTGTGGCTGCCGGAGATTATATGGCTGTTTCCGTCAGAATTGCTAAACTTGAAAAACCCTCGAATCCAGGCCGGTTCAATTACCGGGAATATTTGAAACAGCATCATATTTTTGTGCATGGGGAAATAACCGGGATAAGGGAACTGCAAAAGGCGGCGGAACGGCCCTGGCTGTTTTCACTCAGGAAAATTGTTCACAACAGGATCGAAAAACTTTTTGACGATTCGACAGCTCCCCTCGCCAGGGCCCTGTTAACCGGGGACAGGCGGGAAATTGAGCATCATGACCAGCGGATATTTGCCAGAGCGGGTTTATCCCACATAATGGCTGTTTCAGGGCTTCATGTGGGTTTTATTGTAGCACCATTCTGGCTGTTGATCCCCTGGCTCTGGAAATGGAGATGCGGGTGGTGGGTTGGCCTGACCGCCTTGTTTATTTTGCTGTTGGCCTATGCAGCTGTCGCCGGTTTCAGCCCTTCTGTCAGCCGGGCTTCCCTGATGGCCTGGCTGTTAAGTATGGGGATGTTGAAAATGTGGATGCGGGAATCTGCAAACCTCATGGGCGGCTCGGCCCTTCTGCTTCTGCTGGTCAATCCGTCACAGCTATTCGATATCGGCTTCCAACTATCGTACGGTGCTGTTTCTGTTATCCTGCTGGTGTTACCCGTGGTCAAAGAAACGATTCCGGCCGCCATCCGTTTCAGGACGGGCGGCAGGATTCTTATGATCATGCTGATTTCTGTAATTGTACAGATCGGGATTTTTCCACTTCTGGTCTGGTATTTTGAGGAATTCTCTGTCATCGGTCCTCTTGCAAATGCTGTGGTTGTCCCGGTTATGTCCGCAGTCGTTCCTTTTTCATTTCTGTTAATCATCTTTGCAGGGCTGCCGGCCGGTCTTGTTTCAATACTGAACGTGCCCAACATGGTTGCGCTGAAAATGATTGAACGGATCGCCGGATTCATGGGCAGTCTGGAATACGGCTGGATAACGGTCCAAATAGAATCCGGCTGGATATTTCTGTTGTGGCTTTCACTGGCCGGGTTTTTTGCATTTCTTAAAATACCCTCCATGCGGCATACCCTTGTTGCAGTTATCCTTTTACTTCTGTCGGCAAAGACCGTACATCTGATGGCGGACAGGGTAAAACCTTCCAGGGTAGAGATAACGGTTCTTGATGTTGGCCAGGGAGATGCCGTTCATATTTCCACTCCTGAAGGGGGACAGATATTAATCGACGCCGGACGATGGACACCGTTTGGAAACAGCGGAGACCGGGTGCTGCTGCCTTATCTGAAGTCGAAAGGAATCGACAGGCTGGATGCCGTCATAATAACCCACCCGCATGCCGATCATATTGGTGGATTGCCTGCCCTGCTGCAGGACCTGGACATCGGAATCATTTATCATGGCGGATACGGGCATGATTCTGTCCTGTTTCAGACCTGCAGGAGCCTGGCGGCAGAAAAAAATGTAGAAATAAAAACGGTAAACAGGGGAGATATTATCTCTGTTGATCCATCGATACGCCTGTTTGTGCTGGGCCCCCGGCCCAAACTGGAAAGCAATAATCCAAATGAACAGTCAGTTGTATTAAAGCTGGCATATAACCGGACTCATTTTCTGTTTGCCGGTGATGCCGAGGTTAACCAGGAGCGGAGGATAACCGGCACGTATGGGGATTTTCTCAAGTCGGATTTACTAAAAGCCGGACATCATGGCAGCCGGACGAGTTCCAATGCCCATTTTCTGTCGCTCGTCCGGCCCGATATGGCGGTGGTATCATTGTCTTTTAAAAACAGGTTCGGTCACCCGCATTCCGAGGCCGTTGACAGGATCCGGGTTTTTACAAAGGAGATTTATTATACGAGCCTTGAAGGGGGGATCGTCCTGGAATCGGACGGACAACAAATAATCTCCCGTGAATGAAAGCAGTTGAGTTTGAACGGAAGATTGTGAAGGTTTAACTTCGTATGTTCTTGTAAAATAAAATAATAGTGGTTTGGGAAATGTCTGAGAAGGAACGACTGAGCTTTGAAGAAGCTTTAAAAAAACTGGAATCAATCGTTGCAGAGCTGGAAAATCCCGACGTGGCACTTGAAAAGTCTATGCAACTTTATGAAGAGGGTATCAGGCTCTCCGGTTACTGTTCACAAACGTTGGAAAATGCTGCACTGAGAATTGAAAAAATCAACGATAATTCACAATCAGGTCATTCCACTGAAGAGAGTCTATGAAAGGGAAAAAAGTCAAAGCGGGACCACTGCTTTCTGTGATAGATTCTCCGGAAGATCTGAGAAAACTCGGACCTGATCAGCTCCAGCAGGTTTGCGATGAGTTGCGGGACTATATAATAGAAATGGTATCTGTGCATGGCGGCCACTTCGGAGCCAGCCTGGGTGTGGTGGAGCTTACAACCGCTCTGCATTATGTTTATGACACCCCCGACGACCTGCTTGTATGGGATGTGGGTCATCAGGCCTACGGTCATAAAATACTCACCGGAAGACGGGATCAGTTTCATACAAACCGCCTGTACAAGGGACTATCGGCATTTCCCAGGCGCAGTGAGAGTCCGTATGATACGTTCGGTGTCGGGCATTCAAGCACGTCCATATCCGGTGCGCTGGGAATGGCTGTGGCCCGTGACCTGGATCATTCCGACAAGAAGGTGGTTGCCGTCATTGGTGACGGAGCCATGACGGCGGGGCTCGCATTTGAAGGAATGAACAATGCCGGTGCCATGGACAGTGACATGCTGGTTATCCTCAATGACAACTGCATGTCGATCGATCCCAATGTAGGTGCGCTCAAGGAGTACCTTGCCGAAATAACCACGAGCAGGACCTACAACAAGATGCGTGACGAGATCTATGATCTTCTGGGCCATTTTAAAAAGGCCGGTGAAAAGATGCGCAAGGTGGCTTCCAAGCTTGAAAGAGCCGTAACCGCTGCAATAACCCCCGGAGCCCTTTTTCAGGCTCTCGGGTTCAAGTACTACGGGCCGGTGGATGGACATAATGTGGATACTCTCCGCAGGCATCTGGAAGATCTCCGGACCGTATCCGGCCCGAAACTGCTCCATATTGTAACCGTTAAAGGCAAGGGATTTGCTCCTGCGGAACGTGAGCAGACCAAATGGCACGCACAGAGCAGTCCGTTTGATAAAATCACCGGAAAATCACTGGCCCCCGAATCCAATGGTTCAGGCCGTCCGAAGTACCAGGATGTTTTTGGCGACGCACTGGTGGACATTGCGGAAATGGATGATCGGATTGTCGCTATAACACCGGCGATGCCCAGTGGATCCAGTCTCTGGCCGATGATGAAAGCTTTTCCTGACAGGGCATTTGATGTGGGGATTGCTGAACAGCATTCCCTGACATTTGCTGCGGGACTTGCTGCAGAGGGGAAAAAGCCGTTTGCAGCAGTTTATTCCACTTTTTTGCAGCGGGCCTATGATCAGGTGATTCATGATATTGCTGTTCAGAACCTGCCTGTGGTTTTTTGTATTGATCGTGCCGGTCTGGTCGGGGCGGATGGACCGACTCATCATGGCCTGTATGATATTTCTTATCTGCGTGCCATACCCAATATGATTGTTTCCTCTCCGCTTCATGAACAGGACCTGCGGGATATGATGTATTCAGCTGCCGGATATGACGGTGCCTCCTGGGCAATCCGGTATCCAAGAGGCCGGGCGACCGGAATGAAGCTGCGCCGGACGTTTACAGTGATGGAGATCGGAAAGGGACAATGCATCCGTGAAGGGGACAGCGTAGCGATCCTCAGTTTCGGGCCAATCGGCAAATATGCTATTGAGGCAGCTGAACAACTGCACCGGGAGGGAATCGAAATAGGGCACTACGACATGCGTTTTGCCAAGCCGCTCGACACAGACATGATCGATGACGTGCTCGACAGGTACGACCAGATCCTGACACTTGAGGACGGTACAAAACTGGGGGGCTTCGGATCGGCGGTGGCGGAGCATGTCGTTTCAAAACCCGGACGTGTCCCGGTCACGATTATGGGTGTTCCCGATCGGATTATCGAACACGGCACCCAGCGGGAACTTCATGATGAAACCGGCATAGGACCGGCAGGCTTGATGGCCGAAGTGAGGAAAGCACTCGGTGTTGAGATGAAGGCCAACAAATGAAGTGAGCCTTGACTTACAAATTAAGTGACTTTGATTATCATTTGCCTGAAGAGCTGATTGTCCAGGAGCCGGCCCGCCCGCGGGATCATGCCCGTCTGCTTGTCTATAACCGGCAGACAGGAGCTGTGTCTGACGATTATTTCTATAACCTGAATCTCTATCTGCCGGATTCTGCCACTCTGGTTGCAAACAACAGCAAGGTGGAAAAGTGTCGTTTGCTTTTCGATAACGGATCAAAAGAGATTTTTATATTGAACAGGCTGAACGACAGGGTGGCCGAGGCTCTGGTCCGGCCGGGAAGAAAATTCAGAAAGGGGAGAGTCGTAACACTTGCGGAAGGGCTTGAAGCAAAGGTGATGAG
>JBBDRV010000110.1:0-7228 GCA_040905285.1 Balneolaceae bacterium | reverse complement strand
CATGGATACCGAGACCCGGCCCGCCCGGCCGGTCGTACGTGCTTATATCTTTTAATCCAGCCACCTCCAGCATATCGGCCGCATCATTTTTCATATCATCACGCATCCTGAATTCATTATCTTTAAACTCACAGTCAAATACCAGGGTGGGCTGCCCCCATTTATCGGTTTTTTCACGATTCAGCCGGACATGATTTTCATGGTCCGGCAGCATTTCACCAAAAGCCGTCATTCCCATCGACCATTTGCCGGGAACAGTGACGAACTCTTTCAACTGTTTTCCGATGGCCAGCTCACGGATACCCCTCCACCAGCCTTCACGGCTCGCACCGCCCTGATAGCCAAAGCCTCTTAAATAACTGCGGCGGTCAGTTCCAACATTGCGGTACCGCGGAATATAAAAGCCTGAAGGCCTCCTTCCCCGGTAATACCTGTTCTCGAATCCATCAAATACGCCACTTGCTCCGGCCCTGAAGTGATGGTCCATGATGTTGTGCCCCAGTTCTCCGGAATCATTACCCAATCCATTCGGAAAGCGTGCGGAAGTTGAATAGAGCATGATAAGTGTCGTATTCATGCAGGAGGCATTTAAAAAAATGATTCGGGAATAGAATTCCAGCATTTCGCCGGATTCGGCATCGACAACCCTGACTCCTGTTGCTTTGCCCGAATCCTCGTCATAAATCACTGAACTGACAACCGAATGTGGCCTCAGCGTCATATTACCCGTTTTTTCAGCCGCAGGCAGCGTCGATGAATTACTGCTGAAATAAGCACCGTACGGACACCCGCGGATGCACTTGTTCCTGGCCCTGCATTCACCACGCCCCCGATGAGGCCGGGTCAGGTTTGCAATGCGCCCGATGGTTAATACCCTGCCGTCATAGAATTCCCCTATTTTTTCCCTGGCGTGCTTTTCCAGACAGTTCAGCTCAAACGGCGGGAGAAAATGGCTGTCAGGCAGCTGCGGCAACCCTTCAGCCTGTCCGCTGATTCCGACATATTTTTCAACATGATCGTACCAGGGTTCCAAATCGTCATAACGGATCGGCCAGTCTACAGCGATTCCGTCTCTGGCATTGGCCTCAAAATCCATGGGGCTCAGTCTGTAACAGTGTCTGCCCCACATAATGGAACGCCCGCCCACATGATACCCGCGAATCCAGTCAAAACGCTTTTTCTCTTCATAAGGCTGGTCGGCATCTACTATCCACCAGTGTTTTGTCGACTCACGTACCGTATATCCGGTTCGCATCTGTACGGGATACTTTTTTTCTTCAGCTGCAGAGATCCTGTCATTCCGCGGAAGCTCCCAGGGATCCTTGGTCATTGTCGGATAGTCAGTCACATGCCGGACATTCCGGCCGCGTTCAAGCACCAGGGTCTGCAGTCCTTTCTCCGTCAATTCCTTCGCGGCCCAGCCGCCGCTGATACCCGTCCCCACTACGATCGCATCATAGGTGTTCTGTTTCTCTGCCTTCAGATTCAGATTCATTGGCCTGTTTTTATCAATTCCCGGGTCCGTCCATGTCAGACAACGTTCATTTCAGCCGGATCCCAATGGATGACTCTTTTTTCCCGCTGGCTGACGTTGGCCAGAAGGGCCGGTCCTGCTGCACGTAAGGCGAATGAGCCGTCCTGCAGAACAGGTTGTCCGTTTCGTACCGCTTTATAAAAGTTGACCAGGTGATCATATCTGTCATTATAGCCGTCGGGAGCCCGGTACTCCGATTCAGCCGGCTCAATCACTCTTGCCCTGGTTTCCGGATACCTGGCCGTGTAGTATTCTTCATATTCTTTCCTTGTCTGTTCACCGAAATCCCCGGTCCTTATCCCCGGCCTGTCCGGCAGACGGCTCTTTTTTACAATTAAATTACTCCAGCTCAACTGCATTTCCCCTTCTGAACCTACAAACCTGATCCGGGAGCCCCCACCCGAGCCGTCGGCAAAGTTAACCCGCAAAGAGAGATTGAATGGAGGATGGCTGTCGGTTTCAGGATAATCAAAAAGGCCCAGCATGATATCTGAGGCATCCCTGCCGTCATCCCAGTACCGGAGTCCGCCGGTAGCGTAGATTTGATTCGGGCCTGTTGAATCCAGAATCATATGCATCCCTGAAAAAAGATGGACAAACAGATCTCCGGACACGCCGGTGCCGTAATCATGATAATTTCTCCAGCGGAAAAAATGTTTGGGATCAAACGGAATCACGGGAAGATCTTTCCTGAATCTGATCCAGTCAACCTGATCCGTTGTAACGCCGGGCGGAATGGAATACTGCCAGGCACCCATCGCAGAAAATCTGTCCCAGTAACCCTCCACAAAATTCAGTTCACCGATTTCACCGGACCTGTACAGCTCTTTTGCTTTTTCAAACACGATATTGCTTGTACGCTGGCTTCCCACCATCAGGGGCACACCGGCTCTGCGTTCAGCGTCTAGTACATTATGGGCTTCCTCCACATGCTGAGTCACCGGTTTCTCAAGGTATACGGCTTTCCCCTTCTCCAGGGCATCTATGGCAATCCGATCATGCCAGTGGTCTGACGTTGCCACAATCACGGCATCAATATCGTCCCTGTCAAGCAGCTCGCCGTAGTCCCGGGTTATAAAAATATCTTCTCCGAATCTTTCACGGCAGCGGATCAGGCGGCTGTCGTAAAGATCGCAGGCAGCTGTTATTTTAAAGCCGCTGTACCGGAGCGCCGTTGCCACATTGCCCTGACCCATTCCCCCGGCCCCGATCAGGCCGAGGTTTACATGGTCGTTCGGGGACATTTTTTCCGGCCGGCCGGCTTCAGGCCCGAGCTGGTGAACAGAAGGTTTACTTTTACTTTTTCCCAGTATAAAGGGTCCGCTGATTACTGCTGCGGAAGCTGTTCCGATTTTCTTTAAAAAAGATTTTCTGCTGAAATCCCTGTTTTCCGACTGACTCATGGAGGACCTGTATTTGTTGCTGTATTATGCTGTATTGTCAAATCCATCTAATCTTTTTCAGCTACAACCACATCCACTTTTAACCCGCTGAAAGCTGTCAGCCCGCTGGAAAGCCAGGTGTGCGCATTAAACTCTGTTCAATCGGCCGGAATTATCAGCCCGCAGATCATGGATCGGCCGGTAATCCGACCTGACCGACCTTTTCTTCTTCTTCCGCCTCTTCTCCTGCAGACCTGTCCCGCCACCAGTTAGCAAGAAATGAACCGGAAATATTCATCCAGGGACCGAAAACCGCAGGGGCAAGGCCCATCGTAGAGGCTCGTCCCATTTCAACGGCGATTCCAGAAGCCAGGCCGCCATTCTGCATACCTACTTCAAATGCAATGGTCCTGCTGTCCCTCTGATCCATTCCAAACAGCCGGCATCCCCAGTAACCGAAGAAATAACCGGCGGCATTATGTATGATTGCCGCAAAAATAAGAAGTGCACCTATGGACAGCAGATTGTCCCGTCCTGCGGCAGTGATCACCGCAATAATGACCACGATGCCAGCCATGGAGATGACCGGCATGATGTCATGCAGCCATCTGGATCTCCCCCTCAGCAACCGGTTGACTATAAGACCGGCAATAATTGGAATGATGACCATATTCACAATGCTGATCATCATGCTGTAAAAATCGATAGGCACGAACTGACCGGCGAACGTCTGCATCAGAAAAGGAGTCACAAGTGGGGCCAGTAAAGTTGCCACAGCTGTCAGTGTAACGGAAAGAGCCAGGTTCCCCTTTGCCAGAAAGGCCATTACATTGGATGCTACTCCACTGGGGGATGATCCGATCAACACGATGCCTGCAGCTATTTCCGGCGGAAAGCCCAGGGAGACCGCAAGGCTGACACCGACAATCGGCATGATGGTGAACTGACAGACAAGGCCGATAAAAACCCCTTTGGGCATTTTCACGACGCCCAGGAAATCCCCCACGCTCAGGGCTGTACCCATTCCAAACATGATAATCTGGATCAGGGGAACAATAAGCCCTTCCGTGTTGTAACCTCTGACATCCGTAATCACCGACGGGTAAAACATAGCCACAGAGACGGCTGCAAATACCCAGATCGTAAAGGAAAACGTTTTTGCCACAGACATTCCCCGGATTCCCAGTGCCAGAAACGAAAAGAACCCGATGACAGGCAGACCGGCATGGGAGTTATAACCGGTTAACACCATGAGAATGACTGTGAAAAGAGACAAGCCTGCAAGACCAAGAAGAACTCTGTAAATAGAACCTTTTTCCACGTTGCTGTCCTTTTTTTAAATATCTTTTTTAAAGCCGTTATAATCCGGCCGGTTGAGAGAATGCCGGTTTGTTTTATGACCGGTACACGTTCAATAAGAGATATTAAAATCTGCCGGTTTATCAAAACGGGTACCGGATCAATCCCGGCACTTACCAGGTGCGCTGCTGGAGAAATTCCTGCATCCGATCGAGCGGCACGGGCAGTCTTTCCATCCGTCCCTCTTCAAGCCAGGACAGAAAATCATCCTCCATCTCACCTGTCCACCTCGCATCCACCTGGCCCGGAGTATATACCTGCTGCCGCACCCGTTCGTGGGCAAATTCATCCCGAAGCTGTACTATTTCAGCTGTAATCACAACCTCTTCAACCAGATGCGGCGGAATGAAGACAACACCCATTTTTTTGGCCAGGATAACATCACCCGGCATCACCGTCACCTTTCCGATACGTACCGGTACATTGATACCCATCAGCATCACCTCTTCCAGAAATGTCGGATGCCAGCCCCGGGCAACAGCATTGAAACCTTCCAGTTCGGCCAGCGTTTCAACATCCCTAAGGGAACCGTCAAAAATGACTCCGTTTCCGGAGTTTGCATAGATCGAATTACCGAGTTTATCACCGATCAGAGTACCCCGGGCAATTTTTCCGAAAGAATCGGCAAGATAGATATCCCCCTGCTGCAGCATGTCGATCGGCCACGAATTCATGGCTCCGATGTGTCCTGCCTGTTCACCCCGACTGACCAGTTTTTCTTTGACATCCGGTCGTTCAGGCATATAAACTGTCGTAAAGGCGCGGCCTGTCATCGCCTGATCTTCATGAATCATTTCCCAGCCGCTCTCAAACTGATTCCTGTAGCCCATTTCATTCAGGAACTGCCAGACATCTTCCACCTTTATCTGTTTGAGCCGTTCCAGCAGTTCATCGGACACCTTCGGACGGCCGTCAGGCAGCCGTTCACCGTCCCATTCCGATGTATAGAAATTAATCTCTTCCTCCGAGGCAACGATATTGTCTTCAGCAAGGGTCTGTCCCCGCAAAGACGGGATCAATACAAAAAAACATAAAACTGCGAATAGTGCTGTCCTGGTTTTCATGTCCGCGAATGATATAGAATTTAAATTCAGACGGCCTGAGCCCTTGGAGTTTAGCGTTGTCTGTTATTCCGATAACGCCGTTCGCCCCCCTCCGGCCTATTCAAATATGTCGGATGCGAGGCCGTTTAGGTCGTAAACAACGCTTCCTTCCCGTATTGTCAGCTCCGTTTCGAGTTTTTCGTCTCCATACAGAAGATTTCTTCTGGAATCCAGAAAACCAAATTCTCCTTCAAGCAGACTGAATACAGCAATATCCGCCACAGCCCCTTCACTCAGATGCCCCAGATCCTCCCGCTGTATTACCGTGGCGGGTGTCCAGGTGGACGCCTCGATTACTTCCTGCAGGGACATGCCCAACATCATCATATTGGACACAACATTAAGCATATTCTTCATTCCCCCATTCATGCTGCCGGTATGCAGATCCGTACTGATTGTATTCGGGCGAAGCCCCTGTTCAAAAGCGGGGACTGCAACTTCATAAAAAAAGCTGCCGCCGCCATGACCTATATCAAATATAATGCCTCTTTCCTGTGCTTCGAGCATGTTCGGCCGCAGATTACCATCCTCATCTATGACGGACTGACGGCCGCCATGGGATGTTACACCACCGCCATATGCATGAGTATAAATATCCCCGGGCCTCAGAATATCAAAAAACAGTTCCTCAAGCGGTAACGGCGGATTGGCCCCGCCAAAATCAACCATCACGGGAACACCCGCCTCTCCGGCTGCCTCTACAGCCCGCTGGTACGGCTCCCATTCATGGCCGGAGTAGTGTGCGATTTTGACACCCACTATTTCAGGATACCGGCCGGCAACCAGGGCTGTCATCTTCGGGTCCATATCATTAAGATTCTGTTCAACCACAGATCCCTTCATGCCCGATCCGACGATATTGATAAATGACAGCACCCTTGTCCGGGAACGGTCAATCACCTGCTCCTTGAACTGGCGAAAATTTGTCCACCCTGCTCCGCCGACATCCACAGCCGTTGTCACCCCGGCACGGAAAGTAAAGCCGTCGGGAGCAAGTGCCGTAAAACTGTTGCTCAAATAGGAATTGGGTTCAGTCCCGTGAAAATGATGGCCGTGTATATCGATCAGTCCCGGAGTAACATAAAGACCGGCGGCATCCACAACCCTTCCAGCCTCATCTTCGCTAATATTTTCCGCCACGCGCATAATTTTCCCGTCTTTCACAGCTACGTCCATGGTACCGTCAATCTCATTCCTGGGATCTATAAGATGACCTCCCTTGAGCAGTAAATCATAGGACTGTGCCTGGACAGTGCCGGCAAAAGCAACCAGAAGAACAGAACTCAGAATAACAGAAAACAGAAAATGACCTGTATTTAATTTTTTATCGTCACAGGCGGCAGGAGCAAAGCCTGTTTTAAGGATGAAAGTAGACATGGAACAGGGAGTTAAAAGTTTAATTTTAGCGAATCAGTGTCGGGAAATATATCCGAAAGCTGCTGTTTGGCAAAATTGTTCTTGATTTTTTTACTGATTAGGGAGAATAACCCTTGCGGAGGCCCCTCATGCAGATCTGAAAAGAAGAGAACAAGCAGTCTGTCGGACCTAGGAACAGAAAGCGAGCAGGATGAGATTTTGGCACAGTTTCAGAACAAGGGCCTTGTTCCGGCGCTGTTCCGTACCCTGTGCTGAGCATCCGGAGACGGCTCCTGATCCGGACTGAGGCGACCGGAGCCATAACCGTTTTGTTGATCGGATATCGAATATAAACCTGTTTAAAGCAGGCTCATGCGGCCGGAAACAGCAGCAAAGACAGGCCTGCAGGTAAGTAGTGTTTGTAAGCGTAAATAAAGCTTTATTCGTCTATTTCCACGATCATGTCTATTTCCACCGCCATGTTAAAAGGCAGT
>JBBDRV010000109.1:0-7269 GCA_040905285.1 Balneolaceae bacterium | reverse complement strand
GCTGAAGGATACGGCTTTGATATACTGCTGAATGAGCAGAA
The DNA here is from genome assembly GCA_040905285.1 of Balneolaceae bacterium. GTDB lineage: Bacteria > Bacteroidota > Rhodothermia > Balneolales > Balneolaceae > JBBDRV01. The sequence goes on along the minus strand of JBBDRV010000109.1, from coordinate 7,228 downwards.
TTACTACCACGTCCGGGCCTATCCCGATCAGAACGAGCGGGATCTGCTGCTGGCGTTCACCGAATCAACCCGTGAAGAGATCGCTGCCGTATCCGAACGGACCGACCCGTTTATATGGAACATGATGATGGACGAGGAACCGGACGACAATCACGGTGAGATGCCCGCAAATCTGGCTGATGACGGGTACAGCCGGATTCGGGAGAATCTGAATTTTGACACGATCGTCATTGATGCGGGCCATGGCGGAAAGGATCCGGGGACGATCGGCTACAACGGCCTCCGGGAAAAAGAAATAACCCTCAATGTCGCCTTTAAGCTGGGCGGGTACATTGAAGAGCACCTGCCCGATATCAATGTCATTTATACCCGGGAAGCGGATAATTTTGTTGAACTGCAGGAGCGCGGCCGTGTGGCGAACAGGGCCCGGGGTGACCTGTTTGTCTCGATCCATGCCAATGCCTACAGGCAGAATACTAATGTCCGGGGGAGCGAGGTCTATTTCCTCGGTCTGGCCAGATCCGAATCCGCCCTCGATGTGATGAAAAGGGAGAACAGTGTGGTGCGCCTGGAAGACGGAAACGGAATGGATGAACTGTCCGAAGAAGACCTGCTTATCTATGAACTGGCCAATGCCGGGAATATATCGATCAGTGAAAGAATTGCAGGAAAGCTGGACTACCAGTTCCGTGAACGTGCCCAAAGGCCGTCCAGGGGAGTCAAGCAGGCGCAATTCGTCGTGCTTTACCATGCGTCGATGCCTGCACTGCTGGTAGAACTCGGCTTCATCACCAATTCTGATGAAGCCAGGTACCTGTCGAGTGACTATGGCCAGTCCATAGTGGCATCGGCTATCTTCCGTGCAATCAGGGACTATAAAGTAGAATACGAACAGAGCAGAAATGTAAGCAGCACGAATTGACCGGCAGATTCGAGCCGACGGCAATACTGCAGTCAGACAATCAGACAATCAATCAGTAACCGCCGATCTGCTGATTCAGCAATCGGCATTTCCCTGTCGGCAGCCGGACCTTCAGCAGTGCAGCAGCCGGCTGCATGCGGCTTCCATTCCTTCAAAGACAAGATAGGGCCTTTGCCTCGGCTGAAATTCCTCCTGCAGGTACCGGGCCGCCAGAACCGTGTCACCGCCCGTGACAAAAAGATCGAATTCCCCGTATTTCAACCGGTACTTGTAGAGAAAACCGGTTAAAGCCTGAATAAAGACACCCGTTGTTCCCCATTTGATACAGTCGGCCGTTGACGTCCCCGGCCATCTCTCCGGAAGAGTTTCGTCCGTCTCAGGCAGAGAAAGCCTGGAAAGCGACTCGCGGATAAATGCCAGTCCCGGCATGATCACACCTCCCTGGAAAACGGCACCGGCAGACATGAAATCAATCGTGCAGGCGGAACCGGCATCAATGACGACAACATCGGCCGGCGTCAGGCCGGAGGCTCCGTAACAGGCAAAAAAACGGTCTGTTCCCAATATCTGAGGCGTTTCATAGTTAATAAGCTCCGCGGGGATGTCACGTGTACTGATCCTTCGCAGATTCCGCCCTTTGTAATTCTGATCAAGAGCAGCTGAAATCCTGTTGTTGACTGAACAGACAATGATTTCCCGGCCGGACCCTTTATCAGCCAGATTGTCGTCAAGCCAGGAATAAAATCGTTTTTCCCGGTCTGTCCTGTCTCTGTACACGAGTTTCCATGCAAGATCGGTCTTCTCCGCTACTTTTATATAACTGTTCCCTATATCCACATAGAGCTTGTTCATACTGACGAAAATAGTGTTTACTTTATATAATTATGAAATGGATAAACTGTAGTCAATAAGTAGCGTAACATATGAATCTTGAAAACAAAATAGCTATAGTAACAGGAGCAAGCGGAGGAACAGGTCGTGCATTCAGCAAAGCCCTGATTCACAAAGGGGCGACGGTTTACGGTCTCGCCCGCCGGACAGAAAAACTGCAGTCCCTCCGGGATGAGCTCGGAGAGGAATTTATTCCGGTGGTGATGGACGTAACGGATCATAAGGGTATCCGGGCGTGGGTCAGCAAGACCTTCACTGGCCATCAGCCGGATATCCTGATCAATAATGCCGGAATTGCCACCTTTGCAGATGTAGACGAGCTGTCTGTTTCAGACTGGCATGCAATGATAAACACCAATGTGAACGGGATATTCTATCTGACAGGGGAAGTGGTACCGCTTTTAAAGAAGAATCCCGCCACATGTCACATCATCAACATTTCATCTGTCGCCGGCCTGCTGGGCAATCCCGGGCTGTCCGGATACAACGCCACCAAGTTTGCCGTCCGCGGATTCAGCGAAGCCCTGTTCAAGGAACTGCGGTATGATGGTATCAAAGTGAGCTGCATGTTTCCCGGCTCGATCGCCACCGACTTTTTTCCCAATACCACGGGGGGCGCAAACCATCCCAATATGATGATGCCCCGGGATGTCGCCTCTACGCTCGTCCACCTCCTTGAAACCCCGGACAACTTTCTGATCAATGAAATAGCCATGCGCCCGCTGAACCCAAAATCCCCCGATCAATGATTCGATTTCTGTTCCTTATTCCGGTAACCATCCTGTTTCTGGCGGCTGGTTGCCGGCCGGAACCTCAAAAACCGGACAATCTTGTACAGGAATCGGTGTACACCAATCTTCTGGCGGAACTTTATCTGACAAAGAATTTCGTGGAATCGGTCGGCCTGCTGGAAAAGGAAGACAGTCTGCAGGCCATCGTCTTCGATCATTATGATGTAACCAGGGAACAGTTTGAGGAGAGCCATAAATTCTACCAGAGGCAGGTCCCTGATCAGGTCGCCCGGATAGACTCCGTCCGCAACATGCTGCAGCGGGAGCGCAGTGCCATGCTTGAGGCGGAAAACCGGGCAAATGGCTATTAGCAGCAGAAGGCTGTCGGGAAGGCAACCAGCGGAGTCAGTCTGACCAGATAAACCTGGACGGATCCCCGTCGCACTTCCGGATTCTGTTTTCCAGTATCAGAAACCGCATGACGTTCTTCAGCTTGTCCGGCGGCCACCCGGTTCTGGATGCCAGTTCGTGAAGATGCGCAGGCTCTGCAAGGGCCGCCCGGAGAACAGACAAATCCCTGTCCGCCGGTACCGACCGGACCTGACGGGAGGATGCACACCGGTCACACCGTCCACAGGGTTCTGCGCCCTTGTCACCAAAATACGTTCTCAGAAATACTTCCCGGCAGCCCAAGGTCTCTGCATAGCTTTTCATCTGTACCAGCTTCTTCAGCAATATATCACGATACCCTTCCACGTCCTTTTTCCCCAGGGGCAGTCGCGACATCCGGAATCCCTTTAACCGGATCAGCGGCTCTTCGTCCGGCAGAATGTATCTTAGAATCCTGTCTTGATCTGAAAATACAGTGATCGCCTTCATCAGGGCATGCCTGGTCACATTCAGTTTCTCCAGTACATACTGCAGGTCGAGATAATAGGTCCTGTGGAAAGCGCCGGGGCCGTATTGCCTGAACAAGAGGTCCAGAAGCTCCGCCCTGCCCGGTTCAGACCGGCTGATCACGTCACGCAGATGGGTATCACTGACAAGAAACTCAATCCCGAGCCGCGGCTCCGCCGTCGTGGCAATATCGATGATTTCAAGTCGCTCCAGAACCTTCAGCCCGGAGTGGATGATTCCCTCATCCAGGGATGACCTTGTCGCAAGAGCTCCGGCAGAGACCGGCTGCGCCTCTTCCTGCTCACTGCCGGCAGCCAGGTTCAGCTCGTCGCATACCACGTCATACAGTACCTCCAGAGTCTTTAAATCAGGATAGGACCGGAGAAGGCGGGATTTGCCGGTATCATAGTCGGATTTCTTATAGAGAAGTATCGGGTACGCTTCCCGGCCGTCCCTTCCGGAGCGGCCGGACTCCTGGTAGTAGGCTTCCAGGGTGAACGGCATATCGTAGTGTATGACAAACCTGCAGTCAGCCTTGTCGATGCCCATGCCGAAGGCGTTGGTTGCAACGACAACAGGAAATGTTCCTTCGAGCCATTCCTTCTGGATCTCCTGCCTGAGTTCACCGCTTATCCCCGCATGGTACGGCCGGGCAGCAATCTTTTTACGGTTCAGCAGATCTGCAATTTTTTCACAGCCGGCACGGGTTCCCGCATACACGATGCCGCTCCCCTTTTCGACCCCCCTTGATACGGACCGGATCAGCTGTTTTTTCTTCTGGGCGGTTTCATTCACCCACCAGCGCAGGTTCGGCCTCTGAAACCCGCTGGCCACAACGGCCGGATTTTTGAAATCAAGATTGTGCAGAATGTCCTTTCTTACCTCCGGTGTGGCTGTTGCAGTCAGTGCGATCCATCCCGCACCGGGATGAACGGGATGCAGCCGTTCACGAATCCTGCGATAGGAAGGCCTGAAATCATGACCCCACTGGGAAATGCAATGCGCTTCATCGACAGCAACCAGGGAAACCGGCAACTCCGGCGCCAGATTCTGCCATAACGTTGTTTCAAGCCGTTCAGGAGCGATATAAAGCAATCTGTACATATTGTTCCGGGCATTGATCAGGCGCTGCTCCACCTCAAATCCCCTCACCGTACTGTTGATATATGTCGCCCTTATACCGGCCCGGTTCAGCTGTCCGACCTGATCCTGCATCAGCGACACCAGTGGTGAGATCACAAGGGTGAGTCCGTCGAACACCAGTGCGGGTGCCTGGTAGCACAGCGACTTTCCTCCTCCTGTCGGAAAAAGAACAAGCGTATCCCTGCCTTCCAGAACAGCACGGACAGCCTCTTCCTGACCGGGCCGGAATGAGGAATAGCCCCAGTGCTCCTGAAGCTTTTCCCCGACTGCTTTCAGATTTTGCCGGGATTTTTGCATAGTGGCGATTGAAAAACACTGTTTGGCGAAAACGGCCTTAAATCATAGATTATGGCACCAGCTGACTGACTGACCAACTCCATGGTACAAAAAAAGGCGATGAAGGACTACATACAGGCAAGGCTCAGCATAATGATGTTTCTGGAATTTTTTATCTGGGGCGCCTGGTATACAGCAATTGCCGTCTACATGTCCGCCAACGGGATGGGCCATCTGACCCACTGGCCGTTCACGGTAAACCCGGTTGCCGCCATCGTTGCCCCGTTTTTTGTAGGACTGATTGCAGACAGATTTTTTGCCACGGAAAAAGTGCTCGGCACACTGCACCTTGCCGGGGGGGTTATCATGTTTTTGACCCCGCTGGCCGTCGGGACACCCCTGGTATTCATTCTTATGCTCCTTGGCTACAATCTCTGCTATATGCCCACGATGAGCCTGGCCAATACCCTGTCGTTTCATAACATTGAAAACCGGGAGAAAGAATTTCCGGCCATCCGGGTATTCGGCACGATCGGCTGGATTGCCGCAGGCCTTACCGTCAGCTTCATCCTCGTTTCATTCGTTGCGGAAAATGTCGTTCCTGAAACAACCGCTCTGCCCCTCTACCTCACAGCGGCAGCCAGTTTCCTACTCGGTCTCTACAGTTTCACTCTTCCCCATACCCCGCCGCCGGCCAAAGGACAGCGGGTTTCAGTCAGAAGCATTGCAGGGTTCGATGCACTGAAAAGCCTGGGAAGCCGGTCCTTTTACGTCTTCCTCGGCAGCTCGCTGCTGATCTCGATTCCGCTGGCGGCTTACTATAATTTCACACAGATATTTCTCGGCGCCACCGGATTTGAAAACATTGCCGCCACACAGACGATCGGCCAGGCTTCAGAAGTCCTTTTCATGCTTCTCATGCCTTTTTTCTTCATCAGGCTTGGTGTAAAATGGATGCTGGGGGTCGGTATGCTTGCATGGTCCGTCCGGTATATCCTTTTTGCCATGGGCGCACCGGGTGAAGTAGCGTGGCTGATTGTCGGCGGGATCGCCCTTCACGGAATCTGCTATGATTTTTTCTTCGTTACCGGTCAGATTTATGTCGACCTCAAATCGAATGACAGGATCCGCGGACAGGCCCAGGGGCTGATCGTCCTGATGACCTACGGCGTGGGCATGCTGATCGGCGCACAGCTCGCCGGCACGACATACAACATGTTTCTGAGCAGCCGGGAGGCCCTGACCCTGAACCAGTGGCATGATTTCTGGTGGATTCCCGCACTCTTCGCCGCCGCGGTCCTGCTCGTCTTCCTGTTTACCTTCGATGACAGAAAAGCGGAACAGCAAGTCCATGAGGAAGAAATCAACATCTGAAAGGACCCGGAAACGATTGTTACAGAGGCTCCACTCTGTATCCCTTGCTCCCTGCAACCGATTGATTTACCAGCGTATCGCCGCCACAATAGCCACTTGTAAATACAGCCGGACAGACTCGCAGCCATTCGTACATCAGCACTCTGTACGTACATCAGCCTCTGTCAGGAGTCAAAAACAGCCTTCATATAATCCCGGCGCATTTCCGCTATGGCGGTGATACTGATTCCCACAGGACAGACCGCCTCACATTCCGCGAAGTTGGAGCAGTCGCCGAAACCCTCTTTCTCCATCTGGGCCACCATGGACAGCACCCGCCCTTTTCTTTCCGGGTCGCCCTGGGGCAATTTATTCAGATGGGCTATTTTTGCCCCTGTAAACAGGGACGCTGAAGAATTGGGGCAGGCGGCCACACAGGCACCGCAGCCGATACAGGTGGCATAATCAAAAGCCTGGTTGGCGTACTCCTGTTTCACAGGCATGGAATTTGCTTCCGGTGCGGAACCGGTCTTGACGGAAATGTACCCGCCGGCTTCGATGATCCTGTCAAAAGCGGATCTGTCCACGACAAGATCCCTTACAACAGGAAATGCCGCCGCCCGGGCCGGCTCAATAACCACAGTATCCCCGTCGCTGTAATTGCGCATGTGCAGCTGGCAGACGGCTGTCAAAAATTTAGGTCCGTGAGCACGTCCGTTGATTACCAGATTGCAGGATCCGCAAATACCTTCCCTGCAGTCATAGTCAAATTCAACGGGATCCTTTCCTTCCCTGATAAGATTCTCATTCAGTACGTCCAGCATCTCCAGGAAGGACATATGCTCATTCACCGCATCCAGCGTATAGGTTTCAAATCCGCCCGCGGATTCGCTGTCCTTTTGCCGCCAGATTTTCAAGTGGATAGTCATACTACTGCTGCTCATAATCGGTTTTCTTTATTAATTAGTGTTTGTAAGAAAACTCATAGTGTCCTAAAAAAACGTCAGGGTCAAGG
>JBBDRV010000108.1:0-7279 GCA_040905285.1 Balneolaceae bacterium | reverse complement strand
AAAATGCCATTCTTTTAGAGAAATCAACATCTTCATGATAGTAACCCGCTATAAACAGATCCAGGTAACCATTGTTATTATAGTCCAGCCAGACAGCAGAATTGGCATTTATCCATTCGGGCAAGCCGGCTTTATCTGTGACCCGCGTGAAAGCCTCACCTTTTTCATTTCGAAACAGTTCGGGTTTCCCCCATTTGTAAAGGAAAAGATCTTCATATCCGTCATTATTGTAATCTCCCCATACAGTGCCCATGGAAACTCCCGTCCCCGGTTTATTCAGGTCCGCTAATCCCAGGTCTCCGGCTGTTTCCCGGAATGTCCCGTCTCCCATATTCCTGTAAAAGGCATTTTTAGAACCGTGTCTGCTGTTTGTAAGATAGATATCAGGCTGTCCGCTGTTGTTAAAATCAACGACAGAAACCGAGGCGCCGACGGAGCCTATCTGAGGAAGGATGTGATCAAGGGCAGGATCCAGGTCGGGCCGCTGATGTAAAAAATCCATTCCGATATCTTCTGAAACTTCTTCCAGGTAAAACCCGTAACGGCTGATGGCAGAATCCATATCCACACGTTCAAAAAGGTCGGGCCGGCGGTTCTCCTGAAAATGCCTGAGTCCGGCCGGCGCAGCAAGAAGTCCTATAAAGAAGACGGCGATCCCCAGCTTTATGAAATGTTTTTTTCTCATAATGTACATTGAGCAATGTTGAAACAGGCGCTGTAACAGTTATCCCCTATGGGAAAACGCAGCCGGCACGCGGCAGATGCCGGGCGAAAAAGGTACAAAATTATTCAAAAATTAATGCCGATCTGAAGGGTTGAGGGGTTATATAGCGGGTATGGAATTTTTGCCAGTCAGACCGATGCCGTTGAAAAACCGGGTCGTCAGACAGGTTGAATTCTTCATGATGGCTGTAATCCGTCTGTTCGTGATACGGAAGAGGGCCTACTGTTGCTGATGCTTCTGTATTATAGTCACCGTCTTTCACCCAGCCGGCTGAATCAAACACGAAGCTGCGGGTCCATCCCTCTTCGGGATCCGCCGGAACAGTGTATTCCAGAAGCAGCTCATCTCCCGCATTCATGATTACGTACCGCCCGTCTGTTTCAGCAAGCAGTTCGCGGACGCTCCCAAAGCGGGTATGAAAGCCGGTCAGATCCCTCCAGCGAGGTGCCGTGCCGGAAATTTTATTGTAGTCGGGGAGCTTGGGAGAGAGGCTGTCGGCCCTCGTCCATGTAGAATACCCCCGGTAACGCAGTTCCTGACGGGCAGGAACCGGTTTGTATTCTTTCACCTTCTCTTCAGAAAGTGATTCTGCCCACCGGATAGCATCCCAGTAGATTTCAGACGTGGTATGCATACGGATCCGCCTGTCAGCAGGATCGGCGAAAACACCGTCGAGGTTAAGTAGGATTGTCTTGAGTTTTCCTGCAGGCACCCCATAGTCATCGTGAAGCAGTTTCCATCCGCCATGCCCATCCGGCACTTCAATTTTCAGGCCTTCCGGAGGGTTGTGGCTTCCCTGGCTCAGAGCCAGGTTGACAGAACTGTCCGTCGGTCTCAGCCAGCCTGTTGCAATCAGCAGCAGGGGGGCATTCAGCGGCACCTCATCCCCAAGTACAATTTCTATAAAATGCTCATTGGCCAGCCCCTGATAGCTTCCCCGGGTGAATGCTTTCAGATAGTTGCCGTCTTTCTGCTCGACGATCTCACTGACATCCTGTCCATGCTGATCGAATACGCGGGAAACAGGCCTGGGGGTCTTCGTAAGCTGCACGGACAAATCCGGAGCGGGAAATGTAAAACGCTCGTCAATATGAATCTCGGTCCCCGGCGGATGGTCGTAGGCGGTAAGCTCTACATGGTCAAAAAAGTGGGTTTCCCACAACTCTGCTGTAATTCTCACATCGTACAGGCCGTCCCGGCCCGACAACATGCTTCCGGGAATTTTTACCCTGTCCAGAGTCTGGGTGACACCTGCGGTTTCCCGCGCGTTGATGCGGAGTCCGAGCGGGGAACGCCACAGGACATCGGTCACAAACTGCAGGTCATTGCCGTCATGTGCAAACAGCCAGGGACAAGATCCTTTAAGGATCTGTTCATTGAAGATGGTTGACTCCATCCCCAGTTCTGCAAATTCAGACTGAACGGAACCGTTCGGCCAGATAATCCGGAGCATTTCCGCTTCTTCGTGAAGGCCCAGCCCGAAGTGTACAATGGGTGAACTTATCAGTTGCTTTTGATAAAGCAGACCGGACCGGATTTCCATCTCGCCGCCTATACCAAAGGAGTTGATCCGCTGATCCCCTGTAGCGCCCGACGCCCTCGCACGTATGGACCTTGCTCCATAATCCCGGGTTCCCCGGTTGAACAACTGGTATGGGCTGCCATCTTCCGTGATTCCCAGTAAATCGAGCCGCTCGTTTCCTTCGATATCCACCACATCCGTCAGTCCGCCGGGAAGCTCCTGGTCCAGCAGTCTGTAGTTCTGATCTTCGTCGGCCAGCCAGATCCAGCTTCTGTCTTTTCCCGAAAGCAGTAAATCGAAAGCACCGTTATTGTCAAGGTCCGGTGTAAAAAGCCTGGATCCGGAAGACAGCCCCGGCCCGGACAGTCCCCGGCCCGCTATCACCGCGGCTTCCCAGCTGTCGGTCTCTCTTTGATAATATAGGCGGTCCATGGACTGATCATCTTTGGCAGCGATAATTTCGAACGATCCGTCCGCATCGATATCCGCTATTTCGACTGCCGAGACAGCCGATTGAACAGGAAGGTCCCCCACTCTGGCAAAGGTTCCCCTCCGGCTGTTTCTATAGAGAATCAGGGCCCCTTCCCCGGTAAGAAAAACAGCATCGGGTGTGCCGCTTCCATGAAGGTCCGCCCATTTGAAATCTGTAATGACATCTTCCAGCTCCGGAAAGGGATCTGCCACGGCAAATGTACCGTCCGAATTGTTTCTCAGGAAGATCACTCCCCCGTTTTCCCGGGCTAAGACCAGGTCCAGATCTCCATCCTGATCATAATCCGTATTCCAGATTCCCGTGTAGGACGAGTCGGTGATCTCTCCCGACAGGTCGAGGTCTGAAGTAACATCGGTAAAGGTGTAATCCTCATTTTGACGGTAAAGCCGGAATCCCTGATTTCCTGCCATGGCTATATCAGTCATAAAATTGTAGTTGTAGTCCAGGCCGGTGAGCACAAAATCCCCGGCAGCCCGCCCGGTGATCTCCCCCGGATAATCCAGTACGACATTCTGATCGATACGGACTTGTGAATGGGCCAGATGCACCGTCAGTGGCGGAAGGTCCTCCCTGAGCATCAGCGAAATGATAAATGAAGACGTTTCGGGAAAGTCCGCACCGGCCGCTTCATCGAAACGCAACTGATGGTCAGGTTCGGCAACCTGCAATTCAGGCTGGGGCAGCCACAGGAATCGGTTAACTGTATAACCGATTTCGGCAGGGGCAATCTGCAGCCTGGCGAGATCCTCCTGAAAAGAAGGTTCAGGCTCGATTGCATTTCGCAGGAAGGAAAGTTCAAGTGCAACGTCATTGAAATTTCCGGATTCCAGCGCTGAAGCTGTTGTCTCATACTGGTTTCTGGCATCTTCGTCCCATTTGCCGGAGAAATCAGCAAGGGCATCCATTGCCTTTTCCAGCAAGGGTAAATTTTGCTCTTTGGCCGCTATCCTGGCTGTTTCGTAAACAAGAACCTGGTTCTCCGGAGCGATGGCACGCATCTCTTCGAGGCTTTCCATAATTTCTTCCGCATGCCGGGTGTCATCCCTGCGTTCCAGTTCCCCGATCAGCGCATAGCGGATCATCAGGTTCCTCGGATCGGATTCCAGTGCGTTCCGAAAGGAACGGATGGCCTCTTCAATCTGTCCGGTACGTCTTTGCAGCAGTCCCCTTAAAAACAGGATATCCGGCTGGCCGGGCACCAGGTCCAGGGCTTTTTGAAAGTACTCTTCAGAAGAGGGATAGTTGCCCTGCCTCATTGCAAAAACTCCAAGATTCGCCCATACAGCAGGTTCTTCAGGATACGCCTCTGCCACGTCATTCATTTTACTAACGGCAAATCTCATTTCATCTGTCTGGCCGGAGGCAAGGCTGACATGGAAATCGGACACAGCATCCCGGTATTTTTCTGATTCCACATCCGGAGGTTCCGGTCCCGAATCACAGCCGGTAAAAGGCATGGCAACCAAAAAGGTCAGGACGAAAAACGTATGGGAATCAATACGGGTCATGGATGCTGGTCTGTCGATTGGAGAATAAATATAACGACGGGATCAGGCTGCCGTCAACAGTGGGAACCAACGCATAATAAGACATTGTCAATAGAAATGGACAGGTCCGGAGAAAGGAATTCAGTCAGTACCAGCCAAGCTTGAACCCCCACCGGCCGATATCGTAAATGAAGGCAATGCCCCAGTAAAAGAGAAAATAGGAGCCGCCGCACAAGAGGGAAAGTGCAGTCAGCAATCTCGCCTGATGAGGCTTTCGGTTAACCCACAGCAATAGCCGGTTGCCGCTGAAATAAAAAAGTGCCAAGAACAGGACGAGAAGGACGGCAATTTGCCCTATCCCATGAACACTCATGACTGCAGCTCCGTATAGGGGACTCTCTGCAGTTGCGGCATAAGTCAGAAATTCCCTGAAAACCGGAAAAGGCCTGCCAATGGCAAAAAGACCCACTAAAATACCCATTATCACAGCTTTTGTGGTGTGTAAGCTGAAGAAATCGAGGGTGACCCGCGAGAACCGGTGCGTCACGCTTTTCAAATAACCCATTTCAAGCAGACCCCAGAACAGCATGATCATGCCGATAACCGAAAACACGATCCGGGCCTGTGCTATCCGGATCGGCCGTTCATTAAAGGAGGCTACTCCGTCCGGACCCAGAAAACCGATAAAACCGCCATATGCAATGCTCAAGAGGACAACCGGAGTTACAAATGACATGAGTACCCGGGACACCGGAATCCGTGCCGATGGTTCATTCGCTGAACAGGCCAGTCCGGGGACCATGGCAAATGCCACACAGTTGCAGGCGGTAAATGTGGCAGCCAGACCGGCAATGGCAGCAAACACAAATCCAAATCCCCCGCCATTTTCACCAAAGCTTCCGGCCAGCATGCTGGTATTTCCAATGGTCCGGCCGGCGATGAAATCACGGCCAAACCCGTCAACAAGGTGATAATTCCAGAATCCGGCAATGGCGATTCCGAGAGTGGAAACCAGAACAGCCAGCAGCAGTCTTTTTCCTGATTTATATTCATTCAGAAAATCGTCGACAGCAGGTAGAAATGGTTTGTTCTGTTCCATAAAAAATCGTTGATAAGGTGCAACTGACAGGAGATGACGTTAATTCAGGTCGATGACGCCGTTCTGCAAATGTATTCAAATGGTTTAAGTAAAGCTCATGCACAGGAACGTATCGCGGTATTCCCGGGCGTCGCCCGTCAGAGCATTCTGTGCCGCAACAGGCTGTCAGGTGTCCGAGTGATTTTTCAGATAGCTTCTGATAAATTTTGACCCGTGATAATACTGGGTTTTAACAGTATGTATGGATATGAGAAGGATTTCGGCAATCTGCGCATTGGAGTATCCGGAGATCTTTAATTCAAACACTTCCCGTTTTCTGTCCGGAAGCTCATTCAGGCCCCGTTTGACCAGGTTCTGATAATCCTTGTAAATAATGTCATCGTCCGTCTGCCCGGAGTGGAGCAAATTTTCCACATCAACCTTGTAAACGGAAATGATCTTTTTCTTCTGATCCCGGATTACATTCAGCAGGTGATTTTTCAACATGGTAAAAAGAAAGCCTTTGACAGAGCGGGATGCATCAAGGGTATCTCTCTTTTCCCACAGCTTTACAAAAATATCCTGTACCGCATCTTCCGCCAGCTCCTGATCTTTCAGGTATTTTTTAGCCATAAAGAAAAGCGGCCTGTGATAGCGTTCGTAAATCTTTTCAAAGGATTCAGAACACCCTTCCCCGATTTTCTCTGCTAAAACAGCATCACTCGGATTTACGCGCATCTGGCCTTTGAGGTGATTTTTATCAGACAAGGTATTTTTCAGGGCAGATTCCATTAAAATTATCCTATTCCCTGTTATCGGCATTTAAAATTACCTGGATTTTACTCCTTAACTGCTGTAAAGATTAACTCCTTACTACTATAAAGTAACCTGCCTTTGACTCCTTACTACTTTAGAAACAAGTGGATAATTAATTAAAATGCTATTTGTCTAAATAGCAAGTGTAAAATAGGAACAGTACAGGAAGACGTTTTCCATAGTCCATTTGATATGGTCCATTTGATTCGGAAACGTTGCAATTATACTGTAAACTTGATACAATTGCTGCACAGCCTTCACCGGCGAACTTTCTTCCCCGTTTTTCAAAACTTAGGATATACACCTGCACATATTTCAAAACAATATCTGAACCGGCAAGTCTAATAAACCAAAAAATGGAAAATAAAATTAACCTGTTTCTCTATGCCTTTTTCTTACTCCCTGTAATGATTGGTTTAAGCGGCTGTACAGATCCAGTGGAAGACGGGGATGAACAATCGGTTTATACGGTCACAAGACTGGACCAGCCCGTGGACATCAATGCGGAGTGGGACAAGGAGCCGTGGAACAGCATTCCCTCCCTTCACCTGGGTAACCATATGGGAGAGGAGCCGGAGCCACGGCCGGATGTGCATGTCAAAGTTGCCTATGATGACGAGGCGGTGTATGTTATTTTCCACGTACAGGACCAGTACGTCAGATGTGTGGTAGACGAATATCAGGGGCCGGTTTCCAGAGACAGTTGTGTTGAATTTTTCTTCACACCGGGCACGGATATTTCTGAAGGGTATTTCAATCTGGAGACCAATTGCGGCGGTACGGCCCTTTTTGCCTTCCAGGAAGAAAGGGGGGTCGGCCGGATCAATATACCGGAATCGGAATTCGAAAATGTTGACCTTGCCCATTCCATGCCGTCCATTGTCGATCCGGAGATTACCGATCCCGTTACCTGGACAATCGAATACCGGCTGCCTGTGGATATCCTGAATCAGTATACCGATGTGGCGAAACCCGCATCCGGCGTCGAATGGAAAGCGAATTTTTATAAAATCGCATCACAGACGTCACATCCGCACTACCTTACCTGGTCTCATGTGGATAATCCGGAGCCCCAGTTTCATCTTCCGGAGTATTTTGGAACGATCGTTTTTGAATAAAATAACCCGACCCGCATCATGCATAAACTATATTTACCGGC
>JBBDRV010000107.1:0-1229 GCA_040905285.1 Balneolaceae bacterium | reverse complement strand
ATCCGTTTGAAAATAAAAAGAAGTTCAAGAAGCATTTTCCGGCCGACTTTATTGCCGAAGGTGTAGACCAGACCAGGGGATGGTTTTATACGCTGCATGCGCTCGGGACGATGCTCTTTAACAAACCGGCTTATCTTAACGTGGTTTCCAACGGCCTTGTTCTTGATGAGAAAGGCGAGAAGATGAGCAAATCAAAGGGGAATACGGTTGATCCGTTTGACGTGATACAAAATTACGGGGCCGATATCGTGCGGTGGTATATGATGAGCAACTCCTCCCCCTGGGAAAATCTGAAATTCAGTGAAGAGGGGCTTCAGGAGACAAAGCGGAAATTTTTTAATACGGTGGTCAGTACCTATTCCTTTTTTGCAATGTATGCCAATATCGACCGGTTCACATATTCGGGCAAACCCATTGTTCACAATGAAAGGACAGAAATGGACCGCTGGATGATTTCGAGAATGAATACCACGATCAAGAGGGTTGATGAATTTCTTGACGTGTATGAGCCCACCCGTGCAGTACGTGAAATAGAAAAAGTGGTTGATGAACTCAGCAACTGGTATGTACGGAGAAATCGCCGCCGCTTCTGGAAGGAAGGCAAAAGTCTGGATAAAACAGCCGCCTATCAGACTCTCTATGACTGTCTCCTGGATCTTGCAAAAGTAATGAGCCCCATTGCACCCTATACCGGCGAATGGCTTTTCAGGAACCTGAATCGTGTGACGGGGCAGGATGAGGATTCGGTCCATATTTCTTTCTATCCAACTGTACAGGAGACCTCCATCGACAAGCAGCTGGAACACCGCATGGAAATAGCCAGGAGTATTACATCCACTGTGCTTCGCATACGAAATCAGATCGACGTTAATGTACGTCAGCCTTTATCAAGAATTATTCTGCCTATGGACGAGGAAGAAAGGCAGGTAGTGGAATCCGTCAAAGGAATTATATTGGATGAGGTAAACGTTAGAAGGATTGAATTCGTTGATGACGACTCGGCCATCGTCAGCAAGTCAGCCAAGCCTAACTATCCTGTACTTGGAAAAAAACTCGGCAGGAAAATGAAAGCTGTTGCCGGCAAGGTGCGTACACTGACAACCGGTGATATCAATGACTACGAAAGTAAAGGTTTTATAGACCTGGAACTGGATCACAGTGAAACAGTACGTCTTGGCAAGAATGATCTTGATATAATCCGCACAGGGCTTGAAGGCTGGTCGGTTGAA
>JBBDRV010000106.1:28333-40282 GCA_040905285.1 Balneolaceae bacterium | reverse complement strand
CGTTTGAAACGGCTGACGGTCTGACGGCTGTCGGGGGGATCGGGCCGGTCACCGCAAACCGCCTGACGCCGTATCTTTCCGTCGGTAGCCGGAGTGATCTGAGGCGGGATCTCTATCTGAAACCGAAAGTCTGGATCCACAACAGCAGCGCTGATGCCTATTCGCGCTTCCGCCGGATCGTCGGAAACCCCGACGGTTACTCGCGTCCCGATACCCTGGGCGGATACCTGGGCAGCCCGGTCAACTATTACCAGCGGGTGCATTACCGCAGCGATCATCTCTCCGCCAACCTGACCCAGGCAAAGCGGCCCGGCGAACGCCTGCCCGGTCCCCTGGCTTTCAACAACCAGTCGGGGTACGCCTCCCTGGAAGATCTGGGGCGGCTGAAGATCGCGGTGGCCGGCAACTACAGCATGCGAATGGGACAGGGGCTGATCATGGGAAGCGGGATCTCTCTGGGCAAGGGGCAGGATGTCATCCGGTCGGCAAACCGGAGCGGGGCCGGTGTGCGCGGCTTTACGTCCGGCAACACAGCCGGGGCCTTTCGCGGGGCCGCGGTGACCTGGGGGGAAAGGATCCGGGTAACCGGGTTTTATTCAAGCCGGAAACGGACGGCGGCCGTGGTGGAGGGGGATACCATCCGGTTTCCGGTGTCCACGCCTCAGGGCCGTACTCTTGCCGAGCGGGAACGCCGGCTGAATACCGGACAGCAGACGGCCGGCGGACGCATCAGCATGGATCTTCCCGCAGGGGTTCTGGGTGCCGGCGGCTATGTAAACCGGTTCAGCCGGCCCGTGCAGAAGGGACCCGGTCCGTGGCAGCAGCACAGTTTCGGGGGAACGACGGCCTCGGCCCTCTCCATCGACTACCGGTTCACGGCAGGTCCGGCCCATATGTTCGGGGAAGCCGGCCGTACGGGAAACGGCGCCGTCGGCGTAGTCTCCGGGGTGGAGATGACGGCCGGGGACGGAACAGAATTCGCCATCGCGCTGAGGCACTACGAACCCGACTTCCAGTCAATCTTCGGCAGCAGCTTCGCCGAACAGTCAGGCACTCCCCGAAATGAAGAGGGGTGGTATCTGGGGGTCCGTCACCGGCTCCGGGAAGCCGTCCGTCTCAGCGCCTATTTCGACCGGTATCACTTTCCCGCCCCGCGGTACCTGACCCGCCAGCCAACCGGCGGATATGACTGGCTGGGAATGGCCGAATACCGGCCGGACCGCCAGACGGAGCTCTACCTGCTGGTACGGCAGAAGGTGCGGGAGCAGGAATATGACGATACCGATTCCGCAGGACGGGATATCCGGCTGCTGTCCCGGCACAGGCGGCTGGTTGCCCGCATCCAGTCCGGCATCCAGATCCACCCGCGGGTCCGGCTCAGGAACCGTGCTGAATGGACGGACATCCGGCCCGCCGGCGGCGGCAGGGCCCCGGGATTCCTGCTCTATCAGGACATCCGTTTCCAGGCCAGGCACAACCTGCAGATCGATGCCAGGGTAACTCTCTTCGACACCGACGGTTTTGAAGCAAGGGCCTATCACTTTGAGAATGACCTTCTTTACGTCTTCTCATCCACCATGCTCTTTGACCAGGGGCAGCGTTTCTACATACTCTTCAACTACCGCCCTTCGGAAAAAATACAGGTCTGGTTCAAGGCATCCACCACAATCTATGAAAACCGGCTCGTCGTCGGCAGCGGGCTGGACCGCCTCCCCCGGAATCACAGGAGCGATATCGGCATGCAGGTCAGATTACGGCTCTGACAGATTAGCGACGCCCGGCAGTTCCTTTCCTTCCAGGTATTCCAGGCTCGCGCCGCCGCCGGTGGAAACGTGGGATACTTTTTTTTCAAGTCCCGATTTTTTAATGGCCGCGGCCGAGTCACCGCCCCCGATGATGGACGTCGCCCCCTTTTCTGTGGCTTCCGCCAGGGCCCCGGCGATTTCAAAAGTGCCTCTCGCATAATTTTCCATCTCAAAAACACCCATGGGGCCGTTCCAGAGAATGGTTTTGGATTCGAGGATCCGGCCGGAGTAGACGCTGATCGTTTTGGGCCCGATATCCAGTCCCATCCACCCTTCCTCAATGCCATCTTCGCCCACAACCTTGTGCCGGGCGTCGTTGCTGAATTCCTGTGCCACGACGGAATCGACGGGCAGCAGCAGTTCCACGTTTTTTTCCCTGGCTTTATCCATCAGGGAGGCGGCCAGCTCCACCCTGTCCTCTTCCAGCAGTGAATTTCCGATGGGCAGTCCTTTTGCCTTGTAAAAGGTGTAGGTCATTCCTCCGCCGATCAGAATGGTGTCCACTTTGCCGAGAAGGTTGTCGATGACACCGATCTTGTCGGACACTTTCGCTCCGCCCAGGATGGCTGTGAACGGACGAACCGGGCTGTTGACGCTTTCATCCAGGTAGCGGATCTCTTTTTCCAGGAGAAAGCCCGACATCGCCGGCTGCAGAAATTCAGCTACCCCGGCTACGGACGCATGAGCCCGGTGGCTGCTTCCGAAAGCGTCATTGACGAACAGGTCGGCATGTTTTGCAAGCGTTTTGCTGAATTCGGGATCGTTGGCTTTTTCCCCTTTGTGAAACCGTACATTTTCGAGCAGGACCACTTCCCCGTTCTTTGCGGCGGCAATGGTCTTGTCCGCCTCTTTGCCGATGCAGTCTTTTGCAAAGTAGACCATCGGCCCGATGAGCGACTGCAGGTGTTCAGCCACCGGCTTCAGGCTGTATTCGGGATCGGGCGACCCGCCGGGCCTTCCCAGGTGGCTGGTCAGTATCAGTTTTACATCCCGTTCAAGCAGATAGTTGATGGATTGCAGCGCCTGGCGTATGCGGTTGTCATCTCCTATTTTCCCGTTTTTGATCGGCACGTTAAAATCCACGCGCATCAATACGGTCTTGCCCGCGACCTCTGCATCTTTGATCGTCTTTTTTTTCATGATTCTCCGGTTTCATTTCTTTTGTCAGTCATTCAACAGTCATTTATTCCAATTCAATCCCGCCGCCCCGGCCGCTGCAGAGAGCTTCGGTACGGGTTCACCGCCAAAAATTCAGGGATAAAACAGACAGGGTAAAATAGAAATGTATTTGAACTTTCGTTAGCCAAAATTCCCTGAGCCCTAAGGGTTTCTTATTGATGTCAGAGATGGGAACCGGCAGCGGCGGCACCTCCCCGTCCAGACTGTATGAGCTGAACAGTATTTTTGCCCGTTATAACTTGCGGAAGTCGAATTGCTGCTGAATGAGGAGCAGGTGGAGGGGCTGAACGGCCGCTGAGATTAACCGCTGCTCTTCCTGCGGACAACGGTCTCTCCGGGGAATAAAGCCTGATTTTCATCAGTGAATTGAATATTTTATGTTGCTCGGGCCAGAACCGGAAGAATGACATAATCAGGATAACCTATGGACTGTATCTATTTTGATCATGCGGCCACCACTCCGCTGGATGAGCGGGTGCTGGAAGCGATGCTGCCTTATCTGAAGGCAGAGTACGGCAACGCAAATTCCCTCCATCAGAAAGGCCAGACAGCCAAAGTGGCCCTTGAAGAGGCACGCGAATCGATCGCAGACCTGATTAACGCCGAACCGTCGGAAATCATTTTTACGAGTGGCGGCACGGAAAGCAACAACGCGGTCATCAAAGGGGTTTTCGATATTTCCGGCGATAAAAAAGAGATTATCACCTCTCCCGTGGAACACCATGCCGTCCTCCATACGGTTGAATGCCTGAAGCGCCTCGGCGGCAGGCCGGTTTATCTGGAGCCCGGCAGCGACGGCAGCATCAGCTCAGAGCAGGTATCGGCGGCCATCAGTGACGATACGGCGCTGGTCTCGCTCATGCATGTGAATAATGAACTGGGGACCATCAATCCGCTGGCGGACATCGCTTCCGTCTGCAGGGAAAAGGGGGTGCCGTTTCACTCGGACTGTGTGCAGAGTGCCGGCAAAATTCCGGTAGATGTCCGGGAGCTGGGGCTTGATTTCCTGAGCCTGAGTGGCCATAAATTAAATGGTCCCAAGGGAATCGGGGTGATGTTCGTCCGCAGCGGAGCCCCGTGGATACCCTGGATGACCGGCGGCTCCCAGGAGCGAAGGCGCAGGGGCGGAACCACCAACCTGCCCGCAGTTGTGGGCCTGCAGAAAGCGATGGAATACGGTGTTGCCGGCATGGATGACCACCGTTCTCATTTTCTCGGCCTCCGACAGCATCTGTTCGATCGGCTGGACCGGTCGTTCAGGGGCAAGTACCGGGTCAACGGACCTGAAAAGGGAGGCGTGCCTCACATCGTCAACCTCGGGTTTGTCGGTGTCAAAGAGGATCTGATCGACAGCGAAATGCTCCTTCTGAACCTGGACATCGAAGGCATCTGCGTATCCAACGGCTCTGCCTGTACGTCTGGTGCAGTGGAACCGTCTCACGTGCTGACGGGGATCGGGCTGGAGAAATCGATCGCCAATTCCAGCATCCGCATCAGCTTCGGCAAAAACAACAGCACCGGCGAGATAGACACCTTCGTTGAAAAGCTGGAGTACGTGCTGAAACGAATGAGCACGGCAAATCTTCAGTGAAAGTCCTCTGTGAATCAACGGTGAAATGAGCGGTGAAATCAACAGTAAAATCAACATCAGTGAAATCAGCGGTGAAATCAACAGTAAAAACCAGTACCGAAAATCTTCTGATGCGCCTGCAGATGTCCGGATACTCCAGTACATTCCCCCTGTTATTCCAATACGAACCTAACTCAACATGCCGTGCCTAAAACAAGTAAAGTAATCGGACTAATTCTCATCCTCCTCGGACTGGTCTCCTTTTTCGGGACCGGATCGGAGCATTTCACCGCCCTCATACCCTCTTTCTTCGGCCTTGTGTTCTACGGGCTGGGATATCTGGCAGACCGGCAGGAGGATATGCGCAAACATGCCATGCATGCGGCCCTTCTGAATGCTCTTTTCGGCATTTTCGGCACCATCGGCGGACTGGCGGCTGTCTTCCGGGCCATCGGGGGCCGGCCTCTTGAAAATCCGCCGGCAGCCTATGCCCAGGCTTTTATGGCCATTCTCTGTATCTATTTTATTATAACCGGCGTAAAGTCCTTTATCGACGCCCGGAAAAACCCCGCTGCCTGAGCCGGCCGGCTGAGCCAACCGGCCACTGGTCTTCAATCGGGAACTCTGGCAGTCACTGGTCTTCAATCGGAAATCATACAAAAAATTCAGTGAGCCTGTACGGACCGGCCTGATCCGCCGGCATCCAGCCACTGACTCAACAGCAGAAATCAGCAAATTTTCCCGATAGACGACCGGGTGGGGCAAATTTACACAGCGGGAAGCCGGGGCCGGTGTGCAATTTATTCGCACGGGTGCCGGTTTTTTTCCTCTCCCCTGTTCTCCTGCGCATTCCGGCCTCTTCCACAAATCCGCTCTCATGACGTCGTGAAGACGCTTGTCGGGAAAAAGCCCTGATTGGCATGTTTCTTGTATCCCTGTTCTCACCTGTTTAGACCATCAATTTATAGAACATCAAAAAAATTGCCGTTTAACGAGGGCGCCGGGACAGTCAGTCATCCTGTTACGGCAATCCGACCCATATGCAGAACTATTCATCAGGCGTTCTGTCCGCATTCAGGCGGACCCGGCCGGTCTCTCTTTCGTTCTCCCCAAACCGGGAGCTGCGGCTGTTACCGATCACCTTAAAATCCTGATATGAACCTATCGGAAAAAAACACAACCCCGGCTGTCCTTATAGGCGAACCCGGCCTGGTTCACTGTATGAGCAGACATGGAATCCCGGTTTATACAGTTTCCGAGTCCAGTCCGAGCATCTCCTCCCATTCGCGCTATTCCGACAGCCATCTGACAGTATCATCCTACGATTCTGAAGAATTTATTGATGAATTGTGTGCATTGGGTCAAAGGCTGGCCGATGATACGGTGGGGAAAAAAGCGGTTTTAATGAGTCATGACGATCGCGTTTTGCTCAACATTTCAAATCACAGGGACCGGCTGGAGAAATATTTCCTCTTCAGATTGCCGCCCGCAGACAGGGTCCGTAGTCTGCTGGATAAACTGAAGTTTTGCCGGCTTTGCGAGAAATACAATCTGCCGGCCCCGGTCTCCGTCGAGGTTTCCGGGGTTGACGACCTGGAAAAGGCGGGGAAGGCCATCACGCCACCATACCTGATTAAACCGGGATACCGGCACTACTGGTATGCCCCCGACTTTACCGACATCGTCGGATCCTATCAGAAAGCCTATGTCTGTTCAACGACCGGTGAACTGGAGGCTCTGTACGCAAAAATTTCCAGGGTGCATCCCGATGTGGTTGTACAGGAGTATGTGGCCGGAGACGATGACCAGATGCTGGATGTGAATCTCCATGTTACCGCGGACGGGAACATCGACGGCTATGTCATCTGCCGCAAGCTGCGCGTCTACCCGAAGGTCGCCGGATGGACCTGCTATGCCAGAACCGTTCTGGATGAAAGCGTTTACCGTACCTGCCGTGAAATTATCGGGGAACTGGGTCTGACCGGACTGTTGAATCTTCAGTTCAAGCGGGATGAATTCAGCGGGGAACCCAGGTTGATTGAAATTCATACCCGGACCAGCATCCTGGATTACCAGGGTGCGGCCGCAGGTCAGAATTTACCCCTGAAATATTATCTGGACCTTGCCGGCGGAATCGGGGATCCGGAGGCTCTGCCGGCGGGACAGCCATCCCTGCAAGAACGTGCCGAACCGGCTGAATATCCGCTGCCGGAACAGGCCGGGGAATCGGAAGGGCGGAGGGAGACGGCACCGCTGTCCGCTTCGCCGCCGTATCTGCCGGATGTGGGTTATATCCACCTGGCCCGGGATATAAGGCACTTTGCACGGTATCGCAAAAATTCAGGATATACATTCGGCGAGTGGCTGGCTTCCTACAGGAATGTCCGGGTTTTCGACAGCATGAAGGTCCGTGACCCGAAAGTGCTGGTGAAGATGCTTCTCTCCCTCATCGGCGGATAAAGGAAGGGCGGAACCCCGGGAATCCCGTCTGAATCAGATTTTTTCCCATTCTTCAAACGGGGACAGCCACCGCAGTTCGGTGTGTGTGCTCCAGCCGGGGACAGGTGTAACCAGTGTGCGGTTTTTCTCACGCAGCCGTAAAAAAGTTCGGAAGCTGTCGGTAACTTTGGCTGTATTGATCTCCCTGAAAATATCCTCATCTTCCCGGATGGTATTCACATGGACGGCAAAGGACATTACCGTCGAATTGGTCAGTTTCCAGTGGGTACTCTCTGTTTTTAACAGTCTTGTGATCTCGCCTCCCCACTCTGTAAACGGATTGCCGCCTGACTCCCTGTTCAGGTATTTGTCCGGATGGTCGTATAGTGAAGCATAGGATGAGATGCCCAGACCTTCGCGCAGGATCTGGCCGCTTCCGGCTTTGTGCAGAAAATCATCCTCAAGCAGATAGAGCACGTCATCACTTTCAAATGTATCCAGCCCGTATCCAAGAGCATGAAAGAAAGTGTCTCTGCCGTTGCCGCAGTTCACACTGAAGTAGGTTTTCACCCGCGGGATGACAAATTCCTCCATCTCTTCTCCGAGCCTGTCCCCCACTACGGTGATGTTTTCCTTTCCGAACACGTCGATGCAATTTTGCAGGCAATGCTTCTTGGAGGCATGGGGCAGCTTGCTTTTTTTGCGCCCCGCACTGGCCCCTTCCGGTGACAAGCGGTATATCACACGGAGCTTTCCAGGAGCAGGAACCGCTTCGCGGGCGGTATCCCCGACAGCACCCTGGCCACCCTGGCCGGCGTTCTGTGGCTGGACAGCCGGCGGATTGCGGTCCTCCGTCACAGTCAGATCAGGCCTGTTCCTGTCCGGCCTGTCGTCAGACATGTCCAGTTCAGTGGCGATGGCCTGCAGGGCTCCGACTCCCTCCGCAGCTTCCGTCAGATTTTTACCGATGCCCTCCAGCTGGTTCAGGCCTCTTGCAAAAATCAGCACTCCGGCAAGAACAGTCCCGGCAGCCGCTGGGTCTCCGGGCAGGTCAGCCATAACGGCAGAGACGAGGATGAGCACCGTCAGCGGAATACGGAAACTCTCCTGTATCCTGCCGTTAAAAATCTGCAGAGCACTCAATACGGTTACAGAGAATGCAGAACCCGGGTTGCCGGATCCGGCAGCCCGCAGCGAAAACAGTCCCCTAAAATCTCCGGACGTACCCGGCTGCGGCATGAAATAAAACAGAATGATCTTCAACGTGTATAACAGAAACAGGAAAGCCATACCGGAAGCGAGGACGGCCAGACTCCCCTGCAAGACCAGGATAAAAGCGGCGGACAGGTAGACTGCCGCGCCGGGGACGGCAGTCAGCAGACGCATCAGGGGGACGAGGCCGCGGGCGGCTTTGTCTGTTTCCGTGTGGAGGATGTTGATGAACCGGACACCGGTTCCTCCCCGCATACGGCTGCCCGGACGTGCCTTCTGCAGCCGTCCCTCTTCCAGATGCCGGCTGAGCGGCTGATTTCCGCCCGTCCCGCTGCCGTAGGTAACCTTCTCATACTTTCTGAACAGCCTGTCTTTCAGTTCACGCGGTACCTTTGCCGCCAGATAGTCAACCCGGCGTGCCGCCGACCATTTCAACAGGCCGTGGAGGAGCATCATCAGAAAAATCATAAAAAAGACGCCTGTAGCCGATCCGGTAAGATCGGTGAGGCCCGGAACCCTATCCGTGACAGACAGCGGCAGGGGCGGTGCGCTGAACACATCCAACAGGTCCGCCAGAGGTAGCAGGAACAGCAGGGCGGTCACTTCTGCCGCCGCCGCCAGGACGGAAAACAGGACCAGTACCGCCATCCGCCGGACTGTAAAATATCTGATTATCCCCGGAATGCCGGTTATTCTGTCAATCAATCTCAATTCACCTCGCTTTGTCATTACTGAAAAGGGCCTCTATCTCGTCCCTGTATTTCTTTTCGATGATCCGCCGCTTTACTTTCAGTGTAGGGGTCAGTTCGCCCGTCTCCACGGTAAATTCATCCGGTACAAGCCGGAAGTCCCGGATTTTCTCGTGCGGGGCAAGTTTTTTGGAGAAAGAGTGTATCTCCCTCCGGAACAGGGCCGTGACGGCCTCCTGCTCAAGCAGGTCTTTCATGCTGTCGTACCCGAGTTCCTGTTCTTTTGCATAGTCCCCGACGGCTTCAAAATCGGGAACGACCAGCGCGCCCATGTAGCTCCTGCCCTCGCCGACCAGGACCAGCTGCTCTATCCACTTGCTGGTTTTGAACAGCTCTTCAATCGGCCCCGGATAAATGTTCTTGCCGCCCGCATTGACAATCATATGCCTGATCCGGTCGGTGATTATCAGGCGCCCTTCAGCAAACCGGCCGATATCCCCCGTGTGGAGCCAGCCGCCGACATCGATCATCCGTCTGGTTTCCTCTTCCTGCTGCCAGTAGCCCTTCATCACATTGGGACCTTTGCAGAGAACTTCGCCCGGCCCGGACGTCAGAACCGTCGGGTAGTCCTCCCCGCTGATCTCCGCGATGATCCGGTTGTCGCCCAGCTGCTGGATCCCCACGGTGACGCCGTTGATCACTTTGCCGACCGAGCCCATCCGCTCGTCGCCATACCGGTTGCAGGTAATCACCGGTGAGGTTTCCGTCAGTCCGTACCCTTCCAGTATGTTGAGGCCCGCCGACATAAAAAACGTGCCGATTTCTGCCGGGAGAGGCGCCCCGCCGGAAACAAAAAAGCGGATACGGCCTCCGGTCCGCTGTTTGATTTTGTCAAACACCAGTTTGTCGGCAAGCTTTTTCTGCAGGCTGACCAGTCCCCTTTCCCCTTCGGAATACCGCCTGCCGATGGTCATTCCCCAGTTGAAAATCGCCTTTTTGACAGCGCCGCCCTCTTCCACACGTTTGGTGACCAGATTGTATATTTTTTCAAAAAGGCGGGGAACGCTCACCACAATGGTCGGACTGCATTCCAGCATATTTTTGGCGACTGTATCCACACTCTGCGCATAATAAATTTCCGCACCGCCGGCGAGCATGGCGTAGTATCCGCCGGTACGCTCGAACGAATGGCTGAGGGGAAGGAAGGAAAGACAGCGGTCGTTTGCATCGATATGGATGGCTTCATGGGCGGCTTTTACATTGCTGACGATATTCCTGTGGGTCAGCATCGCCCCTTTCGGCGCTCCGGTTGTGCCGGAGGTATAAATCAGAGTCGACAGACTCTCCGGCTGGATATCCCTCTCCCTCAGACGGAGGGTTTCCCGGTGCCTTTCGTGCACCGCACGCCCGTCGGCAAGGGCCCGCTCGTAGAGGGTGACATAATCCCGGTCTGCCAGCTCCGCTTTTTTGGGCTCGTCAAACGCTATTACATGGGTCAGGTCGCTGCAGCGGCCAAATACCTCCACCGCTTTCCTGAGCTGGATGCCCGTAGAGACAAAAAACAGCTGCGCCCCCGAATCCCGGAGGATGAATTCACACTGGTCGGCAGGCAGCGACGCATAAAGAGCCACATTCACTGCGCCGATCCGCTGGACGGCAAGGTCGATCACCGCCCATTCGTATCTGTTCTCGCTCAGGATGGCTATGCGGTCGCCCGGTTTTGTTCCCTTTTCCAGCAGGAATCCCGCCATGGCTTCCACATCCCGTTCCGTCTCATCCCATGTCACCGTTTTATAGCCGGATTTTTCCGAGGGTTTATAACCGAAAGCTGTTTTTGAAGAATTTTTGTATTTTCTTACAAGATGTATATATAAATCGGCAATCGTTTCGAACGGAACGGTTGTTGGCATAGACTCGGGCAGGTCTCAGGTGGTTGTTATTCGGGCTCTTATTCGGGCTCTTTGGTACAAGATAAAATTTTCCCTTTAATAGTCAGCAATCATAACAGTCTGTCGGACTTAGGAACAGAAAGCGAGCAGGTCGAGATTTTGGCACAGTGGAACACGACTTTTGAGGTTCGTAGCGGTGTTACGGAACGAGAAAGCGGGATTCCAATGTGTAAAAAGATCGCATGCGCAGCTCTGTAGAGTAAGTCCGACAGACTGATAGCATGACAATCAATGCCTGACTTCAGACTCGGAATCACAGCTCGGCATCACAGGCTGTCACAGCCCGGCTTCCAGCCCGTCTGCGGCAGCAGCCGGATAACAAGAAGTGAGAGTCGGGGCCGTTACAGCATACAAATAGTTTATTTTCACCATTCCAGACCCAGGGGTAAAAATTATGGCGCATCCGGCACAAGAAGAGACGATCACACTGGTCAAGGAAATATTCAGGACCTATCTGAAGGAGCGCAACCAGCGGCAGACACCTGAACGTTTTATGGTCCTGGATGAAATCTACAAGTCCGACGGTCATTTTGATGCTGACGATATCTTTTTCAACATGAAAAATGCGGGGACCAGGGTGTCCAGGGCCACGGTCTATAATACGCTGGACCTGCTGGTCGAATGCGGCCTGGTTCTCCGGCAGCAGTTCGGCAAGAACCAGTACTACTATGAACGCGCCTATGCCTATCAGCAGCACGACCATATGATCTGCAAGGAATGCGGAGTGGTTATTGAATTCTGTGATCCTCGGATCCTGGAGATCCAGAAGATGATGGAAAAGATCTACGATTTTAATATCACCGGCCATTCCCTGCACCTGTTCGGCAGCTGCAGCGATCTGGAAGAATGCGAGCGCCGAAAAAAAACCGGCAACAAGATCAAGACCATAAACAGCGAATAACAGACAGCGAATGACCGTCTGGCGGGATGCCGATGCGACAAAAGATCGCATGCGCAGCCTGCCAAGCCAGGACGCCGCCAATCCGCAGGGGGCTGTAGCCTGCCGGGCCAAACCAGGACGTCGCCAATCCCCAGGGGGCTGTAGGCCTAGCGGGCAGAAAGCGAGCAGGATGAGATTTTGGCGCAGCGGGACACGATTTTAGAGA
>JBBDRV010000106.1:0-28233 GCA_040905285.1 Balneolaceae bacterium | reverse complement strand
ATGGATCGAAAAAACGGGATGCCGATGCGACAAAAGATCGCATGCGCAGCCTGCCGGGCCAGGACGTCGCCAATCCCCAGGGGGCTGTAGGCCTGACGGGCAGAAAGCGAGCAGGATGAGATTTTGGCGCAGCGGGACACGATTTTAGAGATTCATAGCGGGGTTATGGATCGAAAAAACGGGATGCCGATGCGACAAAAGATCGCATGCGCAGCCTGCCAAGCCAGGCCTGCAGCCCCTAAGCCTTAATGAAGGTGCGGGAGGCCCAGCGGCTTCCCCACCAGCCCATCACCAGGGCTGTCAGCATCATGCCGCCCGACAGATAGTACCATCGCCCGAAAGGCCAGTCCAGAAGCCCCATCTGGGGAATATAGACCGGTATGATGTAGGTAAACAGCAGATAAAGGAGACCGCTGGCCAGCAGTCCGGCGATGGCTCCCTGCAGCATCCCCTCCACCAGGAAAGGTCGTCTGATAAATCCGTTGGTGGCCCCCACAAGCTTCATCGCCCGGATCAGGTCGCGTTTGGAATAGATTGTCAGGCGGATCGTATTGAATACGAGGGCAATGGCCGCAATGATGACGAGCAGTGCCATTCCCCCGCCGGCAAGGGCTGTCAGTTCAATCCGGGACTGCAGCATCTGAAGCAGGGCCAGGTTAAACCGGACCTCGTCTACGCCCCGCCAGCTGCCGATTTCATCCACGGTTTCATCCACCTCTCCGATATCGGCCTGTCCGTCGATGACCAGCCTGAAAGAAGCCGGCAAAAACTGCATATTCGCCATCGACTCGCTGCCGTAACCGAATTCCTCACGGAATATGGCTGCCGCGCTGTCTGTGGAAATATAGGTGAGGGTTTCCACGAGTGAGATCTGTTCCAGCCTTGACTGAATTTCACCCGTGGTCTGCTGATCGAGATCCTCCAGAAATATCTCGACTTCGATCTGCTGGCGCAATGTCTGTGCCACTTCATAGGCGTTGTACCCGATCCGGGCAAGCATCCCGATGAGGAAGACAGCGATAAAAAGTGAAAACACAGAGGTAAAAGAAGCCAGCCGGGTCCGCCTGAGTCCGGAGACGCCTTCTTTCAAAACATAACGAACACTCATTTCTTCACCTGCCTGTTATTCCCGTTCAGGGTTAGCCCCGGTTTATCTGTCCGGTTTCTGTCTGTCACAGGCTGATCCGTCATTGATCTGCCTGTGGCCGGTATATCTTGCTGTTTATGTAAAATCTGCACCTGCTTTCCGGTTCCGCCTGCGTGCGTGCAATCCGCCCGGCGGTTCGTCATCATTAATGTACTGCTTTTGTCATTATTGTTGCCAGTGCCATTGTTTATTACCAGGGCCATTGCCGAATCAGCACCAACCGCGCCTGCGCTCAGTTTGTGAACACAATCCGCAACGCAACGATCAGCCGCCGGCCCGGCATCGGGTAGGAATCCGCTTCAAAGTATCCCGCCTGCTGAACTCCGTCAAGTACATTTTCATACCTCAGCATCAGCATGAACCAGCGGATTCTGGCCGATACATCCACATCCACCCTGTGGAAACCGGGGAGGAGCCTTCCCGCTCCGCCGTGATGCCACCGGTTCAGCGGAACCACATAATCCGAGGGCAGGTAGCCGCCCGGCGAAATCATTCCGGACAGGCCCGCCTTGACAAACGTGGCCCTCTCGAACAGATAGTTCTTCCAGTAGAAAGACCCTTTCACCCATGTGCGGGTCCCTCCCTGGTCCAGGCGTATGTTCACCGGGTTGGCGGAGGCGGAGGAGAAGTCCTTCATGGTTGCCGAGACAGAGCCTTCAAACAGCGGGCTGTCCAGGTTCAGCCAGCCCGTTGCCGACAGGCTCGTATAGGGGTCGATATTGGTAAAGGTTCCATCCGGATCCGGGAAAATTCCGTCGGATACGTCCCTGGTCTCCAGCCTCATTCCGGCAGAAATGTGGGAGCCCAGCTGCAGTTCCGACAGGACGCCGGTGTGGAAACCGCTTTCGCCGGCCAGGTTTTCATTGCCCAGATAGTCTATGGAATTCCAGTACAGCGACTGCAGGTCGGGTATCGACAAGCCGGTCCCCCCGAAACCCTCGACCCGAAACCAGTCAACGGGTTCGACCACCAGGCTTGCCGCCGCTTCATAGCCGGTCCGGTCGTCATTTCTCCCTTCATGACGCCCTTCGAGGCGGCCGTTGAGCCAGGGGAAAATCCGCATCTCCGACCGCAGTGCGGTTTCCCACCCGAACCAGCTGTCTGCTGTCAGCGACCGCCCGCTTCCATCGCCCAGGGCATATGCACTCGCTTTTACCCGGTGTGTCGACTCTCCCGCACGGAATTCCTGCCAGCCGAAAGCTCCCATATTGCTCAGGGCATACGCCGTTGAATCCTGGCTGTATTCCAGACTCCAGTTGTTTGTCTGATAACTCAATCCTGCCGCAGCGGTTGCAGGACGGTTCTCATCCGGCCGCCGGAAAATCTGTGCATAGAGATCGTTGGTCGTCAGATTGGAGTTGGCATTCGGTTCCACCGGCTGGGCATTGTACGGGTTAAAATGGTAGAAGGCCGGATCCGGTACGTTGTAACCGAATGAGCGCTGGTGATCCAGCCCGTTGTTGACATATCCCGCTTTCAGAACCACCCTGTCTGTGAGGTTGTGCCTGGCCTTCATCGTGATCTGACGGCCTTCCAGCTCATTCCTGGGTTGATTGTCTCCATCCCGCCTGTCCCAGAATGCCAGTTCCACGTTGGTCCGCGCATCGAAATTATGGGTGAAGCTAAATTCCAGGCTCCGGTAGTCACCCGCACCCTCGTCAAAATTGAGATAGGTTCTCGGCTGAACTGTGTAATATTCCCGCAGATTCACCCGGCTCCGGTGGGTATAGCCGCGGTCGGAAATCTGAACCGTGCGGATTTTGTGTATCGGTACGCGGTTCCAGTTGATCTGGCCGGTCACCGGGTTCGTCACATCCATCTCATTGAGAATCAGTTTCTGGTGCCTGTTTTCATAACTGTGGATATCGAGTCCCGAAGGGAGCCCCAGCTGGCCCGTCCTGTAGGTAATCACCCCCGGTTCCCTGTACATCCGGCTGGTCCAGTCGAGGGCCATAAACCACCGGAGCGTACTGTCGGTTTCTGCCGTCCTGTATCCCGGAGCCCTGGCGTCCGGCCATACGTCAACCTCTGTTTGCACCTCATCCGGCTGGGCCGTACCGGGGTCCTGTTGTGTATCGGTGGTCGGGTCCAGGGGGGGATCGGGCATGGTATCGGGCGGTGCCCCGGGAATCGTGTCGGGTAGGGCCACGGGGATGGTCTCCGGGAGTACATCGGGAATCGTGTCGGGTAGGGCCACGGGGATGGTCTCCGGGAGTACATCGGGAATCGTGTCGGGTAGGGCCACGGGGATGGTCTCCGGGAGTACATCGGGGATCGTGTCGGCCGGGGCATCAGGGATCGTATTGGCTGGTGTACCGGCCACAGGCGCCGGCGGCTGCAGGGCAGCCCGGATCCCGGCCGCGGTGGTCCAGCCGGATACGTAACCTGCACGCCGGGGCCCTTCCGTGGACGGAATGGATCCCTGCAGCACGACCGAAAGGCTGAATAAAATTATGTACAGGCTGCTGATCAACGGTAATGGGGGTAATGAGGTTTCAGGTCGTAGGGGAATGAGTCCATATCAAGCAGGTATCTGCGGACGGTTTCAAGAACCACGGTTCCCGTGCGCTCCTTGTTGATCCGGCGGTCTCTGGTAAAATACGCTTTTAGTGCAAACTGTTGTCCTTTGATCCGGAATCCCATCCAGACGGTCCCTACCGGCTTTTCTTCCGACCCGCCTCCGGGGCCCGCCACGCCTGTCGCGGAGACGCCGATGTCCGTGCTGAAAGAGTCCGCCACTCCCCCGGCCATTTGCAGGGCGACCTCCATGCTCACGGCTCCATGCTCTGCCAGACTCTCCTGCCGTACGCCGAGACGGGCGGTTTTAACCGGGTCGGCATAGGCAATCACCCCGCCGGAAAAATACGCGCTGCTTCCCGGCACATCGGTGATCAGATCAGATATCAGCCCCCCCGTACAGCTCTCGGCCACCGACAGACTCAGTTTTTTTGACGTGAGGATCCTGCCTGTGGCCTCGCTCAGCCGGAGGTCTCTTCCCTCTCCGAAAATCAGCCCGCCCGCCCGCTTCTCAATATGGTCCAGCAGCGGGGCCAGCCTTTTTTCCGCCTCTTCCGTGCTGGCGCCGTGTCTGCTCACCCGGATAGTCACACCACCGGAGCCCGGCAGGTAGGCGATGTCGTTGCCGTCATCGATAAATTCCCCCAGGTCCCCGATCACTTCGTCGCTCAGCGTGCTTTCCGGAACGCCCGCCGTCTTCAGGTACCGTACGGCACGAAACCGACCCTCTCCGGCAAGCCCCCTGAGTTTTGCATCAACCCCGTTCTTCATAAGGTATGTCACTTCGTAAGGGATTCCGGGCAGGACGGCAAGGCCGGTACCGTTTTTTTCAAACCACATGCCGGGCGCCGTGCCGGCCTCATTGAACAGCACCTCGCAGTCTGCGGGGACCATCGCCTGGTCCCTGTTGGACGAAGTGAATCGTCGCCCCCTTCGGGCAAATTCCTTCCGGATAAAGGAAAGCACCCGGTCATTCAGCACCATGTCTGATTCAAACAGATCCGCCACCGCCTTTTTTGTAATATCGTCGTGTGTGGGGCCGAGTCCGCCTGTGCTGATCACCAGGCCGGCGTGCCCCATTGCGTAGAGTATGGCACCGGTGATGGCCCCGTAATCATCGGAAACGGTACGAATCTCCTCAACGTCGAACCCGCGATCCGTCAGAAACCGGCCGATCCAGGCTGCATTGGTGTTCACCGTATCACCGATCAACAGCTCGTTGCCGATGGATAGTATATGCGCTTTCATATAGGTGCCCGGGGCCGTATTTGGATTAAAGATGCAAAAAGATCACCGGTTGTCCGCTGACTGCCGGCTGACTGACCACTGAACTTAACGTGTGGTCGTGAAAAGGAAAACCCGATACGCAAAATATCTTTTTCTGCTGATCTGAATTTGTATCTTGGTCACGTGCATAATGTACCGAACATACTGTCATTTATCCGGATCGTGCTGGCCCCGGTGTTTTTATTTATGTACCTCCAGGATGAACTTGTCTGGCGATCCCTGAGCATAGCCGTCTTTGCGGCGGCCGCAGTCACTGATTTTTTTGACGGATACATTGCCCGCTCCTATAATGTCGAATCCCATTCGGGCGTTTTCCTGGATCCCCTTGCCGATAAAATACTGACGTTCGCAGGGTTTATCTGTCTTCCTTTCATAGATCCGGTCCAGTTTCCCTGGTGGGCGATCGGTCTGGTGGTGGCGAGGGATATCATTGTTACGGTACTGCGCATTTTTGCCGATGTGCGGGGCATTCCGATAGTCACCCGCACATCGGCAAAAGTCAAGACGCTGCTTCAGATGGTCTTTCTCTACGCCTGTCTCCTGATCGGGGTTTTTCTGCAGGCGGACATCATGTTTTCGTATCATGTGAATGCCCTGATGAACACCTTTGTCATGGGCTGGATAATGATCCTGGTTGTAGTCGTGACGGTTTATACCGGGATTGAATACCTGTATGTCAACCGTCACCTGTTTAAAAAAGCGGATGTCTGATGGACAGGCTGAAGATGGCGGTCGGTTCGCTTGCCGGAGTGGGGTACCTGCCCGCCGGGCCGGGGACGTGGGGAAGCCTGTTCAGCCTTTTTCTGCTCTACCCGGCGGCCCTCCTGTCCGGAAATGCGGGGCTGATGACGGCCGCACTGGCCGGATCGCTCCTGACTCTCTGGGTCGCAGACTGTTGTGAAAAGCGATGGGGAACCGACCCGCCCCGGATGGTGATTGATGAGTTTGCCGGTCAGGCACTTGTTTTTCTGTTTATTCCGTTTACCGGGGCATTCATCCAGGATGCGGCTTACCTGGCGGCCGGTTTTGCCCTTTTCCGGTTCTTTGATATCGTCAAACCGCTTGCCATAAAGCGCCTACAGCATTTTCCATCAGGATTTGGTATATTGTTTGATGACTTACTGGCTGGTCTTTACGCATTGACGTGCCTGCATATCGGGATCTATTTCATCTCTGTTCTTTGAGACCACCTCTGAAGGTTTGTATTGTCAGAACATGCATCAGCGCATGTCATCAGAACATGTAATTTTTAATATTGTAAGGAACTCCTGAAATAATCTGTCAGCTGATTGGACAGGCAGGCGGCCGCCGGTGACCACGGCCTCAGCGGGTTGTTTTTCCCCTTGTTTCAGAAGATATTTTACTGAAGGAAAAAAAGTGACACAAAAGAACAAAATACTGGACAAGCCGTTCGCCAAAGAACTGGCCCTGAACCTGCTTGAAATCAACGCCGTCATGCTCCGCCCGGAGAAGCCTTTCACCTGGGCATCCGGATGGAATTCGCCCATCTACTGTGACAACCGTTTAACTCTCCGTTTTCCGGAGATACGCAAGAAGGTCTCCAAGGCCTTTGTACATATTATCGAAAGTGAATTTCCCGATGTGGAAGTGATCACGGGAACAGCCACCGCCGGCATACCCCATGCGGCCTGGGTCGCCGGAAACCTGGACAAGCCGCTGGCCTACGTCCGCTCTAAAGCAAAGGCCTACGGGCTGGGCAATCAGATAGAGGGCGGGGTTGACAAGGGGCAGAAAACCGTGGTTATCGAGGATCTTGTCTCCACCGGGGGCTCTGCCATGTCCGTGATTGAGGCCCTTAAATTCATCGGAGCGGAGGTTCAGGGCGTCCTGACTCTGTTTACGTACGGTTTTGACAAAGCAAATAACCGGTTCGCCAAAGCCGGCGTCCCGGTTTATGCGCTTACCGATTATTCAACGCTGATTACCGAAGCTGTAGAGAACGGGTACATTGAGAGCAAAAGCCTGGACACGCTGAACCGCTGGAGGGCAAACCCGGAACGCTGGCCCGACTGAACCCGGAGACGTTTGCAGCTTCATCATAAAAAAAAGCCCGGCATATGACACACCTTGACAGAAAAAAATTTCTACAATCCGTCACACTGGCGGGAGCGGGAATGAGCCTGACGGGAAGCCGTTTTCTCGGCGACCGGAAACAGCAGGATCAGCCCGTCAGGATCGGCGTCATCGGTCTTGACATCTCCCACAGCACGGCCTTTACCCGGTCGATCAAAAATCCCGAAGGGCGTCCCGAACTCTCCGGGTTTGACGTCGTTGCAGCCTATCCTTACGGGAGCCGGACGATAGAATCAAGCTACAGCCGGATTCCGGAGTACACGGAGGAGATGAAAGAGATGGGCGTGGATATCGTCGATTCGGTTGATGAGCTGCTGTCGCGTTCGGACGTCGTTTTTTTACTCACCAATGACGGACACATGCGCCGCGAACAGGCAATGAAGGTACTGGATGCCGGTAAAATGATGTTTATGGACAAGCCGGTCGGCGCCAGTCTGGCCGATGTGATCGCGATCATGGACGCATCGGAGCGGCTTGACGTGCCGGTTTTCTCTTCATCCTCCCTGCGGTTTATCACCCATGCTCATGCCATACGCCATGAAAATCTGATCGGTGACGTGCTGGGTGTGGATGCCTACAGCCCTTCCGTCACGGAGGAAACCCATCCGGACCTGTTCTGGTACGGCATTCACGGGGTTGAAACACTGTACAGCGTCCTGGGGACGGGCTGTAAAACCGTAGCCCGTACAAAAACGGACAAGACCGATGTGGTCGTCGGTACCTGGGAGGAGGAACGGACGGGCGTCTTTCGCGGACTCCGGGAAGGCAGCCGGGAGGGAGGGGGCATTGCCTACGGGTCGGATGAAGGGCCGCCGCCCGAGGATATAACAACGGTTGACGCCTATGGAGGCATCGTTTACGGTTCCAATGCTATCCTGCCGCTGGGGCCCTATGAAGGATATGAGCCGCTGGTCATTGAAATACTTGAATTTTTCCGGACGGGCGTCCCCCCTGTCAGCAGACAGGAAATGATTGAAGTGTATGCGTTCATGGAAGCTGCCGATGAGAGTGTCCGACAGGGCGGCGCGGCGGTACAGATGGAGGACGTAATCGCCGAAGCCCGGCGGCAGTTGTAATCCTGTATTTTTTACCTGTGATTTTATCGGGTATTCAGGCAACATTTTGCCTGTACAGTTGTTTTTCAGAATACCTTTTCATCAGCAATCGTTAAACTTTTCATCAGCAATGAGTGATGACGTGAACAACAAACGATTTTATATAGAGACTTACGGCTGCCAGATGAATTTTGCCGACTCTGAAATTGTCAACTCCATCCTGATGGACGAAGGCATGCAGCCGGTTCAGCAGGCGGAAGAGGCGGACGTGATTTTTGTCAACACGTGTGCCATTCGCGAGAACGCGGAAACGCGGGTATGGAACCGGCTCAGGGAATTTCGCAGCCTGAAAAAAACGAACCGGGACCTGACGGTCGGTGTGCTCGGCTGTATGGCAGAGCGCATCCGCGACCGGATCATCGAACAGGAGCAGCTGGTCGATATTGTGGTGGGCCCCGATGCCTACCGGGACATCCCGGGACTGCTCCGGGAAGTGGACGACGGCCGCAAGGCGGTCAACGTCCTGCTCTCCCTGGAAGAGACCTACGCCGACATCACCCCCGTCCGGACGTCCGGGAACGGCGTTTCGGCGTTTGTATCCATCATGAGGGGATGCGACAACATGTGCTCATTCTGCGTTGTCCCCTTTACCCGCGGGCGCGAACGGAGCCGTCCGCTTGAGAGCATCCTCGGCGAACTGCAGCAGCTGAGCGACCAGGGCTACAGGGAAGTGACGCTCCTGGGCCAGAATGTCAACTCCTACAATACGGGAGAGACGGATTTCACAGCATTGATGGACAAGGCGAGTCTGGTCGATCCGGAAATGAGGATCCGCTTCTCCTCTCCCCATCCGAAAGATTTTCCGGTCGATCTTCTTCACCTGATCAGTGAACGCCCGAACCTCTGTAATTATATTCACATTCCGGCCCAGTCGGGAAACAATGATGTGCTGGAGCGAATGCGCCGGCCGTATACGCGGGAACAGTACCTGGAGCTGATCGAAAAAATGCGGGACATCATTCCGGGACTGACCCTCTCCACCGATATTATCACCGGCTTTTGCGGGGAGACTGAACAGGAGCACCGGGACACCCTCAGCCTGATGGAGACGGTCCGGTATGATCTTGCCTATATGTTTGCCTATTCGGAGCGGGAACGGACCCTTGCCCACCGTAAATTCACGGATGATGTACCCGAAGATGTTAAAAAGCGGCGACTGACTGAAATTATCAACCGGCAGATGCAGGTACAGAAGGAGCTCAACCGTGAAGAAACCGGCCGGGAGCATCTGGTGCTCGCCGAGGGGCCAAGCAAACGGTCGGACGAACAGTTGAGCGGCCGTACGGATACCAACAAAATGGTTGTCTTCGACCGTGAAGATTATCATAAAGGCGAGTATGTCGTTGTAAGAATAGACGATTCAACATCCGCCACGCTGAAGGGAACCCCTCTCCGGCGCTCCTCCATCCGGGAAGAGGCGACTCTTCAGGCACGAAAAATCGGCGCATAAGCTGAATAAACCTGTGCAAAATCGGCGCCGGATTTTCCGGCCTCAATGCACCCGTCTCTGTACCGTCTCTGCATCCTGAACGCACCCGTCTCTGCACCCTGAACGCACCCGTTTCAATGCACCCTCAACGGACCCTCAACGCACCCTGAAAACGCAAAAAGCCTCCGGAATCTCTTCCGAAGGCTTTTCCTGCCTTTAACCATCTGTCATGAACATGCTCAGAAGATTAACCTGCAGTGCGTAAAAAACGGACGATCCCTTTCCACTGACAAGCCTGCCGCTGTTCTGATCGTTTTTGTGTAGATTATCCCGGTGGCGCCCGTCTCTGTTCAGAATGTCTCTGTTCAGAATGTCCTTTCTACTGACAAGACTGTCCGGCGGTGCAAACGTTACACATTTACCCGCCTTTCGGACGTGAAAAAAAGCCGTAAAAAAAGCCGGGAATACCATGACCCGGAAACAGTCCTTAAACCTGCATCCGTTCATCTTTCACCGGCGGCGGCAGAACCCCCGGCGGATTATCCGAAAAAGTGAGCGCCGCATGAAACTGGTTTTCAGAAGTTTCTGTTGCAGGTATAGCGAACAGGTCTCAA
Organism: Balneolaceae bacterium; assembly: GCA_040905285.1. Lineage (GTDB taxonomy): Bacteria > Bacteroidota > Rhodothermia > Balneolales > Balneolaceae > JBBDRV01. The sequence goes on along the minus strand of JBBDRV010000106.1, from coordinate 18,030 downwards.
GCGGCCGTTCTGCCGGCCGTTCTGCAGCTGACTGACATCCTGCAATCTTTCGTTCGCGAAGAACACTCTGCCGACTTGTTATGGATTCTTTTTTGGATTATCACAATAATTGCAGGGGAAATAAGCACTTACACTGTCTGTAACCCATGATACCTGAACCACACATGGAGCTTTTTAAAGACATCGATTCCGTTTACGAACGATTGCCTGACATTGAAACGAGCCTGAAAGGCATGAGCGAAATCATCCTCTCCAATCTGGTTATGATCGGGGAGATTCCCGCCCCTACGTTTCATGAGGAAAAAAGGGTGCAGTTTATCCTCAAACGCTTTGATGAGGCCGGCCTGACAGAATGTTCGGCGGATGAAGCGGGGAATGGCATCGGCGTGCTGCCGGGAAAGGAAGTGGATAAAAGCATTCTTGTGAATGCCCACGCCGATACGGTATTTCCCTTCGGTGTGGATCATACAATGCAGGTCAGCACGGATGTAGTCACAGGGCCGGGTGTTGCGGACAACAGCCTCGGATCCGCCCTTCTCACCTCTCTCCCGTATATACTGGAGAAGCTGGGCATCCGGCTGAGACACAACCTGGTTCTGCTTGCCGGAGTTAAAAGCCTGGGCAGGGGCGATCTCCAGGGCATACGCTTTTTTCTGGATAACAATCCCTTTGATATATTCAGCGCCATCTGTCTGGAAGGGGTTGAGCTGGGAAGGCTCAGTTACAGTTCAATCGGGATGCTGAGGGGCGAGATCACCTGCAATGTGCCGGAAACCTATGACTGGTCACGGTTCGGCGATGCCAGTGCCATTCTCACACTGAATGAGGTTATCAATAAAATCAATGACATCCGACTTCCGAAACGGCCGCGGACAAGTGTGGTTATGGGTTCGATTGAAGGGGGCAGCACATTCGATACCATCGCCCTCGAATCGTCGCTGAAGTTTGAGGTGCGCTCGGAATCCCGGGAGGTGGTTGACGAGGTTGGACAACGGATTGAGGAGATCGGGATTGAGGTGGCGTCCAAGACGGGTGACGATGTGCACATAGATATTTTTGCCCGGCGGAGCCCGGGCGGGATCGGCTTTTCCGACCCGGTTACCAGGTATACACGCAATGTCATTAAAGCGCTTGGCCTGGAGCCGCGACTGGCCCCCAGCACAGCGGAACTGTCGGCCATTATCGACAAGGAGATACCCGCCCTGACGCTCGGCCTGACATCGGGAGACCATCTCCATGAAAAAAATGAATCCATAAGAATCAAGCCGTTGTACAAGGGCATCGCCCAGTTCATAGGCACACTGCTTGCAATTGACGGAGGCTATAGTGAATGATCTTCAGAAATGGATCGATTTTAATACGTATCATCATTCCCAGTTCCGGAACCTGAAGAAACTCGTGGAGGAAAAGGAACAGAGAAATCTGACGATCTCTCTCTGCCTTCCCACACTCAATGAGGAAAAGACGATCGGCAAGGAAGTGATCCTGTTTCATTCGGAACTGGTGAACCGTTTTCCGCTCCTGGATGAAATTGCGGTGATCGATTCCGGATCGGAAGACAAAACCCTCGAGGTGGCCCGCAACTTTGGCGCGGACACCTATCTGGCCAGTGATATTCTTCCGGACCTGGGGGAAAAGAAAGGCAAGGGTGAAAATCTGTGGAAAGCCATCTATCAGCTGAAGGGCGATATTATCGTCTATGTGGATGCGGATATCAGCAACATCCATCCCCGTTTTGTCTACGGCCTGGTAGCCCCGCTGATCTACAATGAAACGATCAAATATGTAAAGGCTTTCTACGACCGGCCGCTGGCTTTTTCCGAAAACGAGAGGGCCTCCGGCGGCGGCCGGGTCACGGAAATACTGGTCCGTCCGTTGTTCTCGCTGTATTTTCCGGAGCTGACATCCATTATCCAGCCTCTTTCCGGTGAGTATGCCGTCCGCCGGGAAGTGCTGGAGCAGATTTATTTCCCGGTGGGTTATGGCGTTGAAACGTCCCACCTGATTGATGTTCACCACAAATTCGGCCTGAAGGCATTTGCCCAGACCGACCTTGACAAAAGGGTTCATGAAAACCAGCCGACACGTGAACTGGGAAAGATGTCTTTTGGCATTCTGCAGACGTTCATCAAGCGGGCCCGGGCCCTGGGCATTGTGGACTTCAAGGATTATGAAACCATACTGCGCCAGTTCCAGGCACATAAAGACCAGTACCGTCAGGTAGAGAAGGAAATCATTGAGGATGAACGCCCGCCGATGATCGAGATTGAGGAATACCGGAAAAAATTCAGGAAACAGTCCAAAGAAAAAACCTGAAATGGCTTCCGACGTTAACAATCTGAAGAAACGTTTCAAACGGCTGTCTAAACCCCTGAGGCCCCTGCCGACAGGTACCGAACCCAGACTGAAAAAAGCAGGCGCCGTCCGTTTTGTCATTCTGGATTTCTACGGCACCCTGTTCATCTCGGGTGTGGGGGATATCGGGGCAGACGAAGATCTTCAGAGTACGGAACAGTTTGGCGACGCTCTCGCCGCCTGTGGGTTTCCGGCCGGTCCGGACGTTGTTGAATCCGGCCTCCGGCTCTACCGGGACGTCCTGGAAAAATACAACCGTACGCTGGCCGCCGGGGGAGCCGATTATCCCGAACCTCAAATAGAGGCGGTATGGCTGGACGTATTGAGACGTATGAAAAAAGAGGGCCTTATCCGCCGAAAAGTTAATATGCCGGCTGCCAGGCTCTTTTCAGTTGAATATGAGGCACGGATGAATCCTATCTGGCCGATGCCGTTCCTGAATGATACACTGGCCATACTGAACGGACTGGACATACAGACGGGTATTATCTCCAATTCCCAGTTTTACACGCCCCTCACATTCGAGGCACTCACGGGCCTCACCACCGTGCAGATGGGATTCAATCCCCGCCTGCTTCACTGGTCCTTCGAAGAACAGCTGAAGAAACCCTCGCTGGCGTTTTACCGCGGTTTTCTCCTGAAACTTGAAAAAGAGTTTCCGGGCACCTCGCCTTCGGAGGTGCTCTATGTCGGGAATGACATGCTCAAGGACATCTATCCAGCCGCTGCTCTGGGCATGAAAACGGCGCTTTTCGCCGGGGACAAACGGTCACTGAAATGGAGGAAGGATGATGACAGGTGCAGAAACCTGGAGCCGGATCTGGTTATCACCGAACTGATACAGCTCACGGACTGCGTCGGAGTACCCTAAGCAGTCTGTCGGACTTGGACTTAGGAGTAGAGTAAGTCCGCCGGACTGCTATATGCTGATCCAGAGAACATCATAGGGCTGAAGTACGGTCTTTCCACTGCTAATCACCTGCTGACCCGTCAGCAGGTTATCGTAATCCTGCTCCCGGCTGACCGGCAGGCCCATATCCACCAGATCAACGTCCTCTTCGCTCACGGTCAGATTGCTGATAACCAGTATGGATTCAAATTTGTCCGGGGAGTCCCTCTTGATTACAAAAAAGCGGCTCCCGGTGTTGTAAACCTTCTGTTCGCCGAACGGGTGAAAGGCGGGGTGGTCATTCCGCACCGCAAGCAGATGTTTGTATCTTTCAAAAATGGTTTTCGTCACCGACCCCTCTTTCCTGAGCTGATCGGCCAGTTCGCCGTACTCCCATTTCTTCCGGTTGATCGTCCGGTAGCGGCCGGTCAGCTTCACCCCTTCCAGGTAGTTTGCAGTGCCGGTCAGATTGTGGAAATAGATGCCGGGGATTCCCTGCAGGCTCAGCATGATCGCCTGCGAACAGAGAAACCGTTTTTCCTGAAGGCCGGCATACCCGTTATTGGAGGCAAAGGCATCGAAATAAGTAATGTTCAGTTCATACGGGCTTTTGCTTTTATCCTTGTTTTGCTTGTAGGAGATAAATCCACCCCGCTCCTTGATTCCTTCGGCCAGCTGCAGAAACTCCTCTTCGGGAACCAGCCCCTCGAGCGGCCGCATGCCGATGCCGTCATGAGACGAAGTGAAATTGAAATAGGTGCACCCTTCCGGAAGCGGTTCAAGGGAGCTCAGCCAGTCGGTCAGATACGTACTGTTTTCTGTGAGGAGGGCGTGCAGCAGCAGCGGGGGGAGGCTGAACTGATAGACCATGTGGGCTTCGTCGCCGTCTCCGAAATAGCTGATGTTCTCTTTGTGCGGTACATTGGTTTCGGTGATCAGTGTCACATCCGGCATATAGTAGTCGATGAGCGTACGGAAGAGTTTAACAATTTCATGGGTCTCGGGCAGGTGGATGCAGCTGGTACCGATCTCCTTCCAGATAAAGGCGACCGCATCCAGACGAATCACCTTGATACCCCTGGTTACATAGAAGAACAGGATATCGAGAAATTCAAACAGGACCTGCGGGTTCTTGAAATTGACATCTTTCTGGTCATCACTGAAGGTCGTCCACACCAGTTTTTCCCCCTTCGCCGTCTGCACGGGGGTCAGCATCGGCGTGCTCCTGGGCCGTGTCACTCCGGACAGGTCGATATCGGGATCGACATCGATAAAATAGTTGTCGTACGGCTTTTTGCCCTGCAGGAACAGGCTGAACCATTCACTGTGTCTGGACACGTGGTTTACCACCATGTCGGTCATCAGCCGGAAATCTTCTGCCATGGCGACAATATCATCCCAGTCCCCGAACTGTTCGTCCACCCGCCGGTAATCCATCACGGAAAAGCCGTCATCAGATGAGCTCGGGAAAAACGGCAGAATATGCACCGTTGAAAACTGTTCGAGCAATTCCTCTCTTAAAAACTGGTGCTGTCTTGCCAGGGGAGAGAGCCCGCTGTCACTACTGTCCCTGATCATATCCGCGTAGGTAATCAGGACCTGGTCCCGTTCAGTCCACAGGTTTTCAATGGATTTCGGCTTCTGTTTTTCAAACTTGTATGCATCCACAAGATTTTCGAGACGTTCCATACACTCATCGACATGCTCCTGCCCATAAATCTTTTTAAAATGGGTACTGCATTTTCTCCGGATGTCTGTATCTATATAGGTTTCTTTCACTAAAAAGGTACTGTTTCTGTTGGGTATTATCGTTTGACGGGATTATTCCTTCTCTGAACTGCCGGCCGGCTATACGCTGGTTCTCTCTGTAAAATTCCGCATCCGGATCTGCAGTACGGGTATCGGAATGGGACACCCGGCCGGTGAATTACGGTTTGATGCCGGTGAATTACGGTTTTGATAAAGTACAGTATTGAATGACAACAAGGTTTTTGCCGGTTCAATTCAGCGGAGCCGCCGGAAAAACGGCAGCCCTGTTTTATCAATGTTTTACCAATACGGCGTGTTCCATTGTGCCAAAATCTCATCCTGCTCGCTTTCTGTTCCCAAGTCCGACAGACTGGGTTAGAAAAACGCTTGTTTTAGGAAATTATGATACACGATATGTAGTAATATCGATGTTGGGTAAAGAAGTTTCCAAAATTATTGATGCCAGCCCTATTCATTGTTAAATTGTCAAATTGACAGGAAAACAAAATTATTATGGACAGAGAAGAATTTCAGGAACGATTCGGAATTTTAGGTGAATCAGCGGCAATCCGCCAGGTGATAGACAAAGTGATGCAGGTGGCCGCTACGGACATCTCCATACTGATGCAGGGCGAGAGCGGTGTCGGCAAGGATGTAACTGTACGGGCAATTCATGAGCTCAGCCAGCGTAAACACCATAATCTGGTCATCGTCAATTGCGGGGCCATCCCTGAAGGGATTATCGAGAGTGAACTGTTCGGTCACGAGAAAGGCTCCTTTACCGGGGCCCATGAGTCACGGAAAGGATACTTTGAGAAAGCGGACAAGGGAACCATCTTTCTGGACGAAATCGGGGACACTCCCAAGAATGTGCAGGTAAAACTGCTCAGGGTACTTGAATCCGGGGAATTTTTCCGGGTCGGGTCCAGCCAGCTCAGCAAGACCAATACCCGTGTGGTTGCGGCAACCAACCAGGATCTCTGGAAACTGGTCGGGGAGGGGGCTTTCCGGGAGGATCTCTATTACAGGCTGGATACCGTGAAAATCAATCTCCCTCCGCTGAGAGAGAGAAGTGAAGACATCATTCCCATTTTCAGGAAATTCGTCACCGAATATTCGGCAAAATACGATTCGGTGTTCCGGGGCTTTTCGGACGAGGCCAGGGAGTTGCTTGTTTCCTACCGGTGGCCCGGAAATATACGCGAACTGCGCAATGTTGCAGAACAGCTGGTGGTCCTGGAAAAATCCCAGTTCGTGGACCGGGAAACTCTTCAGAAATACCTGAAGGGAAGGCAGCGGGAAGGGCTGCCCGATAATCTGCCCATGCTCTCGGGGTTACAGGATCCGGGGGACGGGAACGAAGAGTATTCGTCCGGCAAAGGCAATGAAAAGGAATTTATCTACCGGGTGCTTCTGGAACTTCAGAACGACATGGGGGATTTGAAAAAAATGCTTGGCAAATTCCTTTACAGTACGTTCTCAACAAAGCAGATCAAGGCACTGCCGCCTGCCGTTCAGAGAAACATCGACCCCAACGAATTGCATACCGATTACTATTCGGCCCCGGGTGCGGAACGGGGACAGTCGGAACGGGCCGGGAAGGAAGAGGAGAAGGAACAGGAAAACGCAGAGGACAAGAGCGAATTTGACCTTTTCTTCGATAATGACCGGATACCGTCCATCGAGGAAACCGAACAGTTCCTGATTGAACAGGCTCTGAAAAGGTTCAACGGCAATCGCAGAAAAGCGTCGGAAGTACTTGGAATCAGTGAACGGACGTTGTACAGAAAACTGGATCAGTACAATCTTGTTTAGCATAGACCCTGTTTTAGCCGAAACAGGGCCACAAAGATCGGTTAGCATAAACGGTAACAGGTGTGAAAGAGGCAATCAAAGATTTACAGGGACATAAATTATGGGGACGCGGGTGAAAAACATGCTTTTACGCAGCGCCAAATACTGGATGGCCGCAGTTTTGCTGACAGCGGCTGCAGGCTGTTTCAATTACAGCTTTACGGGGACGTCTATTCCTTCGGATGTCAACACCGTCTACCTGCCCTTTTTTGAGGATCGTTCGGGTGGCGGGCTGGGGGATATCAGCGACCGGCTGAACCGCTCGCTCATCAACCGGTTCGTCAACCAGAGCCGCCTGTCCATGACCAACAATCAGGACGGAGCCGACGCCGTGGTCCAGGGCGTCATCCAGTCTTATCAGGACCGGCCGTTCAGTGTGGGCGGGGATGAACAGGCCGATCTGAACGAGGTGGCCATCTCCGTACGGGCTTCCTTTCGATATGCAGACGATGAAGAGCCGCTGTGGGATAAAAACTTTACCGGCACAGCCACCTATGACGTTCGTGAAAACCCGGTGGACGGGGAAGTGGCTGCAGCTGAAGCCGCTCTTCAGCAGATCGCCAACAATATGTTTAATGACGCTGTCAGCAACTGGTGAGGCGGGAAGGGAGAAGCCTGGCAGTCTGCCGGAAGTCATTATTCCTTTTCTTTTTGATTTTCCCTGTCTTTTTCCTGAAGGCGCAGGATCTGTTTTTTATAATACGCTTTCTTGTCCGGATTGATCTGCATCAGCCGCCTGTAGGTGTCGATCGCAGCTGTATAGCTCTGCTGCTTTTCATGAATGCCGGCCAGGGTTTCGGTTACGATGTCCTCCACATTTGCTGACTCCCTGCTCAGGTCCGGGCCTTTTTCCCCATCCATTGTCAGCTTTATTCTTTTGGACTCCACGGACGAGAGTTTATCGATCAGGGCATCCAGGTCCGATATGGGATGGATGCTCTTCTCCACCCGGCTGTCTGCACCGCTTCTGCCGGCCGGATCCGCCGGCTTCCAGGCGTTGAAACCGTCCGGATGAGACATGAAATAATGCAGCTGCTCCATGGCAGGGCTGCCGGGGGCAAATATTTTAGCCTTCCAGGCATGTTGTACAGCTTCCCTCCGGTGCCCGCTGTAATAATAGAACAGGGACAGCAGATAGTGTCCCACGGCATCGGGTCCCCTTTTTTTCAGATGATTTTCAAGCCGTTCAGTCGCAGTCGCGGGATCTTGCCGGTACTGCTCCAGATAGGATCTCAGGGAGCGCGGTATGTTTTCGGGTATGGCTTTCATTTTCAGGACGTAAAATCTATCAGACCCGCTGTTAAAAACCAAAAAGAATTGCGGTCAGTCCGGAATATTTATAATGGTTTGCTGCTTCTGCATTTACTTCCCCTTTCGGTAACAAGTACCGATCTTGCCTTACTTTTGGGTCGCCGATATAGTCTTTTTTGTAAGAGTTTTCATATTGAAATGTAAATTTTCCAATTAACGATTAATCAAAAGATCAATCAGGCTGACGGTGCAACGGTAAACGGGTTATGCCGCTTTTCATGGCCGATCGTTGTTGCAGGTCCATGTCCCGGATAAATGGTTGTTTCGTCCGGCAGCGTATAGAGCTTGTTGCGGATGGTTGAGGAGAGCAATTCGGAATCTCCCTTGTAAAGGTCCGTACGGCCGACACTTTCACGGAATAATACGTCCCCGGCTATGATGGCCTTTTCTCCCGGCAGATAGAGCGAGACATGGTCCGGTGAATGACCGGGTGTATAGAGAACATCCATCGGGAAAGGTCCGGCCATAAACCCCTGCTGCTCCGCCAGCGGCTCCGGAGTAAAGGAGAAGCCCGGGACCCGGAGACCGAACAGGGTGGCTTGCGATTCAATATTCTCCCAGAGAAAAAGATCCCTGTGATTCAGCCAGACGGGAATATCATGGGACCGGATCACCTGGTTAAGCCCCAGCACATGATCGACATGGGCGTGGGTTAACACGATCCCGGTCAGCTCGGCATTCTCTTCGCTCAGGGCTTTTTGAAAGGCGGCGTATTCACTCTGCGAACTGAATCCCGGATCAACCAGAAGAGCTTTTCCCTCATTTACGAGAAGATATGTGTTCTCTGCAAACGGGCCGACAGTAAATGAAAGAATCTTCATATGCAGCTGACTCCGTAACCGGTGAATTCCGCGGCTGAGCAGATACGACTGCAACAGCCAACTGTTACTGTAGCAAACAGTTTATGAATGCAGCCCGCCCCGGTAATCGGCCGGAAGTTATTTGTCTTTATTGCCGTATCGCTTGTTGAAACGGTCTATCTGTCCGGCTTTTTTCTTGAAGGCCTGGTCGGCGTTGTAAAACGGGTGGTTTTTAGAGTCTACTTCACTCTTGAATATACCGTCGCCGGTTTCCATGGTACTGCGGGTCGTAAACTCGGTACCGTCGCTCATGACCACTTTAATTTCTTTATAATCAGGATGTATTCCTTTTTTCATCTTACCTTTTATTATCAGGAGCTTTTGCAAAACTGTTCTTTTGCAGATTTTTCAAAGGCTCCTATCAGTTAACAGTGATAACTGAACCAGTTGTGTGTAGCTGGGTAAAATACGGGTTCTTCATTCGTTATGCAATTCAGTTGAAGCCTTCAAAATCATCCATATCGTCATCTTCATCGCTGAAGTCACCCATCCCTCCCAGCATGCTGCCGAGCATATCACTGAAATTACGCTGCTGATCCATGTCTTCCTTGCCGAGCATCGAGTTCTGGTGCAACCCTTCGAGCGCCAGGTCCATCAGCGGATAATGAAATTCACCCGCATCGTCAAACTGCTTTTTTACCAGTTCGGAAAGCCCTGCTACCTTGTCCAGTTCTTTCTGATACTCTTTTTCAGGCATTTTATCGGACAGTTCAACATGATTCGCTTCTTTGAACCAGTTCAGAATGGGGCTGTAGGGATTGCTGTCTTCCTTTTTCTGACGGACATCCGGAAAATGCCGTCTGAATACTTCATTTACCGCCTGTCCGATGATATGTTTGGCAACATTGATAACCCCCTCCTGCTCTCCCTCATAGACAAGCTCCACTTTGCCGGTCAGGGCGGGAACCATGTGAAACAGGTCGGAAATTCGTACAAACGCTTTTTTTTCTCCGTTGACCAGCGCCCTTCTCTCGGCGGATGAACGGGCCTGCTCGATGGCCGTAATGGTCATTCTGGTGGATACGCCGCTCTTCTGGTCCACATAATCACTTTTCCTCGCGCCAAAGGCGACTTCCTCGATCAATTCCCTGTATACCGGATGAATTCCAACGTCCATGGAGCCGTTGTCCTGGCGGCTCGATTCCTGGCTGGTAATCTCCATTCCCACAGCAATGTTTTTCGGATAGTGGGTGAGGATCTGAGCGTCAATCCGGTCTTTCAGCGGAGTGATGATATTGCCCCTGTTGGTATAATCCTCCGGGTTGGCAGAGAAGGCCATGCAGAGGTCAAGCGGGATACGTATGTTAAAGCCGCGTATCTGTATATCCCTCTCCTGCATGATATTCAGCAGGGCTACCTGGATTCTTGGCTGAAGGTCCGGCAGTTCATTAATAACAAACAGCCCCCGGTTGGCCCGGGGAATCAGTCCGAAATTGATGACGTTTTCATCGGCCAGGGTCAGCTTTCTGGCTGCTGCCTTGATCGGGTCGATGTCACCGATCAGGTCGGCAACCGCCGTATCGGGCGTTGCCAGCTTTTCTCCATACCTCTTCTCCCTGTGAAGCCAGCTTACGGGCGTCTCATCCCCTTTTTCAGCGATCAGATCGCGCGCGTATCTGGAAACCGGGTTCATCGGGTCATCATTGATCTCGGAACCGTCCACTACCGGTATGTATTCGTCAAGAAACCGGACGAGCATACGCAGGATTCTGGTTTTCGCCTGGCCGCGGAGCCCCAGCAGTATCAGGTCGTGCCTCGCCAGAATGGCATGTTCCAGCTGCGGGATGACGGAGTCTTCATACCCGAGGATTCCCGGAAACAGCGGCTCTCCCTCCGTCATCATGCGAATAAGGTTCTGACGCATTTCTTCCTTTACTGTAAGCGACTTCCAGCCGCTCTTTCTGAGTTCACCGAGAGTTTTTATTTTCTTGTGCATCAACCGTGCCGGTTTTTATTGATTGGGATTAAATGTGCCTTGATTGTATGACTTGATACGTGACGCGAATTGACTGGAATAACATAACGATCCGTACAGGATCTGATATTGTAACTGAATTCAATCGCACTTCATTTCATGGGCGAGTCACGGTCCACCGTTCACGTCATTTCAACAGCGCCGGCATATCCATGACGCCGGTCAGGGCCCGGGCCTTGATATAGGTCTCTTCCCATTCTTTTTCCGGGTCGGAATCACTCGTGATTGCCCCACCCACAGGATAAAAAAGCTGTCCCTCTTTTAAAATGGCGGTTCTTATCACCACATTAAAGTCAAAATCCCCGTCCGGCCGGATATAGCCGGCCGCACCGGAATAAATGCCCCGCCTGTAATCCTCCAGGTCTTCTATGGCCTTCATCGCGCGTATTTTGGGAGCTCCGGTCATTGAGCCCATCGGGAAACAGGCTTTGACGATATCCACCGGATCAATACCCTCGATCACCTCCCCTTCTATGGTTGAAATAAGCTGATGCACGGTTTCAAAGCTCTGAAGGCTGAAAAGTTCCGGCACATTTATCGTACCGGGACGAGATATTTTTGACAGGTCATGACGGACCAGGTCGACGATCATTAAATTTTCAGCTCTCTCCTTCTCTGACCGGAGCAGCCGTCGTTTGACCTCTTCATCGTCCAGGCTGTTTTCCTGTCTTGCCGCTGTCCCCTTGATCGGCTGGGAAAATACCCGGCGGCCCTCACGCCCCAGGAACCGTTCCGGGGATGCCGAGCAGACCGTAAAGTTGTCCCACTGCATATAGGCGGCAAACGGCACCGGACCCTTCTGCTTCATTTTTTCATAGAGATCCAGCCCGCTGCCGCTGAAGCGTCCGCGCAGCAGGTGGGACAGATTCACCTCGTAAAAATCACCCTCCCTGATCATCTGCTGCGCCTCAAGGATTCTCTGCAGATATGTTTCCCGGCCGGTGTCAGAGCCGAATCCCTCCAGCCTCGTATCTGCCGGCGGCGACGGACGGACGGCATTCAGCTCCTGCTGTGTAAATTCGGAATACGGCGACGGTCCTGTGTCTGAAGACAGGGTCTCCGTCCGGTGATCATAAATCAGCAGGGTACCGGGCTTGAAAAAGAGAAGGTCCGGAGCCCCTGCCGGATCGTCGTTTGCAGAATCGAGATCCTCTGTGTAATTCTTGAGATCATAGCCGAAGTAACCCAGGTACCACCCCGGACAGGCCGTACGTACCTCCTTCAGTGCGTCCCACGGGTTCTGCCTGCGGGTGGTGATATCACCATTCACCTCCAGACGGATATGATCCCCGAAAGCTGTCAGGATGACGACTGGATCAGCCGCATAGATTGAATACCTGTTCGACGGATGTCCGTCCATCTGGGATTCCAGCAGAATGGCGGGGGTACCGGTGTCATTCTTTTCAATCAGGCTGCGGACCAGCTGTAAAAAAACCTCTTTTTTCATTGTGTATCAGCTTGTACAAACATATACAGCCCGGCACTCCATTTATTTATTAAAAACCTGTCTGCAGTTTCGATCTTAGCCGGATGGTGCGTAAATTACATGTCATTGACTTCTTATGTATAAATCTATTGTACGACCATTTCTCTTTCGATTCAACTCCGACGTTGTGCATGACTCAACGGTCAAATGGGGTTCCAGGGCAGCCGCTTCAGGGATGGTAAAGAATCTTGCCAGTATGGTGTATGATTACCAGTCTCCGTCACTGAAACAGGAAATACTGGGGTTAAATTTCAGAAATCCCGTCGGCCTGGCTGCAGGGTTTGATAAGAACGGTACCCTGGCCCCGATCATCGAGGCTCTCGGGTTCGGTTTTGTCGAAGTCGGCAGCATCACGGCCATCGCCAGTACCGGCAACCCCAAACCGCGCAGCTTTCGGCTTGCAGAAGACCAGTCCCTGATTAACCGGATGGGCCTGAACAATGACGGTGCGGCCACCATTATAAAACGGCTGAAAAAACTGCGGCTCTCCATTCCGATCGGGATCAACATTGCCAAGACCCATGACCCGGATATCACGGGCGACGATGCCCTTGAGGATTATTTTACAAGTTTTACCGTGGCCAAGGACATGGCGGACTATATAACCCTGAATATCTCCTGCCCGAATACCCGGGAGGGAAAAACGTTTGAGGATCCTGATGTCCTCTACCGTCTTCTCAAGCGGCTTCAAATCGGCAGTGACCTCACCCTCCCGCCGGTGTTTGTGAAATTTTCTGTCGACCTCGACAGAGAGCGCCTGGCTGAGCTGATCGATGTAACCCGCTCTAATTCCGTCAGCGGTTATGTGGCTGTCAACACGTCCGGCATACGGACGGGGCTGGCTACGTCCCCGGGGGTTTTGTCCCGGATCGGAACGGGGGGTCTGAGCGGGCGGGCGATTCGCGAGCGCAGCAACCGGCTGATCAATGACATCCATGAACTGACGTACGGGGCGAAACCGATCATTGGAGTGGGGGGAATTTACAATGCAGAGGATGCCATTCAGAAAATCAAGGCGGGGGCTGATCTGCTGCAGGTTTATACCGGACTTGTGTACGAGGGCCCGTCGATTGTACGCAACATCAACAAGGGAATCAAAAGCTACCTGAGGGAAAACGGCATCGAGCATATCTATCAGGTGCGCACCTCACTGTCGTAGGTATTGGTCGTACACATCAGCCCGGGGTATTATACATCAGCACAGGGTCGTACACATCAGCACGGGGTCGTACACATCAGCACGGGGTCGTATACATCAGCACGGGAATTATCAGAGGGAGCACCTGGATTACGACAGGCTGCTGCCGGCTGCAGATCTACCGGGAATCCGGAATTTCCTCCAGTTCTTCCCGCAGTATTCCGGCCCTGGACGAAGCGTCTGTTCCGGGGTACATTCTTTCGGTATAAACCAGCAGAGCCCGCGCAAGGTCCCATAGTCCGCCGCTGTACGGATAAGTGGCCCCCACCTTTTCCCGGGTCAGCAGTCGGCTGTCGGCAGCCGGGGAATACCCGTTATCCGGCTGATCCGGGTTGTCCGGGTCATCCGGCTGATCGGGGTTGTCCAGCTCATCCGGCTCATCTTCACCGGAAAAAGAAGGCGGCAAAGAAGGCGGCGACAGAGACGGCACGCCCGGCGGCTGAACGGGCAGCAGGACAGGCAGGTCATCCAGCATCAGGGAATCGGTTGTGCCGTTCAGCAGTTCCTGCACGTCCGGATTGTCTGCTGCAAGGGATTTGATCTGCTGCCACGCTCGCTGTTTGCCATCATACAAAGGGTCTTCCTGTCTGGCCGCCCTGATATAGCCGACCGCTTCAGAGATCAGACGTTCCGCAGCCTGTCCGGGGCTGTCGGCTTCACCGGCGATGCCTGCCCATATATCCTCTCGCTCTCCATCATCCGACTCCATCAGGCGGCGGGCGTCGGGTCCGGTTTCAGCGGGCACATCCCCGGCATCCCCGGATTCAGCGGGCACATCCCCGGTATCCCCGGTATCATCAGTATCCCCGGTATCCCCGGTATTCTCAGCATCCCCGGCATCCTCCGGTTCCCGGATGGCCGGAGAGGGCAGGGACAATCCGGTCCGGTCGGCTATCCGGCGGGCCTGGACCGATTCGGGATAGAGCCGTATCAACTGCCCCGCTCGGAAATGGGCCTCCTCCTCATCCCCTTCCTGCAGGCCGATCTCGGCCAGCCCGTAAAGGGCGGATGCTTTCGGGGCCTGTTCCGGTCCTTCCCGGACGATCTTTTCAAAGTAGACTTTCGCGCTGTCGGGCATATCCAGATTTAACAGAAAAATATTGCCGAGCCGGAAATATTCCCCGTACAGTTGCCGTTCAAGCGAATCACGGCTGGCGGGACCGACCGGTATGTCACTCAGGTCGAGTTGAATGTCGCCGGACGGGTCCTGTCTCCCGCCCGTCAAAACGCCTTCGGACGGAATGTCCTCCTGCCGGGTATCCGCCTCCCCGAGTCTGCTGATGACAGCCTCCCTCCGGCGCCAGTCATCTGTCAGCGGGCGTCTGCCCCAGACGGCATGAAACCGAAGGCTTGACTCATTGAGCCGCTCCCGGTTATTCACGTTCATAAATCCATGCCCTTCTGCTTCTGTTGTACTTTCCAGTTCCCCGTCAGTAACGGAAACCACCAGCCGCTCCCGGTCTTCCTGCCGCATCAGCTGTTCCTCCAGTTCCTCTCTGTGGCGGCGCTCGATTTCGGCGACTCTGCGGTCCAGTTCCTCCGGGGACAGCCCGCCCAGCTCAAGCAGGCTGTCAAGGCGGGAGATTTCCTGTTCCGTGGCGCTGTACTCCCCGAAGGCCTGCGACAGGGGACCGGCATTCCAATCCGGCGGCAGCCGGCTTTCGTCGACTCCTGAAGCAGACGCGGAATCATAATACGCTGCAGCTGTCGTGAAATCCGAGTAATTTTCTCGGTAGATTTCCGCCAGTTCATAATAGGAGCGGGCCACCAGGACCTCCCCCGGAGTCGCGGTACGGGAGTGAATGACCCGGTTCAGCAAACGGACGGCTTCACCGGCATTCGTTCTATGCCGTTCTGTTTTGGCTATTTCATAGAGGAGTTCGGGACGATAACTGAAAAATTTGTCATCCCTCTCCATCGTCCTGAGACGGGCGGCGGCAGTTTCCAGCTCTCCCCTGTTCCGGAGAATTTCGATCTCTTTCAGTTTCGCATGGTATTCCATGTTGAATTGGGTCCGCATTCCCTGTATTTCGCTGAAAACAAACGTCGCCTGTTCCAGATTATCCAGTCTCTCCATGATCTGACCGTAATGAAACCAGGCCCGCGGTTTCAGCTCTTCACCTTCAAGATCTTCAAGTGCCAGCAGCAATTGATTTGCGGCCATATACAGGTGGCCCCGGTAGGTGAAAAGCTGGGCCAGAACAGCCCTGGCTTCCGCCAGCCTGGCGGGGGTCCAGAATTCCGGTTCCTCCAGTCTTGATTCCATAAACCGGATGCCTTCATTGTAGAGCTGCAATTCAATATAGGTGCGGCCTTCCCAGATCGTTGCCAGCTCTCTTTTTTCAGGATCCGTCGATGTATCGTGGAGCTCCCTGAATTTATCCCTTGAAGCAAAAAATTCCTGCCTGTAGAAATAGGAGACGCCGATCAGGTAAATGGCATCGTCGATGTACCTGGAATGGCTGTGCCGCCGGAGGATATCAGAGCTTTTTATGATGACCTGCTCAAAATCTTCAGCGCCGGCAGAGGTCGGCGGCGGGTGAATCCGGATCAGCTCGAAGGGATTGATATCTTCCCGCAGGCTGTGATTTTGCTCCAATCCTGATTCATAGTACTGCCTGGCATTGTAAAAGGTGTTGTAATAGGCGTTGAAATCGTACCACTGCTGTTTGAGCGTCGTACCACAACCACTAAAGATAATCACGGCCAGCGGCAGTATGATCAGGCTTCTTTTCACGTCATCAACGATGTTTCACTGTTCCATTTACTGTTCTATTTTACTGATATATTTTACCGGTTCATTTCCCTGTTCCATTTCACTGGTACATTTCCGGACAGTTCATTTACTGGTCACTCGTTCATCCCCTTTATTTTAACTGGTCCGGTCCCCTATTCAATTGTACTCACCTTGATCATGTTGGTCCTGCCTCTTTTTGCAATGGGCATGCCGGTAGCGATGATCACCCTTTCATTTTTAAAGACCAGGCCGTGCTCGCTGACATAATCCTCCATCATTTTCACACTCCTGTCCGTATCGAAGATCTGGTTGATCTTGACCGAATAGACACCCCACACAAGATTCAGCTGCCTCCTCACCTTTTGGCTTTCCGTAAAAGCGATTATCGGAGCTTTCGGCCGGAATTTTGCGATACGCTTTGCGGTATTACCTGAATGCGTGATGGTGATGATCGCTTTGGCCTCGACATTTTCACCCAGGGTTACGCAGGAGTAGGCAAGTGATTCTATAATCTGTTTTTCTTTCCAGTCAGGCCTTTTGTAGTCCAGGCTGTAGTATATGTTATCAGAGTTCTTCTCAATGGTCCTGCAGATTTTATCCATGGTTTTTACCGATTCAACAGGGTACTTTCCTGCCGCGGTTTCGCCGGACAGCATGACCGCGTCCGTCCCGTCCAGCACGGCATTGGCCACATCCGAACTTTCAGCCCGGGTGGGGCGGGGATTGACAATCATCGAATCCAGCATCTGGGTTGCTGTAATGACCGGTTTGCCTGCCATTCTGGAGCGGTTGATAATGGTTTTTTGCACCTCCGGCACCCGCTCTGACGCAATTTCAATCCCAAGATCCCCCCGGGCTACCATGATGCCGTCCGCCTCCTCGATGATATCGTCAATCACGTCGAGGGCTTCCGGCTTTTCGATTTTTGCAATAATGCCGGCGTTGCAGCCGGCACCTCTCATTCTGGAAATCAGGTTTTGAATGTCCCTTGCAGAACGGACAAAAGAGAGTGCCACGTAATCGACATCCTGTTTCATTCCGAACTCAAGGTCCTTAATATCTTTTGCGGTCATGGCGGCCATAGAAATCTTGACGCCGGGCAGGTTCACCCCCTTCCGCGACTTGATCATGCCGCCTACAATCACCCGAGCCCTCACTCTTTTTTCCGCCACCTCAATCACCTGCAATTCAAGCAGGCCGTCGTCAATCAGTATCCGGTCCCCCACCCGGGCATCCGACGGCAACTGGTCGTAGTCGATCGGGATGATCTGGCTGTTGCCTTCGACCTCTTCGGGTGTCAGAGTTACCAAATGATCCTCCGTCAGGAGCTGCTCTCCGCCTTTCATCGTACCAACCCGTATCTTCGGTCCCTGCAAATCCATCAGGACAGGTATTGAATAATTGTGTTTTCTGGCTACTTTCCGGACATGGCTGATCGTCTCCGCATGATTTTCATGAGATCCGTGAGAGAAATTAATCCGGACGACGTTCATTCCGGCCAGATACAGCTGCTCTATTTTCTCAAACGTGTTTGAGCTGGGTCCCAGAGTCGCTACTATTTTGGTTCTTCGGTTACCGGTTATCATAAAGCAGAGTGAATTATTCTGTCTGTTTTT
>JBBDRV010000105.1:0-7361 GCA_040905285.1 Balneolaceae bacterium | reverse complement strand
ACGCCGCCCTTTCACGGCGGTAACACGGGTTCAAATCCCGTACGCGGTACTTGTTCACTGAACCGGTGATTTTTATATGTATATGTAATTCCCGGCTCAGGTACTGAAGCAGTCCGAAACAAAAGACACTGTCTTGCACCCTCCATGTGTTGAATGGTAAGTCGCAGGAATTTTTGCTCCGGACAATGCAAAAAATCAGAGCATAGCAGATGCTATTTGATTATTTTTTAAAGCAGTCCGAAGCAAAAAGAACAAGACTTGGCCGTTCATAAATGTGGAGGGTGCAAGACACAAACGGAGCCCGTAGCTCAGTCGGTTAGAGCGCCAGGTTGTGGCCCTGGAGGTCGTGGGTTCGATTCCCATCGGGCTCCCATACAGAAACCGCCCACAATTCAACCGGTTTCAGGAACCGTTTTTCGCTCCTGTCTGTCCGGGCAAATGTGTACCAAGAGCGTAGATCCCGTGGCCTTTCCTGTTTGCCGTGTAAAGATCCGCCAGATTCATCAAAAGACAGCCCGGAAGTACAATGGGATAGTAGACTACAAGCAGAAGCAATCCTGCCATTCCAATTCTGTTAAGTAATATCAGAGGGTACTTAACCGAAATGACCCACGAAAGATGACCAACCGGTCCATATGTATAGTGGACCCGGTCTATTGAAAGACCCGCTTTCCGGTATTTTTCACTGATATCCTTTTTGGAATAGCCCGGCCTGGCATGTTCTCCCACAAAACTCTCTTCATCACCGCCCGAATCCGCCTCCGAGAGGTGGGACGGCGAATGCATCAGCAGTTGTCCACCAGGTTTGAGGGCATGGACCAGGTTTCTTATCACCGTGAGATCATTCTCAATATGCTCCAGTACATCAACACAGAGGATCAGGTCAAACTGATTCTCTTTTTCCATTTCCACCAGGTCTTCAATCCCGAACCGGGCACTTCCGGATGCTATTTCAGCCTCAAAATAGTTCCTGCATGCATCGATATACGCCGTTTTAATATCCACGGAAACAAGCCTGGCATTTTCAAACTGAGCCAGGATAAACCGGTCATACTGACCGAATCCGCAGCCAGCATCCAGTACCGCCCACTCCCCCTGTTCATCGAGCCTTTTCCCTGCCCGCCGCAACAGTCTGCGAATGTGCCAGCTTCTCAGGAAAAAAAGATCAAGCAAGAAGTAAAAAACTCTCCGCAGACTACGTGAGTTCCGGATAAGCCGGGCAAACCTGTCCTTGATGGGATCGTAAGAGATTTTTCCCATATCAGATACGGTCACGAATATTTGGTTGCCGGCTGCCTGTCTGGCTTTTGTTGATCATATCTCCCAAAAAGCCGATAGAAAAGAATTGCACCCCGATGACGACCAGCATAACCCCCAGAAACAGCAGCGGCCGGTTTGCCAGCGCCTCATTATGTATGATCTTGACATAAGCCAGATAAAGATTGATTATGCCGCCGGCAGCCAGCGTCAATATGCCGAAGCTGCCGAAAAAGTGCATCGGCCGGGACATGTAGTTATTCACGAATACAAGTGTAACCAGATCAAGAAAACCGTGTATAAACCGGGAAATACCGAATTTGGTCCTTCCGTATTTTCGCGGATGATGTCTTACTACTTTCTCTCCGATCCGGTCATAACCCTGCCACTTGGCCAGGAGGGGCACATAACGATGCAGTTCTCCGTAAAGGTTGATTCTGTCAATCACCTCTTTCCGGTAAACTTTCAGGCCACAGTTAAAATCATGCAGTTTTATACCTGTAACCCATCGGGTGACCATGTTGAAGAAACGGGAGGGAATAATCTTGGTCAGCGGATCTTTTCTCTTTCTTTTCCAGCCGCTGACAAGATCGTATCCGGATTTTAACTCCTCGAGCAAGGCAGGAATCTCATTCGGGTCATCCTGGAGGTCTGCATCCAGCGTCACAACATAACGCCCCCTTACAGAATCAAACCCTGTTTGCAGTGCTGTACTCTTTCCATAGTTTGTCTGCAGGGATACTCCTCTGAGCCATGGATAACGGGTTCGCAATTCCCTGATCACCTGCCAGGAGTCATCCCTTGACCCGTCATCAACCAGTATCACTTCAAAAGCGTGGTGCTGCAGAACAAGGCCTATCCCCTCGATCAGCTCGGGTAATGACTGGCTCTCTTCAAAAAGCGGAACGACAACCGAAACCTCCAACCGGGCCGATGCAGCGCGGCTCTCTTTGTTATGATCCGTTTCAATCAATAGCTTGCAACTTATGTGAATTCTTAGGATATATGTGCTGTGCCTTTCCGGCAACAGGAATGCACGGCTGACACTATGGTAACAATTGCTTTAATGGACAACCGGTATTACAGCCGGAATATTTTTGACCCGGTTGCCTGAAAACCACGTTGCTTTGCTCGTTGCATCATTCCCCGATAAGAAGGGACGGCAGCCCTACAGGCAATGCCAGTACGTAATAAAACTCGATGGGAAAAATACATTTTTACACGTTATGAAAAAATTGTATTACTCAATTGGTGAAGTCAGTAAAATAACAGCAATTGAACCTCATGTCCTGAGGTATTGGGAAACTATTTTCGATGAACTGACCCCGCGCAAAAACCGTGCGGGAAACAGAACATACAAGGAACGGGATCTGACTGTTATTTTTCAGTTGAAAGATTTAATACAGGAAAAAAAATACAGTACATCCGGAGCAAAAAAAGTTCTTGAAAAAAATCGTAACGGAACACCGGAAGCCATTAACCTGCCCCCGGACGTCAAGAGAGACCTGAAAGAGATCCGGATGTTCCTCAGCAAACTTTCAGGGGCACTGTAAATAACAGGTTCATAAATAAAGCAGATCACCTAGTTTCTGCCGTCCTGTTGGAAAATCCCACCATCAACATATGAAGAACGATTGCGCATATTAACAGGGCAACTCCCGTAAGATGCAGCACCTGAAACAGTCCCGGCATTCCGAACCATTCCATCCCTGCCCCGATAAAAGCCTGAACGATAACCAGGATCACAATGGTATTCCCCAGAACCCGCAGCATGTATGTCCGGGAACTGCTCCGGTTTATCCACCAGAATAAACCTGCAGCCAGAATAATGAACCAGGAAAAACTCCTGTGAGCCGGGTAAATCCAGCTGTTCAACTGATCAAGCCACGCTTCCCTGGGAGGTGCCCCGGGCATATTTTTAACGATATCGACCATCTCCCTCACCTGAGTCCCCAGGACCATCTGGACCAAAACAAGACCCAGCAGGATTCCGCCGGCTGTGATCAGTCGTTTACCTGTCCCCTCCCGTAGATGAATATTCAAATAGTCATCACTTGCCGCCTTGTATGCTGTAAACAGCAACACGGTCACGATGATCATCGCCAGGACCATGTGAAATGTGATCATTCCCGTGTTTAATCCGGACCTGACCACCTGTCCGCCCAGCCACCCCTGAAAAAGAACCAGGGTAAAAGCGACACCTGCACTCCAGGTGATGACCGGATCTGTCCTCCGGTATCTGAATGAAAATGCAAAGGTGGCTGTAATGAGCAGGCCGATTATCACGCCTATCAACCGGTTGATATACTCCAGCCAGGTCAGGTAGGGATTAAACCGATCTGCATTAAACTCTGCCGGCAGTGCGTCAGCCGTTGTCGGAGGGATCCACATGCCGAAACAGGTAGGCCAGTCGGGACAGCCCAGGCCTGCTCCTGCCGCACGAACAAGTCCTCCTACGAAAATAAGAACAACTGTTGCTATTACAGTAGTAACAGCAAGCTTCTGATAACTGTTTGATTTCATTAAAAATTCATTTGGGTGTGTCAAATTGGAACCGGCCTTCAACAGGAAGTTCGTTCCACTATTTGAAGAGGGTATAAAGGTAACATATCAGATTAAAATTGGTTACCTTCTTTTTCTCATCAATTATTTCACAATTCATCTCTGTGATTACCAAAGCATTAACCAAAAACTATCTTCTCAGCACTTTCAGCGACTATTATGAGCTGACCAAGCCGGGGATCACGTTTACAGTCCTGGCCAGCATGCTGGTTGGATTTATCATGGGCGCTGCCGGTTCAGTAAATTATGTTCTGATGGCTCATGCCCTGCTGGGCACCTATCTGATTGCAGCCGGCACTGCAGCACATAACATGTTCCTGGAAAGAGGTCTGGATGGTCTGATGCGGCGGACTAACAAAAGACCTCTGCCTGACAAACGCCTGGAAGAACAATCCGTTTTCTTTTTCTCACTGTCTCTGATTTTCGCCGGATTCCTCTATCTGCTGGTTATGGTCAATATCACAGCGGGCCTCATTTCTTTCGCTACAGCTGTCCTTTATCTATGGGCCTATACCCCGTTAAAAAGAATTTCCGCACTGAATGTCTTTGTAGGCGCCATCCCGGGGGCGCTTCCCCCGGTAGGCGGGTGGGCGGCAGCCACAGGAACCGTATTTGAGCATGGCATGTGGATTCTTTTCGGGATTGTTTTCTGCTGGCAGATACCTCATGTAATGTCTATTTCCTGGGTCTGTAAAAAAGACTATGATCATGCAGGCTTTCAGATGCTGCCCAAGAATGACAAGAAAGGAATCGTTACCTCCATATGGACTCTGGTTCCGCTGATTATACTCTTTCCCACTGTCTGGAAACTCTATGTAGCAGACCTGGCGGGTACTTTTTACCTTACCGGAGCGCTTCTCGTCACATTTCTTTTTTTATGGTACGGCGTTAAATTTGCCATCTGCCGATCTGTGCCTGCGGCGAGGTCGCTCATGTTTGCTTCTTTTGTTTATCTTCCGCTTATCTGGATCTGTATCTTTGCAGACTGGATGCTCTGACCCTCAGAGAGTGCTAAGAGGCCCCGTCAATCGGAGGGAAACGTGAAGGGTCAGCTTCATTGAAGATCCTGTAAACGGCTTCAAAAATATCATCCTCGGAAGGTTTTGAAAAATAGTCACCGTCTGTGGAAAAAGCTGTCCGGTGTGGCTTGGCCGACAGACATTCGGCCTTTGAATCGAGGTATCTGAATCCACCGTCTTCGTCCACTATTTTCTGCATCATATAAGCAGTGGCCCCTCCCGGAACATCTTCATCGACAAACAGTATCCTGTTTGTCTTTTTCAGTGATTCAACAATCATTTTGTTTCTGTCAAAAGGTAACAGTGTCCTCACATCAATCAATTCAACGGAAATGCCTGCTTCCTCAAAATCAGGCAGGATACTCTCCACCATAGTGCATGTAGGGCCATAGGATACAACCGTAATGTCCGAACCCTCCTTCACAATAGCGGGTACGCCTAAAGGAACAGTATATTCCCCGGGATTCACCGGCAATTTTTCCTTCATCCTGTAGCCCTTCAGCGGTTCGATAATCAACGCCGGATCATCCCCTTTCAGCAGGGTATTGTAAAAACCTGCAGCATCTGTCAGATTACGGGGAACACAAACATGGATGCCCCGGATCCCGTTAATGATCATGCCCATTGGAGAACCCGAATGCCAGATACCCTCCAGCCTGTGACCTCTTGTCCTGATGATCAGCGGGGCAGTCTGACCTCCCGCTGTTCTGTAACGAAGTGTGGCCAGGTCATCACTCAAACCCTGAAAGCAGTATAAAAGGTAATCCAGGTACTGGATTTCGGCAATCGGCCTCAGTCCCCGCAGTGCCAGGCCGATGCCCTGTCCTAAAATAGTCGCTTCCCGGATCCCCGTGTCGGCGACCCGCAACTCACCGTATTTTTCCTGCAAACCTTCAAGCCCCAGGTTTACGTCCCCCAGCCGGCCGGTGTCCTCCCCGAAAATCAACAGCTCGGGATACATCTGAAACAGCCTGTCAAAATTGTCGCGCAGCACTACGCGGCCGTCAACCTTTGCCGGCTCCTCCGGGTACTCCGGCTGAACCTCCTCCACATGCAGCGGAGAATGAACAGACTCGCTGACCAAATGGGAGTTGTACCTCCGGTAATTCTCTTTTTGATTCTCTTTCAGCCAGTTCAAAAGAAGGTCTCTTGATACCGATTTTTCACCTCTTGTATAACGTAAAGCATGACGGACCGTGGATACAATCTCCTTACGGATGGGATTTCTTTTAAACTTCAGTGTATCTACAAGCTTTTCTGTTTTCGCTCCGGGGTGATCTTTGCTAAAATCATCCAGGATGCCAAGTACCTGTTCTTTTTCATTGTTGACGGATTCCTGAAATTCATTCAGGGCTGCTTTCCTGGATTCCTGCACCAATTCCTTTGCCTCTTCCTCAATTATATCAAGTTTTTCCGAATCCGAAATACCCTCTTCAATGATCCAGGACCTCATTTTATGACAGCAGCAGTACTCATCTTCCCACTTGAGCCGATCCGCGGACTTGTATCGCTCGTGCGACCCCGAAGAAGAATGACCCTGGGGCTGGGTGGCTTCCTCCACATGAATGAGAACCGGTACGTGCTCGGATCGTGCAAGTTCAACTGCTTCCGAGTAGACATCCAGCAGTGCGGCGTAGTCCCAGGCCCGCACAGTCAGAATTTCAAGACCGTCTTCGCTTTTTGTTCTTTGAAACCCCCGGAGGGCCTTTGAAATGCTTTGTTTCGTGGTTTGATACTTGCTGGGCACTGATATGCCGTAACCGTCATCCCATACCGATAACACCAGCGGAACCTGTAGTACGCCGGCGGCGTTTACCGTTTCCCAAAAAATCCCTTCCGAGGTACTGGCATCTCCAATCGTTCCAAACGCAACTTCCTGCCCGTTAACGGAAAATTCCCGGTCATCCAGTTCCGTATGGTCACGGTATATTTTAGAAGCCTGTGCAAGACCCAGAAGGCGCGGCATCTGAGCTGCGGTAGGTGACAGATCCGCTGACGTGTTCTTCATACGGATTTGTGGCTTCCAATGGCCGTTGTCATCCAGAAGCCGGGTAGCAAAATGTGCATTCATCTGACGTCCGCCGGAACTGGGATCCGCTTTTGTATCGGGATGAGCATATAGCTGCGAAAAGAACTGTTTCACAGTCAGTTCACCAATCGCGAGCATAAACGTTTGATCCCTGTAATATCCGGACCGGAAATCCCCCTTTTGAAATTGCCTGGCCATAGCTATCTGAGGCAGCTCCTTGCCATCGCCAAAGATTCCGAATTTTGCCTTTCCGGTAAGCACTTCACGTCGTCCAAGTATCGACATCTCACGGCTGATTCGGGCAATCCTGTAATCATTCAGGATTTCACTTACTCTTTTTTTTGAATATTTCTTCCTGGACCTGGTCGCCTCTGAATCAGCCATGATTATTCTCTACATTTGTCACGATGTTGTCAATGTCGGAAATCGGGCGGTGATATAATAACTGGTTCCGCCAGTTATTACAATTCCCCTGTCTTGAAAACGTCAATTGT
>JBBDRV010000104.1:0-7410 GCA_040905285.1 Balneolaceae bacterium | reverse complement strand
GGTCCCACATGGTAAATATGGAATGATAGCCGCCCAGTATGTCGATGACGATAAAAAACATGGAAAAGCCGGCCACAATCTGTACGATGAATTGCGCCAGATCCGTCCATACGTCAGCCCACAAACCGCCAACGGTGATGTAAATCAGAGATATCCCCCCGGCCAGCAGAATACCCAGGACAAGGGATGTGCCGGTGAACACATTCAGCAGAATGGCGATGGCTGCCCATTTGGCACCCACATCGAACAGCTTCAGCAGGACTCCGGCCCAGGCCATCAGTTGTTGTGTCGGCAGATTATAGCCGGTTTTCAGGTACTCGGTAGGTGATTCGATATGGGTTTTGGACCGCAGCCGGGACCACCGGGGGGCAATAATAAAGGCCCCGGTAAACACAGCTATTGAAATGGTAAAGGCCCACCACACGTAGATCGTAAATCCATGGGTGTATGCAATGGCTGCGTAGGCTACAAAAACAGCACCGCTGTATCCGGAAATGTGGTGGGAAATACCCGACAGCCACCAGGGCAGTTTACCTCCGGCCACAAAGAAATCCCCGGAATCCGAAATCCGGCGGTAAGACCAGAATCCGATGATGATCATCACAAAGAAAAAGAGAAATAGTGCAGCCCAGTCGTATTGATGCATGAGAAGAAGAAGGTTTGGTTCAGCATAACAGAGTCAGCATACCAGAATAAGCACAGCAGAGAACAGTCAGCCCATGTGAAACCCGTCCGGCTTTGATCATCATGGCCTGCACCCACTTCATAGTCCGTACCGCCATGGCCTGCACCACTTGGCCCGCACCGCCATTCCGGATAAAACAGACGGATCGGGAAAAACAGGACGCAACAATAAAATAAAATCTGACGCCTGTTCCAATTTGATTTGCACCACGGCAGTTGATTTGCACCACGGCAGCCGGTTCCGGCGGGGCTCAGACAAAAATCCGGCCGATCTGGCGGACGGCCTGCCGGATACGCTGCGTGTTTTCCACCAGGCTCATCCGTATATGCCCCTCGCCGGCCGGACCGAACCCGATCCCCGGTGACACCAGAACCTCCGCCTCATCCAGCAGCCACTCGGAAAACTCCAATGAACCCATGCCTTTGTACTTTTCAGGCAGCGGAGCCCACACATACATGGCTCCCCTCGTCAGGGGAATGTCCCATCCGTATCGAGCCAGTCCGTCAACCAGAACATCCCTGCGATCTTCATATTTTTGTGCAAGTTCCCTCACATTATCCTGTGAGTTTTTCAAAGCTGTAATTGCGGCCACCTGGATCGGCGTAAACAGGCCGTAATCAAAAAAAGACTTGATGCGGGACAGCAGCGCGATTGCTTCACGGTTGCCGATACAGAATCCACACCGCCAGCCTGCCATATTGTAGGACTTGCTCATTGTGAAGAATTCCACTGCGATCTCCCTGGCTCCCTCGACCTGCAGGATACTCGGGGCCTTGTAATCACCGAATGTGATATCCTTGTAAGCGAAATCATGGATGATAAAAACAGCATTCTCACGGCACCACCCGACGATTTCTTCAAAAAAAGGCAGGTCGACGGTCGTCCCCGTCGGATTGTGGGGAAAGTTCAGGAAAAGAACTTTCGGCTTTTCCTTCAGATCTTCCAGGTGTTCGATAAATTCTTCTGCATCAGACGTTACAGGCACATTCAGCACCGATCCGCCCGCTATCACCACACTCCAGTAATGGATCGGGAAGTACGGAGCGGGGACAACCGCCCGGTCTCCAGGTCCCAGAAGGGCCAGGGCCAGGTGTGAAAGTCCTTCTTTACTCCCGATGGTTACAACGACTTCGCTCTCGGGATTCAGGTCAATCCGGTACAGCTCCATATAGTGGTCTGCCGCCGCTTTAAGCAGATGGGGTATGCCGGTGGCGCGGGCATACCTGTGTGCTTTCTCATCCTCGACGACATCATGGATTTTCTGCACCGTTTCGGCGGAGGTGGGCATGTCCGGATTGCCCATTCCAAAATCAATAATGTCTATGCCGTTACTGCGACGCCTCTGTTTCTCGGCATTCAGGCGCCCGAACAGGTATTCGGGCAATTGCTGCATCCGTTCGGACGGCTTTATCGGGAGATGTTTCATGATTCCGGCACCCGGATTATGATTCTTTTGAAAACAGTTTGAACAGTTTATAAAACAGGAAGTTAAATGATAAATAAAATTGAAGGGAAAGTACCAATTACAGATCATAAATCAACAGGTTATCCTTTCCGGCTGCAATTATTCCCGTCCACAGCGAGGTAAGCTGCCGGGTTCCATCCGCGGACTTAAATTCATCCGCCCTTTTCGGATAATAGATTAGCCTTCGAATTGAATTCGTTTTATTTTTCCGGAGAGTGACAGGAGCGGCGCAGTGCCTTGTCACCCAATACCTGCTGCACGGCTGGCGACAGCGGATCGCCTGTTTCGATCAGCTTTTAAATTGCAGATTAAATTGAAGTTATTCATAAACCATTTATGCCATGAAGGGAACGGTCCGGGTTCGTTTTGCTCCATCTCCAACAGGATTTCTACATATCGGGGGGCTGCGAACAGCTCTCTACAATTACCTGTTCGCCAAATCCAGCAAAGCCGGAGCGTTCATTCTCCGGATTGAAGACACCGACCAGGCCCGCTATATGGAGGGGGCGGAAGAGGATATCACCAACGCCCTGGCGTGGTGCGGACTGCACGTTGACGAAGGTCCTGCAAACCCCGGAGACCACGGGCCCTACCGGCAAAGCGAGCGGAAGGATATCTACTGCGACTATGCAGAGCAGCTTGTGGAGTCCGGCCATGCCTATTATGCGTTTGACTCTGCGGAGGAACTCGACGGGATGCGGGAACGACTGCAAAAATCCGGCAACCCCTCACCGAAGTATGATTCAATCACGCGCCAGTCGATGAAAAACAGCCTCACATTATCCGGAGACGAGGTTAAATCCAGGCTCGATGCAGGGGAGCCGCACGTTATACGGCTGAAGGTGCCCCGCCGGGAAACGGTCCGTTTCCAGGATGAAATACGGGATTTTGTCTCTTTTGAAACCAAGGGCCTCGATGACCAGGTCTTGTTGAAGTCCGACGGGATGCCGACCTATCATCTTGCCAATGTCGTGGATGACCACCTGATGGATATCACCCATGTTATCCGGGGGGAGGAATGGCTCAGCAGTACTCCGAAACATATCCTGTTGTACCGGTACCTGGGCTGGGAACCACCCGTAATGGCCCACCTTCCACTGATCATGTCGCCCTCCGGAGGCAAGCTGTCCAAGCGAAAAGCGGAAGAGGAAGGCATTCCGGTGAATACGCGCGATTACATTGAACAGCATTATGAACCGGAAGCCGTTGTCAATTTCCTCGCTTACCTGGGCTGGAGTCCGGGTGACGACAGTGAAATACACAGCCTGGAGGACCTCAGCCGGATTTTTTCACTGGACAGGGTCAGCAAGGGCGGAGCCGTGTTTAATCACAGAAAACTGCTGTGGTACAATGAGCATTACATGCGTGAACAGTCCGATGCCGCGCTGGCCGGCCGGATCCGGGAGATCGCAGCCGGACTGGATGGAATAAATGTGCAGGATATCGATGACGACTATCTGGAACAGGTGGTATCCCTGATGAAAGACCGGGTGAGCAAGGTGGATGAATTGGTGACGCTTGGCAGATTCTTCTTTGACGACCCCCGGGGGTATGACGGGAAAGCACTCAAAAAATGGAAAAAGGAGAGCCCGGAACTGGTCAAAACCTACCGGGACAAAATAGAGGACTGGGACGACAGCCGCTTTGAACCGGATATCCTGAAAGCCGCTCTCCAGGAAGTCATCGACGAAAAAGACGTGGGCTTCGGCAAACTGATGATGCCTCTGCGTATCGCTGTAACCGGTATGGGTTTCGGTCCGGATTTATTTCCTGCCATGGCCCTGCTGGGCAAAGAGACCGTTTTGAGACGGATCGATACAGCCCTGGAAAGGCTGGCCTGAGAGAAAATGCTCAGGATACCATCTCTTTCTTTTTCTCTGCGCGCTTGCGGTCATTGTGGTCGAGATGCAGTTTCCGGATCCGCAGACTCCGGGGAGTGACTTCCAGAAGCTCATCCCTGTCTATGAATTCAATACACTGTTCCAGGCTCAGGGACTTTTCCCTTGAAATTCTTACCGCATCGGATGTCTGGGTAGCCCGGTGGTTTGTCAGGTTCTTCTTTTTAACCACATTCACGACAAGATCGTCATTCCGGTTATTGATCCCGACCACCTGTCCAGCATAGACCGAATCACCCGGTTTGACAAAAAACTGGCCCCGGTCCTGAAGCCCTTCGAGTGCGTACCCCGTTACTTCACCTTTTTCCAGGCCGACCAGTGCCCCCCGGTTTCTGCCCGGAATCTCTCCGGCATGGGCTTCATATCCGTC
Source organism: Balneolaceae bacterium (assembly GCA_040905285.1). Classification (GTDB taxonomy): domain Bacteria; phylum Bacteroidota; class Rhodothermia; order Balneolales; family Balneolaceae; genus JBBDRV01. Next base: position 2,992 of record JBBDRV010000104.1, on the reverse strand, counting down.
AAAGTGCTGGTGCATCATACCGGTGCCACGAGTTTCGGTAAGCAGTTCACTGCGGAACCCGATCAGACCCCGTGACGGTACCCGGAATGTTATCCGGTTGTTTTCGCCTTCTGTGGCCATGGAGGTCATGATTCCCCTGCGCTTCTGCAGATTGTCGATCACTTTGTTGCTGTAATCCTGATGAACGTCCACAACCACCTCTTCGAAGGGTTCCAGCGTTTTGCCGCCGGTCTCCTTCATCAGAACCTCGGGACGGGAAACCGCAAATTCATATCCCTCGCGTCGCATCGTTTCGGTCAGAATGGCCAGCTGGAGTTCGCCACGGCCCGATACTTTGAAGATCTCCGGGCTTTCGGTCTGCTCAACCTTGATGGACACATTGGTCCGGATTTCCTTTTCCAGTCGGTCCTTGATCATATTGGACGTGACATAATCCCCTTCGAGCCCGGCAAAAGGCGAATTGTTCACCCTGAAAAACATAGCCATCGTGGGCTGATCGATGTCATAATACGGCAGGGGCGACATGTCGGCCACGGTCGTCATCGTATCCCCTATATTAACACTGTCATACCCCGCCAGAGCAAAAATATCTCCGGCTGTCGCCGCTTCAACCGATTCCCGGTTCAACCCTGCGAACGTATAGAGTTTGGTGGCCCGCGCCTTTTCTTTCAGTTCCCCCTTCCGGTTGACCAGGGCGATCTCCTGATTAACCCTGATCGTGCCCTGTTCGACACGGCCGATGGCGATCCTTCCCACGTAATCATTCCAGTCGACACTGCTGACCAGCATTTTAAACGGGGCGTCCGTCACCTGTTCAGGAGGTGGAATATGGTCCAGAATCCTGTCAAACAACGGTGTCAGATCGTTACTCTCGTCTTCCAGTTCCTTTTTGGCAATCCCTTCGATGCCGATGGCGTACAGGACGGGGAAATCAAGCTGGTCGTCTGATGCATCCAGCGTTACAAAGAGGTCAAAAATTTCATTCAGTACGGCATCCGGCCGGGCATCCTGACGGTCGATTTTGTTAATCACCACAATCGGCCGGTATCCGAGTTCCAGAGACTTGCGCAGAACGAATTTGGTTTGCGGAAGAGGCCCTTCGGCCGCATCCACCAGTATGATCACGCCGTTCACCATCTTAAGGATACGCTCCACCTCTCCGCCGAAATCAGCGTGTCCCGGCGTATCCACTATATTGATCTTTGTGTCTTTCCACAAAACCGCTGTATTTTTTGAGCTTATGGTAATGCCTTTTTCTTTCTCCAGCTCATTGGAGTCCATGATGCGGTCGGCAACCTGTTGATTCTCTCTGAATGTGCCGCTTTGTTTCAGCATTTCATCGACAAGTGTGGTCTTGCCGTGATCGACGTGGGCAATGATGGCTATATTTCGAATGTCCTGGGTCATAATAATCCGTTAATAAAAAAATTCTCTTCTTTAGCCTTACAAGATACGGTTTTATTTACAGAGTATAGCACCGATTGCCTTTTTTTATTTATGCCGGACAACCGCATGCCGGACAAGGCCGCGGACAGGACAAATAAACCTGCTGCTTTAAGAGACGATTATATGTTTGTAACTTGCGGTCGAAGATGATAACCTGATAACCCGTTAATCGACTTTATATGGACCTTCAATTAAATTCCAGCCGGTTTCTCGTCTGCGGAGCGAGTAGCGGCTTTGGCAAGGCAATAGCGGAAATGCTCCTGAGCGAAAATGCCGAGTGCATATTGACTGCCCGTCGGGGTGATCTGTTGGACAAGGAGTTCGGCAGCCGGTATTCCAACCGTGTAAAGATCATCGAAGGGGATCTGACAGATCCCCTTCTCATCGACAAACTGGCAGAAACAGCTGCTGAAAAAACCCTGCACGGAGTGGTGTTCAATGCGGGGGGACCGCCGATGGGCACTCCGCTGGAAACCACGAATATGGAGCTGTGGGATGACGCCTATCAGCTGGTCATGCGCTGGAAGATCAGTCTGGCCCTGCGGCTCGCCCCGCTGATGACAGATAAAAATTACGGACGCATGCTTTTTATTGAAAGCAAGTCCGTCAAGGAACCCATCCCGACCCTGGTCCTCAGCAATGCCTTTCGTGCAGGCGTGGTCGGATTTGCAAAATCACTGGCCCGGGAAATTGCAGACACGGGTGTTACGGTGAATGTCCTCGCGCCCGGATCGCATGACACACCGGCTATCGGCAGGGTATTGAAAAAAATCAGTGAAACAGAAGGAATATCGCTTGAACAGGCCCGGAAAAAATCGGAGTCGACAGTACCGGTCGGGCGAATGGGCACGGGCGAGGAAATAGCCGGCCTTGCAGCATGGCTGCTGTCTCCCCTGAGCGGATTTGTGACCGGACAGACCATCAGCCACGACGGCGGCTCCATCTCCGGGATATTCGGGTAAAAACCACACATCATGACCAGCTTGCAATCAACCATCAGACTCTCCGCAAAACCCAGGGGGTTTCACCTGGTAACCGACGAAATAACCGGCCAGATTCCCGGGCTGGAAAAGATCGGGGCCGGTATCGCCCATATCTTCATTCAGCATACCAGTGCCGGGCTGACAATCAATGAAAATGCAGACCCGTCGGTCCGGCGGGATTTTGAAACACATTTCAACCGGATGGTACCGGAAGACACGTCTCTCTTTGAGCATACTGCAGAAGGAGCCGACGACATGACTTCCCATCTGAAAAGTTCCATTTTGGGGCATTCGGTCACCGTCCCCGTTTCAAACGGGACGTTTGCACTGGGAACATGGCAGGGAATCTACCTGTGTGAACACCGCAACCGTGGCGGGAGCCGGAAGATTGTGGTGACGGTGATCGGCTTGGGGTAAGAAAAGGGTAAGAATATATGTTAACTGGCGTTCACTTTTCTGTAGTTGAAACCCATGAAAAGCCTTGCTGTCAGTCTTTAAAAGCCCAACAGAGCGGAGAGGGAGGGATTCGAACCCTCGGTACCCCGTGAGGGGTACAACACCTT
>JBBDRV010000103.1:0-7415 GCA_040905285.1 Balneolaceae bacterium | reverse complement strand
CGAAGGTGGTAAAAACTGCCCCGGCACCGTATCCTCTTAAAGGGATCATTACCATTAGCGCCATTACAGTGGCAATAAGAACACAAAACGCAGCAATGACCTGAACTGCAGGGCCGGCTGTAAATAATAGGAACCGCGGCTGTATAAAACGATCAATGAATTGTGCAGGTTTTTGCAGCCATCCGAGCACCCTACAGAGTTTGTCAGGCCTGACAGATCGATTCAGGAGCCAATGGGGCAGCCAAAATTGTTCTGTACGAAACAATACCTGCGCTGAAATCAGGAAAACAATCGCACCCATAATGACGGGCACTCCGGGAATATCTCCGATAATGGGAGTAAGCGTGACAAGACCCGCCAAAAGCAATATGGGTCCAAAGGTTTTCCTTCCGACTACATCCAGGATGTTATGCAGGGTTACCTGATCGCCCTGTTTATTTGCAGTCTCTCTGATTATATCAAGCAGCTGGGTAAGATTTTGAGGATTTCTGTAGTCAGGTATGGTTACGGCGCTGTTCTGGTTCATGGTCTCATTTTAATTCATGGTCTCATTTTTAAAAGGATCAATCTTAAAGCATTCGATCTGTATCGGGATCAATATAAAACGGATGAACCGGCATTCCCGTATGAGCGCACGGCTTCGGGGGTATAGTTCGACCGGTATGTAACACATGTGGAATGGACGGTCGAAAGGTCCAAACCGCCGCATTATAAGCTGATCGCTCTTTTTGAAAAAAAGCTATGGTTTTTGTACTTTGGTTTGTTAAGGCTCAGGTTTCAGATATCAAGATAAGCTCAGGGTTCAGATATCAAGATAAGGAGTTATCAAGATTAGGAGCAGATAAGCGATCTAACCGATCGAAGGAATTAGTTTGCATATGGCTGAAAATAATCGTGCATCCGCAGGACAACCCCCGACATTTGCCAATGGCAGAGAGAACGCAGATCAGATGCCCTTGCGTGAGGTACTGGACAACCTGCCGGTCGCCATCTATATCACAGATGCAGAAGGCCGTCTTACGTATTTCAATGCTGCCGCCGTCAAATTTTCAGGCCGGGTGCCGAAACTGAATACGGACCAATGGTGTGTAACCTGGAAGCTCTTTAATCCTGACGGCAGTCCGTTACCCCATAACCAGTGTCCCATGGCTGTTGCGCTGCAGGAAGGCCGGCCGGTTGTTGGTTCTGAAGCCATCGCAGAACGGCCGGACGGGAAACGCATCTGGTTTACCCCCTATCCGATACCCATATTCGATTCCCGGGACAAGCTGACAGGAGGGATTAACATGCTCATTGACATTACCGGGCGTAAGTCCCAGGAGCATTCAAAAAATTTACTCAGTGCCATCATTGAAAGTTCCGACGATGCCATCATTAGCAAGAATCTGGATGGTATCATCACGAGCTGGAACAAGAGCGCGGAACGGATATTCGGTTATACCTCAGAGGAAGCTGTTGGCCAGCCGGTAACCCTGCTGATACCCAATGACCGCCTGGATGAGGAGACGATCATACTTAAAGAGCTCAGGCGGGGGAACCGGATTGATCATTTTGAAACCGTCCGGGTACGAAAAGATGGAACACAGCTTCACGTATCCCTGACGATATCCCCCATATGTGACTCAACAGGTCAGGTGGTAGGCGCATCGAAAATAGCACGGGATATCACCGCCCGAAAAAAATCAGAGAAAAAGCTCCAGGAAATGAATGAAACGCTGGAGGACCGTGTAAAAGAGCGTACAGCCGCCCTTCTGACGTATCAGGAGCAGCTTAAGTCACTGACCTCTGAATTGAGCAAGGCAGAAGAACATGAGCGGCAGCGGCTGGCTACTGAACTGCATGATAATCTGGGACAGATTCTGGCTATGAGCAAGATGAAACTCGATCTTCTGTTAAAGCACAGTCTTCCCGGCCCTTCGCGTTCCGAAGCGGTTGAAATTGCAGATTTAACGAATAGCGCAATCACCTTTACCAGGGAACTGATGTCAGACCTGAAACCTCCTCCGTCACTGGAGAAAGAAGGTCTGGCGGCCAATATCGGCTGGGTGGCGAACAAAATGAAAAAGCACAATCTTGACGTTACCGTCAGGGAGGATGATCAGCTGAAGGTGCTGACAGAAGAAGTGCGCAGGACACTTTGCCAGTGTGTAAGGGAATTGCTCTTTAATGTGATTAAGCATGCCGATGTTCAGGAAGCCCAGATAACTCTGTCACGTAAGGGTGAACAGGTTCAGGTAATTGTTGAGGATGAAGGAAAAGGTTTTAAGATAAAAGACCAAATTCCTACTCCTGTCAAAAACGGCGGGTTCGGCCTGTTTAATATTTACGAACGGCTGGACTGGCTGGGAGGTCGCATGAAGATAAATACGGAGCCGGGAAAAGGTACAAAAATCAATCTTTTGATCCCGATCACGGATGATGACAGTACAGGGTTCGTAGCGGCGGATCGGGTCCCGCCGGCACCTGAATATCCTGAAAGGAACGGAGATGACAGTCAAATCAGGATATTGCTTGTCGACGATCACCAGATGGTACGTACAGGGCTCAGGAATCTGATTGAGGGAGAGGAAGACCTGCTTGTGATAGCAGAGGCCGTAAATGGCAGGGATGCTGTTGAACAGACTCGTGAAATGGACCTGGATGTCATCGTCATGGATGTAAACATGCCGGAGATGGACGGGATTGAAGCGACTCAAATCATTTCTTCCGGCAATTCGAATGTTCGTATCATCGGCTTGTCCCTTCACGACAAAGCGGAAGTTATAGAGGCCATGAAACGTGCCGGTGCCTCGGCTTATCTAACCAAAACAGAGGCTTTTGAATCCCTGTCAGCTGTCATCCGCAGTGAAGCCGCAATAGCCAGAGGAATAGCTGATTAACAGCACTGTCGGACGTGTTCAACCTGGCAGCTTTTGTGCTGTATCCCCTTTGCAACTGTCCCAGGGATTTTGGGTGTCCGACAGGCATTTGCCGGTTTCAGCTGCCGGGAGAACTGAATGCAGGTCCTGACTATAGAAACCGGATGATTTCCGGAAACGGATCCGTGATACGGCTCCACAAATCGGTTGTGACGGGTATGGCTGAACCGGAAGAGAAATTGAATTTGCTCTGGTAATGGGCTATGGTGCTTTTACCCATTAAATAGGTGCTTTCCGTGAATTCCGGCATATCAAAAGGTATGCCCATAGCTGCAAAACAGTTCAGCAAAGTAAAGTCGATACCGGCAGCTTTGGATCCGAGGAGGGATCGCCAGAACCGGGCATTGAAATCCGTCAGTTTTGGTTGTCCGTCCCGCTCATCCAACCGAAAATCCAGATCTGCAAGACCGCTGTAGCCGGTATGTCTGATTAACTGCCGGACCAGGTCTGCAACCTCGGGATAGTACTTGAACCGGATGGCAGTGGAAAAAGAAAAGCCTTTCTTGGCTAAACTTTTCTGGGTGGTAAGCGCTTTAATTTCCCCGTTTACAGCCAGCATGCTGCACCCGATATCCATACCGGGAATATACTCCTGGATGATAAATTTTTCCGTATCCAGTCTTTTCATATAACGCCTCAGCATATCCCGATCTGTTATTTTTACGATCTCCCGGCCGGAAGCCCCGAACACCGGCTTGAGCAGACAGGGGAAGAACTCGTTGCTGGTCTGTGAAGGATCCACCTGATGCAGAGGGTAGGTAACCGCAGAGGGAAGCCCCGACTGAACAAGCACCTCACTCAGCCGGTTTTTGTAAACCAGAGAATCAAAAAGATCCGGACCTGGCAGAGGCGGAAGGCAGACTGCTTTTCCAAGTTCATCTTTTATCGAGGAAAGTACCCGGACGAAATACTCATCCACCGGCAGCAAAATGGTGGCATGTGTCTCCTTTACCTTATCCTTAAGCTCCTTTAACAGCTCCTCTTCGGTATCGGATCGTATGAATTGATGGCTGTGCACATACTTCGAGTACCGGGCGATTTGATAGTGGCCGTCGTCCCGTGAAAGGGCATGAATCCGGAGATCGGGCATGAGGGAACCGAGCGATCGAACAACCGGGAGTGCAACTGCATTTTCAGTGCCCAGAAGCAAAACAGAAGAGATATCCATTTTGGATGCTATTGCCCGATTATCGGGAAGGATAAGTCTCCATCTGTCAGTAACCTGAGTATGTGGAAGAGCCGTTTTCAAATTCAATCCATATCCTCCTGTGGCTTTTCCCTGACTGATATTCAATGAAAACCAGTGAGTCCATTTACCGGGAGCCCTTTTACCGGGCAAAAATCATATTCCGGGGATGTTTCACAGTCTATTCTTCGTGCGGCTGCAGACAACTCACAGAATACGGTATAATAGAACAAACCGGTGAAAACAAACGCCGGTGTGTCCGGCAAATCTCTCCTGTCACTCATAAGCACTTTATCTTTTTTAAACGTATAGCCGACCTTTTATCAATTTCTTCAGGTTGAGGGCCGCCTTTCCACAAGCTAATTTCCTGTCCGTAAAACATAACTCCGGAAAGAGCAGGCCTGCCATCCAAAGAGTTGTGAAGTTTCTGACATATTATGCTTCATCTGCTGTCAGGCAGTGTGCCGGGAACTTTTAAAAAAAGTATTGAGAAGTTTCTTAATTTATCACAAAGAAAAGAGGCTGTCTACTACGTGTCAGAAAAAAGGTCAACATTCAATCCCATTGGGAAAAGTGAACGTATTCACGTTCTTGATGCGCTGCGTGGATTTGCAATCTTTGGTATTTTGATGATTAATATTCTCGTCTTTAGCGGGTATACCTATATGACGGAGGATGTCCACAACGGCTTATTGCTGGCCGACTGGAATACAGCATTTGACAGAATCCACACGGTATTTTTCAGGGGCAAGTTTTATACCCTTTTCTCGCTTCTTTTCGGGATTGGATTTGCGATACAATTCATCCGGGCCTCGTCAACCGACCGTTCTTTCCTTCGCCACTTCAGCCGACGGCTCTTTTTTCTCTTGCTGATAGGCATTGTGCACCTTTGGGGGATCTGGTTTGGGGATATTCTGGTACTTTATGCCCTGTGCGGATATGTGCTGATTCTGTTCAAGGATTTACCGGATCGCAAACTGCTTTTTTGGGCCGCTTTGATCATCCTGCTCTTTCCTGGCCTGTACTCCTGGTACCTGCAAATGACCGATGGCGGTTATACGGTCCACCTGTATCACTGGCTGTCCGAAAGCTGGATTGAAACAGGATTGCCAAAAGCATCGGCCGGTCATGAAACTTTCCAGGTGCATGATCTGGCAGAGGTGGTCCAGAGCCATTCCTGGAGTACCGTCCTCTCCTTTAATTATCTGGGGCCGGTGCTAAGGGGGTATGTTGTAAGCCTGGACGGACGGTTTTTTAAAGTACTGGGCATGTTTGTACTGGGCTTATGGGTGGGGCGTCAGCTGCTGATGCATAAATTGCATGAAAACCGGCCCTTTTTGATCCGGATTGCCGTTGTCGGATTCCTCGTTGGTGTCCCGATGAATATCGTATTGGCAATGGACCACCCCGGTCTGGACAATATGTGGCTGCTGCTGGCCATGGATGCTCTTACGGCTCTGCGTTACGTGATTCTTACGGCAGCCTATGCCGCTGCCTTCATGCTGCTGTTCCGAACGCGGCTTAGGAACCTTTTGAACGGGCTGTTCAATGCCGTTGGCAAAACAGCACTCTCAAATTATATTCTGCAATCCCTGATCGGGATTCTGGTTTTTTATAATGTGGGACTGGGCCTTGGGCAATATCTCGGTTCAGCCGCGCTGACTCTGGCTGTATTTGTAATCTTCGCTTTTCAAGCCGTGATCAGTGTACTGTGGTTAAAAAGATACAAATACGGACCGCTCGAGTGGGTCTGGCGGGTACTCACCTATGGACGCTACATAAAAAACAGGCTGCCACATCACTGAGGCTTCCACCATGCCACTCGGGCAGCGCGGACAATCCTGACAAAAAGCTGTACTGAATCAGTGGCAACCCGGTTTGCCTATACAAGTCATCGTCCATTGGTTTTTCCCCGGCGTCTCTGCCTGGGAAATACGGGCCGCAAGAACATCGAGGGGATCAGCACCTGTTTTAATGGTAAATTTCCAACATACATTAAAAATATAAGTTTTTAATGTATGTTTACTTTTTAAACCTTAATTTAATGCCGGTCGAGCTTCAAAACATTAAAAAATGGAATTTATGATGCCTGATGATCCGCTTTATCCCGTAAATCCTGACCGCACCCGGCCCTGGAACGAACTCCCGGATCTGCCAATCGATCCTTCGCTATACAGGGATGTGGAGATTTTTGAACAGCTGGGCAATGCGAAAGAGGCACTCGCCCTGCTGTCAGGCCGAAATATTGCCATTCCAAACCCTTCGATGCTGATCAATTCGATCACTCTGCAGGAGGCAAAGGTTTCAAGTGCGATTGAAAATGTGTTCACAACCGATGATGAGCTTTACAAGGCTGTGAGTGATTCCAGAATGGAGGCAGAAACCCCCGGCCCGGCAAAAGAGGTTCTGAGGTATCGTGAAGCGCTTTGGGAGGGACATCGATATCTGAAGGAGCACGGTCAATTCAACCGGGATTATTTTGTAAGGCTTTATCGGGTCATACAGGAGAGCGGGGACGGTATCCGCCCGCATTTTGCACGTACATTTATCCGGATGGGCGGAACAGGGCCGAATGCGGGAAAACCGGCGTATACACCCCCACGGGGAAAAGGAGTCGTGGAGGCCAAAATGGGTAACTTGATTGAATTTCTGAATAACAGGGGATCACAGCCGGAGGATGTGCTGCTCAAGATCAGTATAGCCCACTTTCAGTTCGAAGCCATACATCCGTTTCGCGACGGAAACGGCCGTGTGGGCCGTATGATGAATCTTCATATAATGACCCACTACGGACTTCTGGATCTGCCCATCCTGTACCTTAGCCGCTATATCCTGGAACACAAGGAAGAATATTATGAAGCTCTTGCCGGGGTTTCGCAACAGGCCGACTGGAAGACGTGGATCCTTTATATGTTACGGGCAGTGGAGTGGACCTCAAGACTCACCCTTCGAAAGGTCAATGATATTCTGGCGGGTAAAGAGGAAATTCTGCAGGCTGTACGTGAGCATACCGGTATTCGACGGCCGGAAGATCTGGTGGAGGCCATCTTTACGCAACCATACACCAAGGTGAATCATCTGGTCGAACAGGGGATGTATGCCGAAAATACAGCACGAAATTATCTGAATGAACTGGCCGGGCTGCACGTGCTGGAAAAAAGAGAAATCAGGGGCCGGCATTATTATGTGAATCCGGAACTTGTTGAAATTCTGTCGTACTGAAATTCTGTCGTACCAATGGCACTGGCAGCACCGAATCTTTCCTCCGGTCAAACGGCTTTTATCAGCGTCACCAAATCAAAACTCCATTT
>JBBDRV010000102.1:0-7421 GCA_040905285.1 Balneolaceae bacterium | reverse complement strand
TCGCGCGCCTTGACCCTGACGTTTTTTTAGGACACTATGAGTTTTCTTACAAACACTAATTAGATGAGTGTTTATTTCTCTGCCTTTAATCGTGTGACCATTGTTCTGGCGTTGTTAGCTGTCTGTTATGCCCCCCGCATTCAGGCACAGCCGTCATACGACCTGCTGGTAAAAGGCGGCCATGTCATCGATCCGAAGAATGAAATCAATTCGCTGATGGATGTGGCTGTCAACGACGGTGTAATTGAGAAGGTGGCGCGCCGCATTCCCGCATCAGAGGCAGCCCAGGTGGTGGATGCTGCAGGCTTCTATGTGACTCCGGGATTGATCGATGTTCATGCCCACGTATTCGTTGGAATGGTTCCCCGCACATTTGCCGGCGGTTTTTCCAGTGTCTCTCCCGACGGTTTTACATTTCGCTCGGGGGTTACCACCGTAGTGGATCCGGGAACGGCAGGCTGGAGGAATTTTTCCGCTTTCAGGGAACAGGTTATAGATCAGTCGGCAACCCGTATACTTGCCTTTTTAAATATTTTCGGTCATGGATTAACATCAGGCTCGGGAATACATGACCACAGCGATATTGACGTCGAACAGGCTTATGCCACCGTGAAAGAACATCCTGATATCATTGTCGGGGTGAGGCTGGGCCACTACCTCGGAGAAAGCAGGGAGCCGTTAGACAAGGCTCTGGAGACAGCTGAACTGGCAGAAGTGCCTTTTTTGCTTGAATGCCACCTGCCGGAACTGCCCCTGAAAGATATTCTCGAGCGGATGAGACCCGGAGACACCGTAACCCATGTATTTGGGGATGTTGGTGACAGGGAGTCCATTCTTGATGAACGGAACCGGGTGCGCGATTATGTTTTTGAAGCTAAAAACAGGGGGATCATTTTCGATGTCGGCCATGGCGGCGGAAGCTTTCATTTCAGCCAGGCTGTACCCGCAATGGAGCAGGGATTGCTACCGGATACATTCGGTACGGATCTGCACCGTTCGAGTATGAATGGAGGAATGAAGAACATGCTGAACATTCTGTCCAAGTACCTGAATATGGGCATGAGTGTGGAAGACATCATCCTGCGTGCCACCTGGAATGCAGCCAGGTCTGTTCAGCGAGAGGATCTGGGTCACCTGAGTCCGGGCGCTGTGGCTGATCTGGCGGTCCTGAGTATAAAGCAGGGAGAGTACGGCTTTGTTGATGCCGGGGGCTACAGGATGGACGGAAGTTCCAGGTTCGAGACGGAGTTGACCCTCCGGGCGGGGAGAATTGTCTGGGACCTGAACGGTCTGACAGCCCCTCTGTGGAATCAACAGGCAAAGAAATAATCCGGTAAAACAATTAGACTCTGCATAAGAAAATCAAAAGCCCAGCTTTCGGCAAGTATATTTAACTCATATAACTAACCTCAAATCACAGAAAACAATATGGACCTGACTAAACAGAAAACATCCCGACGATCCATGATCAAATCCATGTTTGCAACCATGGTGGCCAGTGGTGCAGGCATGCTTGGAATAGCCCAGGCAAAACCCGCTGACCCGGTTCAATCGGGAACAGGAAGCAATGGAGAAATACTGAAATATCCTGTTAGGAACCAACAGGATGAAATTCCGCTGTATTCCCGGGTGACGGTACATAACGGACTTGTCTATATCGCCGGAACAGGGGAACACTCCGATGGAGATGCGGCGGACCACACGGTTGCCATCCTCGACAAGATAGAGGAAGCACTGCTGGAGGTCGGATCGTCCATGGATAAAGTTCTCAAAGCGAATGTCTACCTTCATGACCTCAATGACTACGGGGTCATGAACGATGCCTACCGGGGACGTTTCGGTGAGAATCCGCCGGTTCGAACTACGGTTGGCAACTACGGTGGCATCCCCGGCCGGTCACTGGTTGAAATTGACTGTATTGCGGCACTCTGATGCCAATCCGGAAAAGGATTGAAAGCCTCTAAGTTTTTAATCCCTGCGGTAATACTTTATCCATTTCAGGGTGTATTGATAGTAAAAATCATTACACCCTGAACCCCGTGTTTTGCCGGCTTCCGTCGGTGGCTGTGCCGAAAAACAGAGCAATGGGGATCAAAGAGGTTGTCCAGATTTATATTATGAAACGGAGAACCCATTTGACTACATTGACACTGATTTCATTAATTTCTGAACGGACGTGCATGATTCACACAAAATATACTTTTTGCACCATTCTTGCCTGCATCGGACTGCTGCTGACAGCATCAGCAACCAGTGCGGCGGCGGATGATGATTATCAAACGGATCCTGTTCATGTGACGGTTATCGAGGATGAGGGATTTGAACGGGAGGAGGAGCCGGTTGAAGTAGAGATCACCCTGCCCATGCCTGAAGATGCGGGACAGGATGTTGCGGACTGGATCCGTTCAAGAGTCCGCGTGATGGATTTGAATTCGGGTGCCCCGCAGGAGATACCCTCGCAGGTCTTTGATGTGAGACTGGACGGTTCTTCTGCAATAGCCAGGGCCCGTGTCGCTTTCTTTGCCAGTGTGGAAGCAAATTCGACGGCACGTTACAGGATTGACCGTAACGAAGCGCCCGGTGGAGTTGAATCCGACCTGAGTGTCCGGGGCGACGGCGTAGTACGTACAATTGAAAACGAACATTTCAGGATTCTGACTGAGGATCCGAGTGGTCAGATCGACCAGATCGACCTGCAGTTTGCCGATGAGCCGTCGTTCAGGTTTGCACCCGGAACAATGCACTGGAATCCCGACTTCATCATTGTCGACGATAATTATCCGGATGGAGGATATGACTGGCTGGCTGCCCGATATATGGAATATCCCCAATATGAAGCTGAATCAGGACCTGTCTTCTTTTCAATAAAGCGGTGCCAGCTTGTTCCGGGGCAGGACAAAATGTTCGTGGACGTTTACTATCGGTTTTATGCAGGCAAACCCTGGTTTGTAATGGAATCCAGGATGGAGGCCGTTGAGGATTTCCGTACGTTCGCCCTCCGTAATGATGAACTGGCCTTCGGCATAGGGGATTTCACCCATGCCGGCTGGCGTGCGCAATCCGTCGGCCTGCATCCAAGCCATCGGGGTGAACTGGGTAAAATACCCCTGTATGATCAGGATGACCGGCATTCTCGTCATGCTCTCGGGAGCTCGCTGTCACCGAATCTGCCGTGGTTAAGTTACAGCCATCCCGAACGGGGATACGCGGTCGCCACACTGCGGCTCGGCTGGGACAACCGGAATGTCCTGACGGGCGGACCGGCACCTCTTGTGAATTCACGGACCGTTCTGAGTGATAACAACGGAGCGCCTTACTGGTTCCGGAGCCTGGTCTATACCCCGAGGAGGGCAGAAAGTGAGGATTTCTTTAATCTGAGCCAGGATGTAATCAACGAGATGGTTCAGCTGATACCGCGAGGATCATCGTATTTTGAACGAAACGTTTATCTGTTTTATCCTTTTGATAGCGAAACCGAATACAAGCCTGTTGACGATCTCTATTTAAGGCTCACCCGCCCTTTGAAAGTGGAGACGGACATATAAAACTAACATTTAATACGGTACCACATTTTTACCTGCCGCGTCATTCGACCGGATATGACTGCAGTTGGGGACTTCACCGACCGGCATGACGGGTTATTTTTCTGCTGCTGTAGTACCGGCATCAGGATCGAAATTAAAATACAATTCAAAAAAAAGGTGTAATTGATGGGACAAAAACTGAATACGTTATACATGGGGGTCTTTATTCTGCTTGTGGCGGTCGGCTGCAATGAAACACAGAGCCGTAGTTCAAATGATACGGACATGCCTGCATATGAAGTGGAAGCTTCCTGGCCGCAGATGCTTCCGAACAACTGGATATTAGGGGAAGTGGCCGGTGTTGAGGTGGACAGCAGGGATCATATCTGGATTGCCCAGCGCCCGACCACACTGACCGACCGTCAGGCCGGAGCCGTTCAGGATCCGCCGATTGCGCTGTGCTGCGAACCTGCTCCCGGTGTGATTGAATTTGACCAGGACGGCAATGTGGTTCAGGCATGGGGCGGGCCTTCGGATGAATTTGACTGGACCACCCAGCCGCATGGAATCTTTATAGATCATCAGGACAATGTCTGGATTGGCGGCGGCTTTGCCGAACACCAGGTCCTGAAATTTACCAGGGATGGTGAATTCCTGATGCAGATCGGTGATCCGAATATCAGAGGCGGCAGCAATGATACGGACCTTCTCGGGGGCCCGACGGATATCGTAGTGGATGCCGAAACCAATGAGGTCTATATTTCCGACGGATACGCTAACCGCAGAGTGATTGTTTTTGACGCTGAAACCGGCGAATATCTCAGGCACTGGGGCGCCTACGGTGACGTTCCCCATGACGAGCCGCTGGGAAGATATGATCCGGATGCTGAACCGGCCAGGCAGTTTCGCGGACCGGTCCACGGTATCGATATCTCAAATGACGGCCTGGTTTATGTAACTGACCGTGGAAGCAACCGGGTCCAGGTATTCAGGAAAGACGGTGAATTTGTCGATGAAGTGTTTATCCGCACGGAAACTCTTTCCATGGGATCTACCTGGGATGTCGCCTTTTCCGAAGATCCGGATCAGCGCTGGCTTTATATACCTGATGGAACGAACAAGGTTGTCTGGGTGGTGGAAAGATCCACGCTGGAGCTGAAAGGCTCTTTCGGCCACGGCGGGAAAAATGCCGGATACTTCGGGTGGCTTCACAGCCTTGATGTGGATTCCCGGGGCAACATCTACACAGGTGAGGTCGAAGCGGCAAAACGCGCACAGAAATTCGTCCGTACAAATTAATCCCCACTAATTAAACCGTTGAGTGAATATGGCCGCTGGCTGGGTTGCTGCACTGTCTCTGGTTTCCTTCTTTATAGCTTACAGGTACTATTCCAGGTTCCTGGCCGAAAAGATATACCGTCTTGACCCGGATGCGATGACACCGGCGCACCGGTTTAACGACGGTGTGGATTACGTGCCTGCGAACCGGTACATACTCTGGGGCCACCACTTCACCTCCATCGCGGGGGCGGCACCCATTGTCGGGCCGGCCATTGCCATCTACTGGGGATGGCTTCCGGCTATCCTGTGGGTGGTACTGGGGACAATTTTTGCTGCCGGCGTGCATGATTTCGGAACCATGGTCCTGTCGATACGCAACAAGGGACAGTCGATTGGAACCCTTGCCGACAAACTGATCGGAAGCCGTGCCAAACTGCTCTTTCTTTTTATTATCCTGATCCTGGTCTTGATGGTCAATGCCGTATTCGCCTGGGTGATATCGAATCTGTTCATCAATTTTCCGGCCAGTGTTCTCTCCATCTTTGTCCAGATTCCGTTAGCTGTGTGGATCGGATTTCACGTTTACCGCTCCAGGGGCGGCATAGTGATACCCTCCCTGGTGGTGCTTTTCATTATGTATTTCACTGCTATCATTGCCAGCTATATGCCGGTCCTGCAAATCGATCTGGTCCGGTATTTCGGGGGGGAGCAAAATTTGATTTTTTATGGACTGAATGGCGTTGAAATGTCATTTCTGGTTTGGATCGTGGTATTGATGATCTATGTCTACTTTGCTTCCACCCTGCCCGTCTGGACTCTGCTGCAGCCGCGTGACTTTATCAATTCACATCAGCTGTTGCTGGGACTGGGCATACTTTACCTGGGTCTGTTTATTACCAATCCGGAGATTACGGCACCTTCCTCCAATACTGCTGCGGGGGATGTCAGCTGGTTCCCACTGCTGTTCATTACGATCGCGTGCGGAGCCATTTCCGGGTTCCACGGGCTGGTTTCTTCAGGAACGACGGCCAAACAGCTGGATAAGGAGACGGATGCAAGATTTGTAGGGTATCTGGGCGCCATTGGCGAAGGTACCCTGGCCCTGATCACCATTATGGCCATCGCGACCTATTTTGGATCGGGTGCGGAATTTACCAGCCAGTACGGATCTTTCAGTGAAGCCGGTTCGGTCGGCCTGACTGTTTTTGTTGAGGCGGCAGCCCAGCTGGCGACCGGCTTGTTTATTCCTCTGGAGGCGGCACAGACCATTATTGCGGTAATCGTCATCAGTTTTGCTGCAACCACGCTCGACACGTCGGTTCGCCTGATGCGCTATATTATCAATGAGCTGGGACATGAATACAAAGTCAAGCCGCTGACCAGGCTGCATTTTTCCACCTTTATTGCAGTGGGCGCCAGCGCTGTGCTTGTACTGGTTCCGGAAGGGCCGATGGGGCTCGGCTCCGGGGGCTATTTGCTCTGGCCATTATTCGGCACATCCAACCAGCTCCTGGCGGGAATCAGCCTGCTGCTGATTACCATCTGGCTCAGACGGAATGGACGCAGCGTCGTATATACCCTGGTCCCGATGATCTTTATTATGTTCGTAACGATATGGGCCATGGTGGAGCATGTCTTCTTTGAGTGGTCAGGGGCAGGCGACAGCGATGCCAATCTGCTGCTGTTCTTTTTTGGAGCCGTCATACTCGGATTTGCTGTATGGATCCTCCTGGAGGCGGTGACTATACTGGGCCGGACAAAAAAACCGGATGATGACTTGAAAAACGCTGCATAACCGGCCTGATTATTTCCCCTGATTCATTTCAACTGCCTTATTCGGCAAGCAAGAGGCTGAACCTGCCGGCAACTCCGCACGCCCAATAAATCTGTTTTTACAGGAGGGATATCATCAGGAATTCAGTTTGAAAATGATTGAAAACTAATTTTTCTGCCAACTAATACTTTTAGCAACGGGATGTGTATAAACAGTATCGGGGGCAATAACCGAATGAAAATCATGGAAAATTTCGATAAGAGTTTACTAAAGAAGTACTTCAATAATTCCACTACTGCTGAAGAGGCGGAAGAGGTTCTGGACTGGTTTGAAACACCGGAGGGCCGGGATTATCTGAGTGAAAAAATAGATTCGGACATTCAGTCTATCAGTGACGAAAAAATACACTGCCGGGTGACGGATATTGACGCGGACAAGATGCTTGGAGCCGTCAGGAAAAGAATAAAATCGAAAAGACATGTTCCCCGAAGAGTATACGGGGTGACCAAAACAGTTTTAAGAGTTGCCGCCAGTGCGCTTGTTATTCTTACCGCATCTCTCTTCTATTATACAGCCTATGACAGGCAGGCTCCTGATGCTGAAGAGCCGACACCGGCATATTATGCGACATCGGCCACCGAACAGAAAGATGTGACTCTGTCCGACGGTACAAGAATCCGGTTGAACAGCAATTCTCAAATTCAGCTTCCTGTCAGCCTTGAGGAGGGAAGGCGGGGAGTGGTATTGACCGGTGAGGCGTACTTTGATGTGGCTCACGATCCCGAAAGACCTTTTATAATTCACACAGAAGAATCTGAAATTGAAGTTCTGGGAACGTCATT
>JBBDRV010000101.1:0-1264 GCA_040905285.1 Balneolaceae bacterium | reverse complement strand
GCGGCAATGCCGTTGTCAAAATGGGCCGGCTTCTGGCTCTCCGGATCGTGGTCGACCAGCATCACGTTATGCCCGATCGCCTGGATGTCGTAGACCGGAAACTCCAGATTCATGTAATACCCGCCGGCTCCGATTCCCGGATCGGTCAGCAGCTCGTCGCCGTTCGCCTGGATCTGAAAGCTGCCCTGGTCAAAGTGGTAGTGGTTGGCATGAGGGCCCACCCGGGTCGTGATGATCGTAGACTCATCCTCCCATCCCGAACGCATAGCCATGCCAAAGGCATCAAAGGTTCTTGATGTCGGAAGGGTCTCACGGGAACGGGGGGTAATGTCGTCCCGGAACCAGAGATAGCCCATGTAGCCGCCGTTACCCTCTTCCCAGTAGGGTTTGATATAGTCATAAAGCCAGGGATCCCCCAGGCGGTGGACAAACCACTCAGAATGAATCTGGGTAAAGCCTTCGTAATACCGGGAGCCGTCTCCGTAGTTATGGTACAGTCCGCTCGGATGCGTGGCATAAAGGGGATACTCGTAGAAATTCTGCACATTGGTTGTCGTCGACCAGTCGACTCCGAAGTTGCGTTCGAATGTGGAAAGAATCTCCACAATGGAGCGGCTGGCCATATCCATGTAGTTGTACGGTTCACCGTAACTGCCGTCCTCATAGTAGGTCTGATCGATGAACGCCTTCGCCTTGGCCATGATGCCCGACAGGTACGGCTCCAGATGCGGGTTGTCCGGATCGTCGCCATAGATGGCCGTCGCGGCCAGGCCGTGGCCGGAGACAATTACTGAAATATGATTTGTATTGTTGGAGGGCATCCGGTTCATCTCCACCATATCCCGGTAAAAAAGCTTCAGCCCCTTTTCCATGATGGCGTCCCGGACAAACTGCTTTTCCTCTTCGCTGAGCAGGTCATACAGCATGTCATAGCCGTAGGCCACCGGCTTGAGTATATACCCCACCGGGTAATAGGTCCAGAACTTGTTCTCCAGCATCCAGTTGTTGTTCCACTTCTCAAAGGAACAGAGCTTCAGCAGGGCTTCTTTCGCCTTCTCCCCTGCCGCCTCATCGCCGGTAAACGCATAGCGGAAGCTGCCCGCAGTGATAACATCACGCAGGGCATACATGGGTAGACGCCATGCTCCGAAAGCACTGAATCCTACAAAATTCTTGGAATATGGCCCTCCTACCAGATTTTCCGCCAATCTGTCTTCTCCTTCGTTGATCTGATCGATATCCACGTCCATAAACCCGGTATCCT
>JBBDRV010000100.1:0-7528 GCA_040905285.1 Balneolaceae bacterium | reverse complement strand
GTGCCAAAATCTCATCCTGCTCGCTTTCTGTTCCTAAGTCCGACAGACTGCAAGGGCCTGTCAGTTTGCAAGTGGATCCTGAATGCGGATCAGATCCATTTCCCGTTCACCGTTCCGGTCCAGTTGTCCCAGCAGGTATACCGAACCATTTCCGTCAACCGTAATCGCATGAGTATGGGTTACGCGGCTGCCGTTCGAATCAAAAATCGGTCCGTGGTCAATGTATTCCTCGTTGGGAATGTTATAGGTGACCAGATGGAGGTTTTCAGTCTCGCCGGGGTATCCCAACTCTTCTGCATTATCATTGGTCACTCTTTGGCCGTCAACTTCGTACGGTCCGCCGGTAAGAAAATACAGGGTTTCGCCGTCCGGCCCCAGTTCAAACCCGAGATACCCGTAATAATGCTGGTCGGCCATTCCGCTTTTCCTGGAAGGTTCTGAGACAATTCTCTCTACGATTTCCACGCTTGGTTCCCGCGGGTCGAAACGGAAGAGATATCCGGTATCGCCATGAGTTCCGTAAGCGGCCTCACTGGAGGGATGCCATACGATCTGACGCCAGCCGTAACCCATCGATCCGGGCCGTGTGGGATCCTGCTCTCCAAAATAATCCAGCCGCAGATCGACTCCCTCCACAAGGTTGACGGATTCCGAAGAAGGATTGTAGGAAAAGATATCCCCGTCGGCTGTTGAAAAATAGACGGTTCCATCCGCAGGGTCGACAAACAGCGAGCGGCACAGCACCCGGAAGTCGTCGCCCGGTGTTCCGGCTTCACCCCTTCCTGAAATGAGTCCCAGGTCCTTCAGTTCATCCGCTTCAACATCATAGTGTATGAAGTGACCTCTGGGCCAGGTGATTCCATAGATGTGACCGCGTTCCCGGTCCATCGTCATCGAAAGGATCCCTTCATTTTCAGGGGCGAGGGCAAGCTCTTCAAATTCTCCTGTGGAAAGATCATACGAAAGGAAGTGGCCGCCGGGATAGGGCTCGTATCCCTCACGTTCCAGCGCAACTTCCCCATCCTGGACAGATCCGTGTACGCCGACATGTGTGGATATGTACAGCTTTCCGTCCATTTCATAAAAATTGCCGTGGCTTTTACCCTGGGGAATAGCCGGTACTTCGATCCCGTCGGTTACTTCCGTCAGGTCGGCCAGCATTTCTGTATTCTCCGTTTCCGGGTCGAATGAGAAGAATTGTGCACCCTGGTCAATATCTGTCGTTGAAAATGAATAGTATATTTTACCGTCAGAAGCGGCAGAAAGTGAGTTCCAGGTGCTTCCCGCCTGTTCAAAACCGGAGTTGTAACCGGTGGCGGTCAGCGACTCGGATTCAGGACTGGCTTCCGGTGCGCTGCAGGAAGTGATTAGAAAAAGAAAGGCTGTCAATAGAGCCGGCAGAACATGTGCCGGCACTGAATACTTGTTTTTCATGGTTTTCCGAATGGTTTGTTAAACTGTTTAAAACCCGTGGGTAAATGTATTAATAATTAATCCATAAGAAAATTTTTCCTGCAATTCAATGCAACCGGCTTGAAAAAGACGGTATAAAGGTTTTACAGGCATTCGTTCTTATTCAAACGGTGAAGGTATTTTCACCAGGTCCATGATGACATTGCCGTCCCGTTCATGGCGCGCTATGGTATAGACACTGCCGTCATGGCCGACGGCAATGGAATTGGCATAGGTAGGCCAGCTGCCATCCGGATAATAGATCGGTCCGTGATCGGTATACTTCCTGTCGGGGATGTGATAGGTTACAAGGTGCAGATTTTCAAGTCCCCTGGCTCCTATCAGGATCTCTTCATCTCTTTCTACCCGTTTGCCGTCGATATAGGCGGGACTGCCGGTAAGGTAATACAGCGTCTCCCCGTCGGGGCCGAGGTCGAAACCCAGGTACCCGTAATAGAACTGGTCAAACATTCCGGTTCTTTTTGACGGCTCGGAGGTAATTCTCTCCACAACTTCGAGAGACGGCTCGCGGGGATCGAACCTGAACAGATACCCTGACGTGGCGTGAACCCCGTAAGCCACCTCCTCTTCCGGATACCAGACGATTTTACGCCAGTGATAGGCCATATCCCCCGGACGGGTGGGGTCGTATTGACCGAAATAGTCAAGCCTCATGCTGACTCCCTCGACAATATCGATGGATTCCGAAACCGGATTATAACCATGGATGTCCCCATCGGCTGTCGAGTAGTAGACCGTACCGCTTTCCGGATCTACCACCATGGACCGGGGGAGAACCCTGAAATCATCCCCGGGTGTGCCCGCTTCACCCCGTCCGGAAATCCGGCCCATATTTTTCAAAGTTCCGTTTTCCACGTCGTAATGGAGAAAATATCCGGACGGCCAGGTTATTCCGTAAATGTGGCCGCGCTCCTGATCCATCCTCATGGTGATAATGCCTTCGCCGCCGGGGGCCGTTGCCAGCTTTTCAAACTCGCCGGTCTCCATGTCATAGGAGAGGAAATGTCCTCCGGGATAGGGCTCGTATCCGTCGGGAAGATTTTGCGGGATCAGTTCTATTCCGTTAATTTTTTCATACACACCCAGGTGCGTTGCAAAATAGAGCCTGCCGTTTCTTTCAAAAAAATTGACGTGGCTTTTGCCCTGCGGGATGGTATTCTGTTCGTTCTCCCCGCTGATTTCTGTAAGGTCGGCTAGAAACTCCACCTGGTCTGTCTCCGGGTCATACACATAAGCCTGTCCTCCCTTGTCCATGGAGCCGGAGGAGAGTACATAATAGACCCTTCCGTCACTGGCTGTTGAAATGGAGTTATAGGTATTGCTCGTGGAATCAAATCCCGAGTAGTAGTACTGTGCTGTTAACGGTTCGTCCGGGTCTGATGACTGGTCCCGGCCGTTTTGTGCAGGTTCACACCCTGTTCCTGCGAGGAAAGCTGCCATGAAAGCGAAAGCGGCAAGGAAGGTGGTTCTGTCTTTATTCGTGGTATTGTCTTTTTTATTCATAAACGTCAGGTGATCAAACAGGTCTGATAATTAAACACTGATAAACAGTCCGGATTTTCCGGCATTAATATTCGTATTTCGGCACACCGGCTTCTTCGGCCAGTCTGACGATCTCATGGAGGATGTCCGTTTCCACACCCGACGACCAGGTCGCCGGAAGCCCGTAAACCATGTGGGCACTGGCTCCTTCATACCCGCCTTCCCTGAGGATGGTCGCAGTGGGAATATACGTCATAACGTCATTGGAATATCCCATTACAAAGATATCCGTACCGAATATTTTTTTGAGCTCTGTTGCATATTCAATCACCAGTTCCCCTCCAAGGGTCATGACCGGCAATTCTCCCAGGCGCCAAACCTGCAGCGGATAGGGATAGGATGTTATGAAGGATTCCCCCCGTTCCAGTTTTTGCCCCATGCGATCAGCCCACCTCTTTTGATATCCGGCAGACTCTTCGCTGACCCGTGACAGCTCTTCGGCTGTAGGTGGTCGGGAGAACGACAGGTCAATTTCCGTGTATGCCGTTGCCAGCTCCGGATAAAGTTCCCGCATATCCTCGTCCAGCACGCGCATGACGGCTGCGGCCAGTTCTTGTCCGTACTGTCGTGCCAGGGCCACAGACCTCCGGGGCAGCGGATTCTGGTCCGCCCCCGCTCCCTGGAAAAACAGGGCTGTCGCACCGGGGTAGGCTTTCTCCAGTTCGAGCTGTGCAAAACCGGGATAATCGCCGGACCAGTTATAGTCGCTTAACACGGTCGGGTGGCAGGCATAGCCGAAAGCAACGGCGATGAGTTCACCTGACTCGTTCTCTGCTTTAATAACCGGTACGGCATGATCATTTGGACCCTTCAGCGAGGTCTGCCGGTCGAGGGCTGATGCATCGTTGTTCCGCCGGTTTACCTGAAAGCGTGTGACACCGTTTTCCGCATAAAGCCGTACAGGCTCCAGGGAATTCAGCGCTTCCCCCGCCAGTCGGACAATCATCCCCTCAAGCCGGCGGCTGTACTCCCCGATCCGTTCCGACTGTTCATCGTCGAGCGGATAGATATCCACCAGGGCATCCTGCAGGACGGGGGCGGTATGGGTATGGGAACTGTTCAGTATGATCTGGGAACGGGACAATCCGTACTCCGACTCTATGCGGTCCCGGATGCTGTCGGACATGCCTTTGGGGAATCCAAGCAGATCGGTCGTAAACAGGATCGACTGATTGCCGCTTTCATCTTCAAACGCCAGTGCCTTGGCCCACAGATCGTGCAGTTTCCCTTCCGACGGCCTGTCGCGGTTGCCGTAGCCGGCCATCCACATCGGCGCTTGAGGTGTGATATTTACACTGGCGACACCCGCTTTCCAGCCCTGTCCGGCTTTGCCGGAATCATCCCGGTCTTCACCCGCGTTCCCCGCAGCAGTTGCGCTGATGGAGGTGCAGAGCAGGAAAAAGGTTGCGGATATCCATATCAGCAGAGTCATGATTTCTTTCATAGTGTGTATTTATAAGCAATTATCACCGTTAGATCCACCTGTTTTTTTTTGCGCTGAAAACAAGGCTTCCCCGTTGTCCGGCCCTGTTCAGGGAGCGGTTACCCCGGCCTGTTCAGCCACTTTAAGAACTTCCCCGAGTATAACCGTTTCAACAGTGGCATCCCATACGGCAGGCATTCCTCTCACCATGTGTGATGTGTCCCCTTCGTATCCCCCTTCCCGGAGAATCCCTGCAGACGGAATATAAGCCATTACATCATTTGAATAGCCCAGTATAAAACTGTCCTGACCGTAAATCCGCTTGAGCTCTATTGCATAATCCGTGACCAGTTCACCTCCCAGGCTTATTACCGGCTGATCGCCAAGCTTCCACACCTGGACGGGATAGGGGTATTCTGTCATCCGTGTTTCACCCCGCTCCATGATGTCAAGCTGATGAGCGGCCCATATCTGCTGATATCCCCGGGTCTCCGCCGCAATGCGCTGCAATTCATTCTGTGCGGGGAGATCGCTGAATGGCAGGTCTACTTCCGAATAGGCTGTCGACAGTTCTGCCGGCAGCGGCCGCATCTCCTCCCCAAGCACCCTGCTGACGGCAGAAGCGAGCGTTCGTCCGTATTGTTCAGCCAATGCCACTGTCCGGCGGGGGATCGGGTTCTGATCTCCGCCGGCCCCCTGGAAAAAAAGAGCTGTGGTTCCCGGATACGTTTTCTCCAGTTCAAGCTGTGCAAATCCGGGGTAATCACCCGACCACCTGTACCCGTTCAGAACAGTGGGATGGCAGGCGTATCCGAATACGACAGCCAGCAGGTCTCCCGACGGTTTCTCTATTTTAATCACGGGGACCGAGAAGTCGTTGGGCCCGGCCAGTTCCGTCTGTTCATGCAGGCTTTGCTCGGAATTGTTTCGCCTGTTTACCTGAAACCGTGTTACTCCATTTCCCGCATGCAGCCGGACGGGCTGCAGATTATCAAGAGCTTCACCTGCCAGGGAAACAATCCTGTTTACCAGTGTTTCTGAATACCGCCGTACCCTGTCAAGCTGCGGGGATGTCAGTGAAGAGAGATAAACGTGATTCCGGTCCGTAAACAGAAGAGGTCCCGTATGGGTATGCGAGCTGTTTAAAAGGATTTGCCCGCGGGACAGGCCGTAGTCTCTTTCTATCCTGTCCCGGATCTCATCGGACAGGTTTTTTGGAAAATTTCTTATATCCGCGGTAATGAGCACGGCCTGATGACCGTCCGCATCCTCTAATGCAAGGGCTTTGGCCTTCAAATCATGCAGTGTCCCCTCCGATGGCCGCTCCCGTGATACATATCCCGACATCCACATGGATTGTTCCGGGGTGATGACGGATGTTGCGACGGCGCCTTTCCAGCCCTCTGCAACATCTTCCGGATCAGCCGGCATGGCGGCTCCGGGGCCGGCAGAGAGCATGAGGAGACAAAAGAAGAGCCGGAGTGTTTTTTGCAGTAAAAACCGGACCGGGAGTTTCTGAAATATTTTCAATAAAAGGTATTGCATATCACACACGAATATCTTTAGCTTCATGGGAATGAAAAGAACTACACCAAATATTGCAATATTTTCTTTTCGCCGCCGCCCCAAGGGGCGCGTGAGATGAGTGTAGTTTCCATGGAAATTACTTGCACGCCCACTCGAATTCACATTTGAGCGGGTTTTTTTTTGCTTTTCAGCAAGCAGTTTCTGCCTCCGAATCCAACATGAACCTGTATATAACCTGAACCGTCAACAAAAATTTCCACGACCATATTCATGAACCATTTTTTAAAAATCGGCGATTACGAACCGGATGAGCTTCAGGATATGCTCACTCTGAGCCGGGAGCTCCAGAATGAATTCAAACCGGCGCTGAAACATAAAAACATCCTTTTCGCATTTGAAAAACCATCCCTGAGGACCAAGGTGGGTACTGAAGTAGCTGTCAACCATCTGGACGGCAGGGTGATCCATGTCGATGCGGATATCCTTTTCGGATCCGGCGTCGACCCTGTATTCGGATGCAGGGAAACCATGACCGACACCATGAAAAATGTTGCGCAATGGTGTGACGCCATTTTTGCCCGTGTTTTCAGCCATGAGACACTCCAGGCGATGGCCGCCGAGTCGGAAATCCCGATCATCAACGCTCTTTGCGACCGGCACCATCCCATGCAGGCGATGGCCGACCTGTTCACAATCCAGGAACAGTTCGGGGAAGACCGGAGGGTGACCATTGCGTTTGTCGGCGACTCAAACAATGTCGCCTATTCCCTTATCGAGATTGGCCTTAAATTCGGCCATGACGTCCGGTTTGCGGGACCTGAGAAATATTACTGGAAAAACGGGCATCTGGCGTATTTTGGAAAACTGGCAAAAAAATACGGCGGAAGCTTTTTCCATACGGCCGATCCACGTGAAGCGGTGAAGGATGCGGATGTTATTTATACCGATACCTTTGTCTCAATGGGAGAAGAAGATCAGATGGATGAGAAGATCAGGCATTTTGAGCGGTATCAGGTGAACGGGGCTATTCAGTCGGAGGCCAAACCCGGGGTGGGGTTCATGCACTGCCTCCCCGCCCACCGGGGCATGGAGGTGACAGAAGAGGTGATCGATCACCCGGATTCCTGGATATACAGACAGGCAAAAAACAGGATGGTCGTATCCAAGGGGGTTTTTGCCACTCTGATCCGTTAGGGTTTCAAATCAGCCGGAATCGGGGTAATTTCAACGCAACGGAAATTTAAAGAAGAATAAACAAATGGAACAGACAACCGGATATAAGAAAGTGGCTTCTCATGAAGCTGAAAAGGGAAGTTTTGACACCTGCCTGCTGCTCTACTCCGGAGGGCTGGATACGAGCGTGATGCTTAAATGGATCCGGGAGGAGTACGAGTGTGAGGTGATCGCACTGACAATCAATATCGGCCAGACCTCGGACAATCTTGACCAGATCAGGGAAAAGGCAATCAAGCTGGGGGCCAAGGATGCCGTCGTGATTGATGCAAAGGAGTCATTTGCCGACTTGTGCCTGGAGGCTGTAAAAGCAAATGCGGATTATCAGGG
>JBBDRV010000099.1:0-7544 GCA_040905285.1 Balneolaceae bacterium | reverse complement strand
CATTTTTGGGGCAAGTGGAACGCAGAGATTGACGTTTTCTTAGAGACACTAATTAGGATTGAATATAGGGAGTGTCTGTCCTATCATTCAAAGAAAAAACAGCTATATCTTCAGGCGGCAGACAAATGGCTTTTTCGACAACGCTGACAGAGTGAAAATCGTCTGATGAATCTTCCTGCCTGTCTCGTTCTTTATCACATACCGTTCAACATATGCTTCTTTAAACCATGATCCACGCTATTTTTGCCGTCTTCAGGAAAGACCTGCTGCTGGAACTCAGGACCAGATATGCCATAAATACGCTGCTGGCCTTCACAGGCGCATCCCTTCTGGTGATCCTGTTTACTCTCAGAGCGGAACAGATGGATCCGTCCCCGAGGAGCGGACTGGTGTGGATCATCATCCTTTTTGCGGCCCTTTCGGGTATGGCCCGCTCATTTGTCCTTGAAACGGAGCAGAAGACATGGCCCCTGCTCCGGCTGAATGCCCGGGCCTCGGATGTATATACAGGCAAGCTGCTTTACAATTTTTTCTTTCTCCTTACGCTGAACCTCTTCACATTTACCCTGTATCTGTTTATGATGGGCATGGGTATCCTAAACTACGGTTACCTGGCAATGGCTGTCATCCTGGGAGCACTAGGCCTTGCAGCTGTTACCACAATGACCTCTGCCATGATCTCCCGGGCCGACCGGCGGGGAGCGGTATTTTCCGTTCTTTCAATTCCGCTTTTGGTTCCGCTGTTGCTTATCTTGACAAGGATCACACGTGTTGCTCTTGTTGAAGGGTCGGATCCTGCAGCAGTCAATGATTTAATGGCCCTGACCGGATATGCGGGAGTGACGATAACGACCGGAATACTCCTGTTCGATTTCATATGGGAAGAATAGATAAACCCGACATGCAGCCTGACATGAATCCCTTCGGCAATCGGCGGCTGATAGGCCAGCAAAACGTACGGGAACAGCTTGAGCGGGCAATATCATCCGGACGCTCCTCTCATGCCTATCTGTTCACCGGGCCGCGGGGAGTGGGGAAAACCGCCTTCGCACTGGCATTCGCCGAAATGCTGAACGGCATCAGCAATCTTACCGCCCTCGGGGATCGCACACGATCAAAAAAATCCAGCTGGTTCAACCACCCGGACATCCACCTGTTCATACCGCTGCCCAAAGCCGTCGCCGACAGCCCCCAGGCAAGAAGCACCGAAATGAAAAACCGCCTGTCTCTTCTCAACGGGGATCCGTATGAAGTTGTCGATTTCAGGCAGAGGCCGGTTCTTGACGACGACACCTCTTCCAAAAACAGGCAGGCCTTCTATCCGATCGACTATTTCAAGAAAGAAATACGGCCGAAATGCAATTTAAAGCCCAATGAAGGCCGGTATACGGTAATCATTATAACCGAAATCGAGTCCATGCGGAAAGAAGCGGCCAATTCCTTCCTTAAACTGCTTGAAGAACCTCCTGAAGATGTGATTTTTCTGCTTACGACCGGCGCGGCGGATCAGATCCTCCCGACCATATTGTCCCGCTGCAGGCAAATCCGGCTCGGGCCCCTCGAAGAAGAGGAGATTATCGGGGGACTGGTCACGTATGACGGCTTCAGCAGGAAAGATGCCACCTGGCTTGCCCGGACAACAGGCGGAAATTACGCCCTTGCCAGATACTACGATATCGGCCGGATGCAGGAAACCCGCAGTGAGGTCATACGGTTTCTGCGCATGGCCTATGTCCAGGATGCGGGTGAACTGATGACCCTCATTCAGGACTGGCAGGGAAAACTTAATATCGAAAACCAGATCGCACTCTGCAACGCCCTCGAGATCATGCTCAGGGACCTGATGATTTACCGGGAGACCCAAAACACCGACCTGATCATCAATATCGACCAGATTGAACCCATACAAAGCTTTTGTGAAGCCCTGGGGGATGCCCGTATTCCGGACATGATCAGCCAGCTGCAGGGACTCAGCGGAGTGCTGTATCAAAATGTCCAGTTTAAACTGGTTTTTACGGCTCTGGCCTTCAGGTTCAGTTTTTTAATGCGCGGAAAAGATCCGGTCATCCCCGACGAACAGTCCTGGCAGCATCTGCCGGCATTAAACACAGGAGCTTTCTGATGAAAATTCTCCCTTTCACAAAAATGCAGGCTGCCGGAAATGATTTCGTACTGATTGACAATCGCGATGCATCCGTCAGCCCCGGTGATTTTGCCGGACTGGCACAAAAAGTCAGCGACAGGAAATTCGGCATCGGCTCCGACGGCCTGATTCTGCTGGAAAGCTCCGACAGTGAACTGGTTATGCACTACAGGAATCCGGACGGGAGTGACGCCGGCATGTGCGGAAACGGCGCACGCTGTTTTGTACGCTTTGCACGTGATCTGGGGTATGAGAATGATATTTTATTCCGTGTTCATGATAAACTGTACCGGGGTGAACTGACCGGTGACAACGCCGGTGACAACACTGGTACCACAGAAACCCCCGGCGACGACACTGGTACCACAGAAACCGCCGGTGACGACACTGGTACCACAGAAACCGACGGCGACACAGACGCCGCCGGCAACTCCGCCGGCAACCCCCCCGGCTACAACACAGCCAACACGGTGGACACCGGCGTCATTATTCATTTTCCGCTTGAAACCCGTGTCACCCCGCTGACCGTGGATGGAGAGGATCTTTTACAGGTCTATACAAACACGGAACATGTGGTCTTGCCGGTCCCCGAAACCCGGCTGGACAACGAAGACGAATTGATTGAAAAAGGTCGTACTTTACGGTATCACAAATTGTTTTCCCCTGCAGGAACCAATGTCAATTTTATGAGTGTTAGCCCGGACGCCCTGAAACTGCAGACGTACGAACGGGGAGTGGAAAATCTGACCCTGGCCTGCGGCACCGGTGCCATTGCAGCCGCCCTTGCCTGGCATCATCAGGAAAAAAACAGCCCCGGGGACTATTCTGCTGACGTACAGGTGAAGGGAGGAACCCTGACAGTCCATTTCACATTTAATTTATCTACAAAATCCTATAACAAGATCAGACTGGAAGGTCCGGCCACAACTGTTTTTGAAGGCACATTTCATACCTAATATCGTCCTGTTGCTATTAATGACCGCCTCCGGCTGTCAGCTTTGGATGAGTGAACAGGATATCGATTATGAAACCGGCAGGCAGCCGGCACTGGAGAATCTGTTCACCGCGCCCGGCCAGACGGTCGGCCATCCGGATATCTACTCACTGCAGCTCTTCCGGAGCGGATCCGTCGACTCGGCACCGGTCATCCGCCTGGATTCAAATCAGCAGCTGATGCTCAGGTTCGATATGATCGGGGAAGGCACCCGCCAGTTCAGGGTATCCGTTACACACCACGATCCCGACTGGTCCCGTTCTCCCCTTCCGCCCGAAGAGTATATGGAGGGATTTCCCGAAGCATTCTTCGGCAGCGGAACTCCGGGCAGGACACAGCGTCCCTCCTACAGGCAGTATGAATATCGGTTCCCGAACCGGGACCTTGCCTTCACCAAAAGCGGCAACTATATGATTCATGTAGAAGATTTCGAAAGCCGGGAACCCGTTTTTGCACTCCCGTTCTTTATCCACGAGAATGAAGGGAATTTACGCTCTTCCGTGGAGACAGTCACCGTCCCGAGAGAAAATCTCAGGACCAGGGATATACCCAACAGCACCTATACCTATCCGGATTTTATCGATATGCCCCGGTTCGATCTGGAATATTACTTCACTCAAAACCAGTTCTGGGGGCGTACGCTGCAGGCGGATATCTGGGATACGGCCACCCCGGGTGAAGTCTTTTATGAAATTTCCAGGGAACAGGCATTCACCGGAGATTATGAAGTGCGTTCGCTCAACCTGGCCGATGTCTCCGCCCCCGGAGGCCTTGTCCGGGAATACAGGCCGGATCAGGTACCACCGATGCTGGTTCTCAGGGAAGACGTCCAGGGTTTGGGCGGGTCCGGAGGGACCCCGGGAGGATCGCGTTTCGGGCGTCCCGATCCGGACCCGGATGCACGGTACGGCAATCTCCTCTTCCGGTTTCAGCCGCAACAGCCTGTCGGGGCAGGCGGCGAGGTGTACCTTGTCGGAGATTTTAACAGCTGGTTGCTGCTGGAGGAATTTGCAATGCCATACAATCCGGAAAGCGGATTCCGGGAAGTCAACACCTTTGTCAAGGAAGGCTCCTACTCGTACAAGTACGTACTGGCAGAAGAGGGCCGGGTTCAGGATCTTGTTTTTGATGACCACTTCAGATCACCTCGTCAGGAATACGTAACCTTTGTATATTACCGTGATCCGGCAAGGCAGTACTACAGGCTGCTTCAAAGCAATACATTTTATTCCAACTGATATACAGCCGGTTATTTCCATCGGTTATTTCATTCAATCGATTATTTCAACTGTGATTCAAACTGAAATTTCATTCCAATCCTCCTGATTTGCGCAGAGCCATCAAATTCCTCGGTTTTTTTCTCGGAGCAGCCCTCCTGATATTCCTGCTGGTTTTCGGACTGAACCGCAGTTCGTTTGAAATGCTTTTTGAGAACAGGGATGCAATGGCCGAAGGCAGCGAGTGGGTTGAAAAAACGTATTCCATGCTGGGGCTGACTGAATATATTGAAGCACACCCGGACATGGTATCCATTGCCAGTGTGGTCCCCGGACAGCCCGGTTCGGCAATATACCTGCGTGAAAACACCCCGAGGTCCATGGGTGCCCTTTCAAACTTCTTTATTCTGGCCGCCTATTCCGCTGCCTTTGAACAGGGGGACATGGATCCTTCCCGGAAGCTGGACTGGGACAGCATCAGCAAATACCAGCTCCCGCAAGTGGGGGAAACGATCCATCAGGCCGCTTACAGGGAAGGCCTGGAGAAGGGATTCATTGAAGAGGACGGAACCATTCGTACTGACCATGCCGTCCGGCTGCTTGCCGATAACAACAGCCTGGCGCTGGCCGACTATCTTCTTATCAGACTGGGGAAAGAGCCTGTCCGTGCCTTGTACGAAGAGATGAACCTGGATAATACGGACCCGCCCCTTCCCTTTTCCGGACTGTTTATCACCCTTGCCCCTTCCATACAGCGCGTATCCCATGACAGCCTTCTGGCCGGCTGGTCCTCTGAACCGCGGGCCGCACTGGAGGAATCCGCATACATGAACAGTGAGCGGTTTTCAGCGGGAGACGTCCGGGATGAATGGCTGGAAATACTGCAGGAGGACCGGCTGGGCAACAATTTCATGCAGGAACGCGACCTGCTTGCCCTCTTTCCGCAAACCACCGCGAATGACATCACCCGTGCCCTGACCGACGTATGGAACGGGGATTTCATTTCAGAAGACGCCAGTAAACGCATCCTGGACTGGCTTCTGTATGCTGACGAAACGGCCATAAGCCGCAACTTCCGTGAATACGCAGCCCTGTACGATAACCGAATCGGACTGCTGAACGGGATCGACGCCGGCATATCCGCCGACACCGGGGAAACCACCATACAGGCTGTCTTCTTCGATCAGATACATATCGCCGTCTGGTTCCATATGTCCAGCAATCACATGCACCAGGATTTCCAGCAGCGTCTCATCTGGGATCCGGAGCTGAAAGAGAGAATGAAAGATGTAACGGAACGTTTTGTCATCAACTAAACAATCAGCACACACGAAAATGAACAAATACAGATTCATCCATATTATCTGGCTGCTGCCCCTCTACTTTTTACTGATGAATGCGTATCAGCTGATGGTCCTGAAAGGCATCGGCGAGACCTACCGTACCGGCACCAGTTACAGCGCCGAGGTCATCGACTTCGACATCAAGCAGATAGCTGCCCAGACCAACGGGTATGTGGTTCTCTCTTTCAATACGGGGGACCGGCAAATACAGCAGAAGCTGTCGCTGCCTGTTCAGATGGCGCAGTCCATCATGAACTCCGAACGGATACCGGTGCGGTATCAATCGGACTCCTATCGCCCCATTGTGATCCTCACGACGTATGATCTGCAAAAAAGCATCGTGTGGATCAATATTACCGTCACCCTTATCGGACTGCTGGCAACACTTGTTCTGGCAGCATACGCTTCCCGTTATGCCAACCGAAAAGTACGGGATGGGGACGAGTCAGTGATCATAGAGCGTATGGACCCTGATTACAGCTGACCGATGGGAACTCTCTACCTGATACCGACTCCGCTTGGAAAACGCAGGGAAAATCCTGCGCTGCCGGAACACACCCTGGATATCGTCAGGGGACTGCGCCGGTTTGTCGTTGAAAATATCCGTACCTCCCAGAGTTTTCTTCAGTGGATCGGCCATCCCCTGAAGCCGTTCGAACCTGATTTCCGGGTCCTCAACAAAAAAACACCGGACAGCGAAATATTCAGTTTCCTGACTCTCCTGAAAAAGGGGGACACGGGGCTGATGTCCGAGGCGGGAGCGCCCGGCGTAGCGGATCCGGGCGCAAAGCTGGTACGGATGGCTCATGATGCGGGGCATACGATCCGCCCCCTGAGCGGCCCCTCGTCCATTCTTCTTGCCCTTATGGCTTCCGGCATGAACGGCCAGCAATTTGCCTTTCACGGCTATCTGCCTGTCGATGACAAACAGCGGCAGAAAAAAATACGTGAGCTGGAAACGGACTCCGGCAGGTCGGGACAGACCCAGATTTTCATGGAAGCCCCTTTCAGGAACGACCCGCTGCTGGAAACCCTGATCGGTCTCTGCAAGCCTGAAACCAGATTGGCAGTGGCTGTCAATCTGACCATGCCCGATGAAGAGGTGGTGAGCCTGCCGGTATACAAGTGGAAACAGCGAAAAATGACCTCATTAGCCGGCAGACCCGCCCTGTTCCTGTTGCTTGCGTGACTGTTTATACGGTATTGTCATATAAGAAAAAATTAATGGTTTTTTAAAAGAAACCATGCAAGTAACAGTTGTGAAAAACAGTGAGAATCCTTTAATTTAAGTATACATTTACAGATACTGACATTGCTCTAATTTAAAATCAGAAGGCTTCGCAAACGCTTTGGAGCCTTTGAAAAACCTGAAATTTTGTGCCGGATCGAGGCCAGATCAGATTGTAAATCCTCACATATGCATAATATGCAACGGTTTAAAATCTGTGATAACGAAGAACCGGTGTAAAAGAACGGTTTTGCAAAAGCTCCGCTTTATAACCGGGTGTTCGCAAAGCCCCCAATCAGAGATACCTTTAATATATATGACTAAACCGAAGGGCTTTGACCGTCACCCGGCGGTAACCTTGCTGGCCCCCCTTTTCATCACACTGTTTTCAGCCCTGCCTGTTTCCGCCCAGGTTGAACTCAACAGAATCTCGTCTGTAGAACGCAGTGACGGATTGGGTTACGTGGTCCGGTATCACCTGTCCCAGCCGGTCGATTCATTCATTGTGCACCAGCCGGAAATCGACTTGATACAGATGAAGCTGTACGCTGACGAGCTGGATACAACCGGCCTGCAGTTGCCGACATCGTCACAGAGCATTCAGGAAGTCCGGTATTAT
>JBBDRV010000098.1:0-7551 GCA_040905285.1 Balneolaceae bacterium | reverse complement strand
GTTAGGCCCGCCGCCAGCGTTCGTCCTGAGCCAGGATCAAACTCTCCATTGTAATAGTTACTACAATTATTAGAATCTGACCTCTTTGGAAATTGATCTTCTTATAGGCTCACACAACGATCTGCTTATTACTTCAATCTGTTAAAGAACATTCACGACAACAATCGGGTTATTTACTTCTGTGACCCTGTTATAAACCCACTTTTCATCTGTTTATTTCACAGATTCTTTCAAAAAAAAGCGGCTTTTTTGTTTCGTTGAAAGGATTACAAATATAGAGACTACACCCTATTCAAGTCAACCTGTTCTGAGAAAATATTTCCCTGTTTTCAATATAGCCGGGGAGAAACTCCAAGATGTTTTCGAACAGGTACTTACCCATTCCCAATCTCTCAAGCAGACCTTCAGCTATTGAAAAAATGGACAGTGAAACGTCTTTTTTATGCCGACCATCCGCCGAAATTGAGAAAGCATGAGTGAAAAAGCATCAGAACAGATGACCTTTCCACCCCGCCATAAGAAAAACCGGAGGAACCTACTCTGCTTTGGTTTCTTCCTGATCCGCAAAGGCATCAAACACCATGATCAAATCCTTTGCAACCTCCTCACTGGTACGCCCCTCTATCCGGTGACGGGGAATCATCGCTTTAATTTCACCATCTGCAAAAAATGCAAAAGCCGGGGAAGACGGAGGATACTCACTGAAATAACTCCTGGCCTTTTCAGTTGCTTCCTTATCCTGACCGGCAAAAACGGTGGT
Source organism: Balneolaceae bacterium (assembly GCA_040905285.1). Lineage (GTDB taxonomy): Bacteria > Bacteroidota > Rhodothermia > Balneolales > Balneolaceae > JBBDRV01. Next base: position 6,791 of record JBBDRV010000098.1, on the reverse strand, counting down.
AAGCCGGTCCGGTTTGTTATCTGTTTTGTCCAGGGCAATTTTTAAACCCGGACGGGCATTTCCTGCGGCACATCCGCAGACAGAATTAATGGCAAGCAGCATGGTTCCCTGCCTCTCCTTCATCGCTGTATCCACCTCTTCAGGCGTCTTGAGTTCTTCAACTCCAAGATCTGTCAGTTCTTTTCGCATCCAGGAAGTGTCTGGGCCGATTCCAAATCCAAATTGCATAATTGATCTCTTTTTGAGTTTACTGTGACTAACTAATATACGTATATATTTGCTTTCTCGTATATACACCTTGGCAGTCCGCTATGACTGCCGGACAGGGATCCATGAAAAAAGGCCCCCTTCAGACTGAGAGCCTTTTCACCCGGTTGTTGCAGACCGCATCTATATTGCAACCGGTATATACCGCTATCCGGTAAATCCATCCGTCCTGTCAGAATGCGGCATAGTTCTCTGAAACCCGGTTCCAGTCTACTGCATCCCAGAATGACTTGATATAATCCGGTCGGCGATTCTGATATTTCAGATAGTAAGCATGTTCCCAGACGTCAAGACCGAGAATGGGGGTCAGACCATTCATATAGGGGCTATCCTGGTTTGGAGTTGAGATCACTTTCAGGTTCCCGCTGCTGTCAACGCATAACCAGCCCCATCCGGAGCCAAACTGTCCGGCAGAAGCACTGCTGAACTTCTCCTTGAAATCATCAAAATTGCCAAAGGTTGAATCAATAGCGTTCGAAAGTTTTCCCGAAGGATTGCCGCCGCCGTCCGGGGAAAGTATTTTCCAGAACAGATTATGGTTGGCATATCCCCCGCCGTTATTGATAACCGCCTGACGTTTGTTTTCAGGCACTTCATTGATCCGCTTTAACACTTCTTCGACGGGTAAATCGGCAAATGCGTGGCCTTCCAGTGCCGCATTCAATTTATTCGTATATCCCTGATGGTGCTTGGTGTGGTGGATCTCCATCGTTTTTGCATCTATCACAGGTTCCAGGGCATCATATTCATATGGTAGATCCGGAAGTTTATAAGCCATTTTTTTCCTTTGTGTTTCTTATTTCGATTAAAAATTAGCTAACGTTTTCCCTATCAATACGTTAATATCTACTTATGTTTGTACTAAATCAATCTGCAACCATGATTCGTTCCAAACATCCTCTCTCCCTGCACTCTTTTTTATCCTGTCTTTTGACAAAAGCAGCCGGCTGCACCTGTACGCCACCGGAACTGTCCGGCGATCAGAATTGTGTAGAAAAACAGGTGTGATCAGGCGAGGAGTCTGCATAACTGACCTGGAGCATTATTTTCACTTAAACAAACCTAATTTATGTCTTTTGATTACGACCTTATTGTAATCGGCAGTGGACCTGCCGGCTTTTCATGTGCGATGCAGGGCTCTAAATTTGAAAAGAAGGTATTGGTTGTTGAAACCAAGGCAGATCAGTTGGGAGGAACCTGGATCAATACAGGCACTGTACCCAGCAAGGCATTGAGAGAAGCCGCAAAAACAATCTACCGGTACCACACCCAGTTTGGAAATGAAAAAAGGCAACGGCCGTTCGAGATTTTCAAAATGGAAGATCTGCTCCGCTATAAACAGGAGATACTGGAATCCAAGAACCGGAAAGTAAAAGAAGACCTCCTTAAAAATGAAATAGATACGATTGGGGGTTTCGGTGAACTTGTTGATAAACATACGGTGGAAGTGACGGACAAGTCGGGTGGAGTCAAAACCTACAGCGCCCGTTACATATTGGTCTCTACGGGAAGCAGCCCTAATCCGCCGTCAAAAAAACTTTATTCCGATTCCGAAATTCTGAATTATGAATCGATCCTGGATCTCACACATATACCCCGCCGTCTCGTTATTATGGGGGGAGGTATTAATGCTTTTGAATACGCCACTGTTTTTGGAGCCCTCGGTGCCCGGGTCTCCATACTGAATGAGATGGAGGACTACCTCGTATATCTCGATCATGAAATCAGGGAACAGCTGCATGAGTCTCTCGCTAAAAGGCAAATCACCGTCTACAATGATGCAAAAGTTACCAAAATCCGAAATAACGACCTGAGGAATTGTACTGAAGTCTGTTTCAAATCCAGGGATCAGGACAGGGTGCAAGTGATTGAAACAGAGCATGTTCTCTATTTTGGAAAATATCAGCCGAATTCTGAAAAAATCGGACTGGATAAACTGGGTATACGTGTAGATAAAGACGGATTCATACCTGTTGACAACCATTATCAAACCCCTTGTGAACCGGTGTATGCCGCAGGTGATGTAATCGGTTTTCCCACACTGGCCTCGGTTTCATTTGTACAGGGACGCCTGGCTGCCTGTAATATGTTTGGAATCCCTTCCCGGGAATTGCAGACGGATATCCCGTTTGGTATTTATACACTTCCTGAAATTGCCGGAATCGGCCTGACCGAACACGATGCGGGGAAATTGAATCTGGATGTTACGGTCGGGCGGGCTTACTACAGCAATGTTACCCAGGCGGATATCAGTCATCAGAATGAGGGGATCCTGAAACTGATCTTTTCTACAAAAAACCTGAAGTTACTTGGTGTGCATATCATCGGAGAAGGGGCCACGGATCTGATCCACCTGGGACAAAGTGTTATGGCCAATGACGGCGACATCCGCTATTTTTTTCAACATGTTATCAATTATCCCTCTTATACAGAAGCTTACAGGATTGCAGCTTTCAACGGTGTGAACAGAGTGAATAAGACAGGAATCAAATACAGAAACATTCTGGTAAACAGCGGGGAAACCAATGATTAAGACAACAGACCCGGCTGTGCCGGCTCAGACGGTTCAGACATAGTGTACAGCCATAGTTAGCCCTTTGCTGTCAGTCTCCGGCGGCCGGGGTAATGTTTTGGCCCGCCTCTCTGCAGCTGTCTTTGCCCCGTACGCCAGCGCCATGGCGTCCACAATATCAATTTCTTCCACTTCATTCCTTCTGAACTGTTCCTTAACCTCCCTGAAGAAATCGACTGCGACCGGCTCGTGAGCAGACACCAGGTCAAGCCTGTGCTTCAAGCCTTTCTTGGTCTGTTTTTTCTGGTAAATCATGCCACCGTTCAGATTCATGAACAGAAGTTCCGGATGGCTCTCCAGTACTTTTTCCTGCAGGGACCGGTTCTGTTGAAGGAGAAGGTCGACCGTCCTGATCTTGGGCGTTATATTCCAGGCTTGCAGCGTCAGTTTTTTATCCGTGTATTCATAGCTCTGCATACTTGCCTCCACATACGTGGGGGCATGCAGGGCCGGACGGATCGGTGGGCTGAAAACACTTGCCGCATAGTCGCTTCCCAGGACACGCCGTAGTTCTTCATCACACGTCCTGGTATAAACCTCGTCATTGAGCCCGATAGGTATATCGATGAAAATCTTTTCAAACTCATTAAATGCCTGCTCAAGATCTCTATCTGACCGCAGAACCCGGTATTCGGGATTCTCTTCGTCAAAAGTGATCAATACCCATCCGGCCTTGCAGCCGTCTATACCTGCAGTTTTCACGATTTTGTTCCGGTTTTTGAATTTATGTTTCCGATAGTGAGTAACCCGGTGGAAGTTTCAAAGCTATATGGAGCTCTTTTAGCTGCTTTTCATCAACCACATCGGGGCTGTTATCCATCAGGCTCTGCGCTTTCTGATTCTTTGGAAACGCGATGACATCACGAAGACTGCCCGCGCCGGCCATCAGCATTACCAGTCTGTCCAGGCCAAGGGCGATACCACCGTGCGGCGGTGCACCATATTTGAAAGCATCCAGCAGGAATCCGAATTTTTCCTGCGCTTCCTCCTCATCGATTCCAAGAATACTGAACATCTGTTTCTGCAGCTGTTGGTCGTGAATACGGATCGATCCCCCGCCTATTTCATTGCCGTTCAGCACCAGGTCATAAGCCCTCGCATGAACCCGGGCCGGTTCTTTTTCCATCAGCCCCGCATCCCTGTCAAGCGGAGCTGTAAACGGATGATGCAGTGCATGAAATCGCTGTGTTTCATTATCCCACTCGACCAGTGGAAACTCCGTAACCCACAAAAAATGAGGCTGCTTTGAATCGATCAGGCTGTATCTTTTACCCATCATCAATCTGAGCGCCCCCATCTGCCGGTATACGGCAGGTTGCGGTCCTGCCAGTATCAGTACGAGGTCCCCGTCATCTGCCCCGGATTTTCGGGTCATTTCCAGAACCGTTTTATCTTTCAGAAATTTACCTACACTGCAATTCAGCCGCCCCCCTTCCGATTTGATATAAATCAGTCCACCCGCTCCCGTCTGGACTTTCACTTCTTCGGTCAGGCGGTCGATTACCCCGCGACCCATCGAACCCTGTCCGGGAACAGTAATTGCAAGGACCTTTCCGCCATCCTTCACTGTACCGGAAAATATTTTAAAATCGCTGTCGCCAACAATGTCCGAAAGATCGGATATATGCATTCCAAAGCGGGTATCAGGTTTGTCCGATCCATACTTGGACATCGCCTCTCCATAACTTAATCTCGGAAACGGAGTAGAAACATCGGTTCCCATATGTTCTTTCCAGATACGGGCCATCAGTTTTTCATGAATTTCAAAGATCTCCTCCTCATCCACGAAAGACAATTCCACATCCACCTGTGTAAACTCCGGCTGACGATCTGCTCTCAGATCTTCATCCCGGAAGCATTTGACAATCTGAAAATATCGATCCATGCCGGAAACCATCAGGATCTGCTTATAGGTCTGCGGACTTTGCGGCAGGGCAAAAAATTTGCCTGGATTGACTCGGCTCGGGACCAGATAATCCCGGGCCCCCTCCGGTGTGCTTCTCATTAGTACAGGTGTTTCCACCTCGAGAAATTGACGATCGTGGTAAAAATTACGAACTGTTTGACAGACTTCTGAACGAAGGATCAGATTCTGCTGCATTTCAGGACGCCTTAAATCCAGATAGCGATGCCGCAGGCGTACCTCTTCACCTGTTTCAATCTTGTCTTTAATCTCGAAAGGCGGTGTTTCCGCCCGTGAATAAATCTTAAGGGAATCTGCCCTTACTTCAATTTTTCCTGTTTTCCTGTCGGGGTTTACATTCTCCGGATCCCGCCGGGAGACCGTTCCCTTAACGCCGATCACATATTCAGAACGCAGCTGTTCCGCTTCTTTGTGCAATACCTCATTCTCGAGGTCAAAAACGACCTGTGACACGCCGTATCTGTCCCTCAGGTCCACAAATATAACACCCCCAAGGTCTCTGCGTACATCGACCCAGCCATTCAGAATAACCTTTTCACCCTTCTGTTTCAGTCCCAGTTCCCCACAGGTATGTGTACGTTTCCAGCTCATTAAATTTTTTTCTTTCCGGTTATTATTATTTCTTATCGTGTTACCTGTACTGCGGTCGCTGCAGTCAGCTCAAGTCTGATCGAAAAGCTGAAAATAAACAATCTGTAAACCATTCGCTTACAACCATGACAGAAGAATTAGTTTGGGTATTTTTATTAAATACAGCCTGCAGCCTGATTCTCACAGGTATCATCTGGTTTATGCAAATTGTCTACTATCCGGTCCTTCCCAGGTTATACCGGGCTGAGTTTAAACGTCACCACCGGTTTATAGTCAGCCGCAGTGTATTTATAGCCGGCCCTTTTATGGCTGGAGAACTTATATCCAGTATCTATCTCGCCTCAAATGCAGAGCAGTTTTTCCTGTATCACCTGGGTGGGCTGATTATTGTGGCAATCCTGTGGCTTTCCACCTTCTTTATCCAGCTGCCTGCCCATTTCCGGCTTAACAAAGGATATAATGAAGAGTTCGTAAAAAAACTGACTGACACCAACTGGCTGAGAACCATTCTCTGGTCAGCCAAAAGCCTGATCTCCCTTCAGGCACTCTTCCAGCTGACCTCCTCTTGAAAGCCGGGTTCATAATCAGTTTATATTTTCGCCTAATCTGTTATATTTAACATCTATAGACAAGATAAGAGGGGTCAGTCATGGCTAAAGTTCGGGTTCTCATTGCAGAAAGTTCGGATATTGCTCTATCGGGCATATTAACGATACTGAATGGCTCGCGTACCATTGATATTGCAGAAACTGCCCAGTCGGCACCGGAAGCGCTAAGGCTGTATGTAAAAATTCAACCGGATATCTGTCTGATTTCCAATACTCTGAAAAATCTGAACATCAGTGAATTCATGCAGAAGATCTTCAGTACAAATAATGAAGCCAGGGTAATCATTCTCACCGACAGTATAAATGTAACACTCCTGAACCAGGCCCTTAAAGCAGGTGTTTCTGGCTGCCTCTCAAAAAGTATCGATAAAAAAAAGTTCAGGGAAGCGATCCAGTCTGCAGCACAGGGGGAAAAGGTTTTCAGCGATTCCGTCTCCAGCCTGATGACTGAACGTTATGCCCGTATCACCCAAAACCGCAGCGGTCAGAAGACGCTTGAACAGATCACCAAAAGGGAAGCCGAGATATTGCAGTTGATCGTCGACGGTTACACGAGTCAGGAAATTGCCAAACTGCTGTTTATCAGTCCCAGAACAGTGGAAACCCACCGCTCCAACCTGCTCCAGAAACTGAAGATTAAAAATACTGCAGGACTTGTGCGGTATGCTCTTCAGGAAGGGCATTTATCCGGATCATAGGTTTTACGTATTTTTACGTAGACAAATTACGTGATTTTATGTATTGCAGCCGAGTCTTGATAAAATTAAGTTTTATATGCAAATGGGGTAATAGCCGTCTGTAGATGATATTTAGCAGTCATTCTTGATTG